>CAYZAD010000165.1:0-6486 GCA_964476315.1 uncultured Rhodobacterales bacterium
CAACAAGAAAATGCCGGATATGGCCGTCTTTGATATCAAGATGCCGCGGATGGACGGTATGGATCTGCTGCAGCGGGTCCGCCAGAAATCCAAGATGCCGGTCATCTTCCTGACGTCGAAAGACGATGAGATCGACGAGGTTCTTGGCCTTCGCATGGGGGCCGACGACTATGTGAAGAAACCGTTTTCGCAGCGGCTGCTTGTCGAACGCATCCGCGCGCTGTTGCGGCGGCAGGATGCCGTGGCGGGTGACGCTGCAGGTGGTGAGGTTGAAGAAGCCAAGCTGATGATCCGTGGTGAGTTGACCATGGATCCCCTGCGCCATTCGGTGTCCTGGAAAGGGCAGGATGTGTCGCTGACGGTGACGGAATTCCTGCTACTGCAGGCCCTCGCACAACGCCCCGGTTTCGTGAAGTCGCGCGATCAGTTGATGGATGTGGCCTACGACGATCAGGTTTACGTCGATGACCGCACGATCGACAGTCACATCAAGCGCCTGCGCAAGAAGATGCGCAGCGTCGATGATGAATTCTCGGCGATCGAGACGCTCTACGGGATCGGATACCGATATAACGAAGAGTAACCATGGCACTGGTTGAGGGCGCGGGTGCCACCAAGGGTGGCGGGCGCAAAGATGCAGATGTGGTGCTCGGGGACGACTGGGTCGCCCCCGACAAAACTGTTGAGTCAGAAGTGCGCAACAGTCAGGAACGGCGTGGGCTGTTTTCCCTGAACCGCTCTCCTTTGACGCGCAAGATCATCACCTTCAACCTTGTGGCCCTCAATTTTCTGGTTGCGGGAATCCTGTTCCTGAACTCGTCCAGGGACACGCTGGCCGAGCAGAAGACACAGTCGGTCGAGATCGAGGCCGAATTGATTGCCGATGTTTTCGAGGCAAAGGCCGAAGGCGCCGTGACCGTGAACCTTGGCACCGGGGAAGGACTCGACGTCGGCAAGGTCCTGCAAGACATTGACGTCCGCCCCGGCTTGCGTGTTTTTGTCTTTGATGCCGCGCGTTTTCTTGTCGGTGACATCGATGGCGGCCTTGATACGGAGCGCCAGATCGGTGTGCCGGAAAAGCCGACGGTCATCTCTGATTTCCTGCTGACGGTGTGGTCGGGCGTGTCGTCCGTCTTTCAGAAACAAGAGCCGCTTGGTCCGCTGACCCTTGAAGACATCCTGCGCCGCCAGATCGAGGAAACGGACCCGTTCATCACCCGTGTGGACCGTTCGGAAGGGCCGAATGGCGAAACGGTGTTCACCGCGTTAAGCCCCATCGAAGTGGAAAGCGGTGTGGCGGGGACCGTGGCGCTTGTCAGCTATGCCCCCGAGATCGATGCAGCCGTGCGGGTCGAACGCGAGAACGTGCTTCAGATGTTCGTGATCGCGACACTCGTCTCCATCGGGCTGAGCCTGGTGCTGGCATCCACGATATCGAACCCGATATCGAACCTTGCGGATGCCGCAGAAATTGGCCGCGACCGCAACCGCAGGAATGTGGCATCAGGCCGGATCCGCATTCCGGACCTGACGGCGCGCCCTGATGAAATCGGGCGCTTGTCCGGTGCCTTGCGCGGTATGGTGGCGGCCCTTTATGACCGGATCGACGCGAACGAGCAATTTGCGGCCGACGTGGCGCATGAAATCAAGAACCCGCTTGCGTCCTTGCGGTCGGCCGTGGGGACGTTGCGCGTTGCGCGGCGTCCGGATCAGGTCGACCGATTGCTGGACGTGATCGATCACGACGTGCGTCGGCTTGACCGGCTGGTCAGTGATATCTCCAACGCATCGCGGCTGGACAGCGAGTTGGTGAAAGAGGAAGAGGCCGAATTCAATCTTCTTGAGATGTTGGGCAACATCGCGCAATTCCTCGGCGAAGACGCCAAACGCAACGGGATCGAATTCATATCGGATCTGCCGCCCAAGCCGATCATGATGCACGGCCTCGAAGCGCGGCTTGCGCAGGTTTTCGTGAACCTGATCACCAATGCGATCAGCTTTTGCGAAGATGGCGATGCCATCCGAATCTGGGCGCGCCGCCGCGACAACCGGGTGCTGATCGTGGTCGAGGATACCGGTCCGGGTATTCCGGACGAGGCATTGACGAAGATCTTCAAGCGCTTCTATTCGCAACGCCCCGAGAACGATTTCGGCAATAACTCGGGCCTTGGTCTGGCTATTTCGAAGCAGATCGTCGAAGCGCATGGCGGTGTCATCTGGGCGGAAAACATTCGTCCGTCAGAAGCGGATGCCACATCTGAACCGTTGGGGGCCCGGTTCGTCGTTGGTCTGCCGTTGTAAGCGCGTTCATGGAGCGCCCGGACAGCCTCCGACTGCACGCAACGGCGGTAGCAGTGGATCAGAAGGCCGTTCTCATACTGGGCGCGTCCGGGACGGGAAAATCGTCACTCGCACTGGAGATGATGGCGCGTGGTGCAACGCTGGTCGCGGATGACCAGGTTCTGTTGGAACCCCGAGACAACGCGGTTGTCGTGACCTGCCCAACACCATTGGTCGGCCTGATCGAAGCAAGGGGCGTCGGGCTTTTGCATGCAGAGGCAACCCCGGAGGCGACCCTGGGGCTGGTGGTCACACTGGATGAGACCGAGACCGACCGCATGCCGCCGGAGCGTGTCATCACATACTTTGACCAAAAGTTCCCGCTGCTTCACAATGTTGCGTCGCAGCATTTTCCTGCGGCGATTATACAATATCTTAAAGTGGCCGGCAGGTGATGACCTTGCAGGACTGCTCACGGAGAAAAATGTCACAAGCGAGTTCTCAAAGCCGCGTTGTCTTGGTCACCGGTCCTTCGGGAGCCGGGCGTGCGACCGCGATCAACGTGCTTGAAGACGTCGGGTTCGAGGCGATTGACAACATCCCGTTGCGCCTGATCCCGCGCTTGCTGGACATGCAGGCGCTGGATCGTCCGGTTGCGCTTGGGATCGATGTGCGCAACCGCGATTTTTCACTTGCGCGGCTGGTGCAACTTCACAGCGATCTTGTGGCCCGCGACGATTGCCAGGTGACCCTTCTCTTTCTCGATTGCAGGTCGGATGTGCTTGTCCGCAGGTACAGCGAAACCCGCCGTCGGCATCCTCTCACGCCGGCGGAATCGCCGGAGGACGGCATCGCACAGGAACTCGCGCTCTTGAAACCGCTTGAAGCGCGCGCAGATATCGTCATCGACACCTCCAACCTGAGCCCGCATGACCTGAAGTCAGAGCTGTATCGCTGGTTCCTTGACGAGTCCGCGCAGAATTTGTCGGTGGCGCTCCAGTCGTTTTCCTACAAGCGCGGCATCCCGCAAGGGGTGGATATGGTGTTCGACTGCCGGTTCCTCGCCAATCCGCACTGGGAGCCATCGTTGCGCAGCAAGACCGGGCTGGACCGGGATGTGCAGGAATTTGTTGGGCAGGACGCTCGACTGGCGCCGTTTGCGGACCAGATATGCGACATGATGTCGTTTCTGCTTCCTGAGTTCGAAAACGAGGGCAAAGCCCACGTCTCGGTTGGCATTGGATGCACGGGCGGCCAGCACCGGTCGGTTGTGGTGACAGAAGCCATCGCGGCAACCCTTGCGGATCGGGGCTGGCGGGTGTCTGTAGCGCATAAGGAACTGGCGCGACAGAACGGCGTACAGGCTGGCGGTACGGGTGCTGCAACAGGCGAGAGGGTTAACCAGTGATCGGTATTGTGATCGTCGCCCATGGTCGATTGGCACAGGAATATCTGGCTGCGGTGGAACATGTGGTGGGGCGTCAGCCGGGGATGGCGGCCATATCGATTGCCGCCGATCATGACCGCGATGCCAAGCAACGCGAGATTTGCGCCGTCGCCGATGAGGTGGATACAGGGCAGGGCGTGGTGATCGTGACCGATATGTTCGGCGGGTCGCCATCGAACCTGAGCTTGCGTGCCTGCCAGCCGCAGAACCGTCGGATCGTCTACGGTGCGAACCTGCCCATGCTGATCAAACTGGCCAAGAGCCGCGACAAATCCGTGCCCGAGGCGGTGCGCGCCGCCTTGGAAGCCGGACGGAAATACATTGACAGCCAGAACGTATCCTTAGATCAGAGCGCCTGACCACGAAGGGTGAGGAGGCCTGTTCACATGTCGGCGACGGCGCATCGCGTTCTGGAAATCATCAATGAAAAAGGCTTGCACGCCCGCGCTTCAGCCAAATTTGTTGAAGTTGTGGAAGGGTTTGACGCCAGCGCCGAGGTGCAGAAGGACGGTATGACCGCCTCTGGCGACAGCATCATGGGCCTTTTGATGTTGGCAGCTTCCAAAGGAACCTTTATTGAGGTGCAGACCTCTGGCCCCGACGCCGAGGCATTGGCCACCGCAATCGAGGCATTGGTGGCGGATCGCTTTGGGGAAGGCTGCTGATCGACCGATCAGCACAGGCAACCGGAAACAGGACGTATCACTGCCCATGGTTGACAGCTACACTCACACGACCAGCACCGCGCGCCCGATTCCGCCCGCGGACGTGCCGTATGACAAACGCAAACTGAGCTACGCCAATACCTTCACAAACCCTTGGAAAGCCAACACCATTCGGACTTTGGAATGGATGACCGGCAAGCTGCCGCTGCTGCGGCTGGTGCGGCGGTTTGAACGCATGGGTCCTGCCGAGGGGCAGGCGTTCTGGGGGCAGGCGCTTGGGTTGATGAATATCCCCCTGCACACACCGGCAGAACAGATTGCCCGCATCCCCAAGACCGGGCCGGTGGTTGTTGTGGCCAACCATCCGCATGGTCTGGTGGATGGCATGATTCTTGCCGAATTGATCGGTCGGGTGAGGACGGATTACAAGATCCTGACCCGGTCGTTGCTGACGGGCGTCACGGAGATCGAGGAATTCATGATCCCGGTTCCCTTCCCACATGAGGAAGATGCGCGCGAACAAAGCCTTGAGATGCGAAGCCGGGCGATGGGGCATCTCAAGCAGGGCGGTGTCATTGCATTGTTTCCATCGGGTGTCGTGGCGTCGAGCGACGCGATGTTCGGACGCGCGATCGAGCGGACGTGGAACCCGTTCACGGCGAACCTCATTCAAAGGTCCGGGGCGACCGTTGTGCCGTTGTTTTTTCCGGGGCAGAATTCGCGCGCCTACCAGATTGCGAACCAGCTTTCCCCGACCATCCGGCAGGGGTTGTTGATCCACGAAGTGATCCACGCGTGCGGAAAGCCGCAAAAGCCGGTTGTGGGCGAACCGATCAGCGCGGAGATGGTGGCCAGCTATGCCGGGCGCGGGCGGGAATTCGTCGCCAAACTTCGAGAAATCACGATGGCGCTTGCTGACGAGGTCTAGCGCGTCGGGACCGGTGTATCGCCGCGATAATCGTAAAATCCGCGTTGAGTCTTGCGTCCAAGCCAGCCCGCCTCAACGTATTTCGTGAGCAGAGGGCAGGGGCGGTACTTGGTGTCGGCCAACCCGTCATGCAGCACGTTCATGATCGCAAGGCACGTGTCGAGCCCGATGAAATCGGCCAGCTCCAATGGGCCCATCGGGTGATTTGCACCAAGCTTCATTGACTGGTCGATGGAGTTCACGTTGCCGACCCCTTCGTAAAGCGTATAGACGGCTTCGTTGATCATCGGCATCAGGATGCGGTTGACGATGAAGGCAGGAAAATCTTCGGCAGAGGCAGCCGTCTTGCCCAGCTTTTCAACCACGCCAAGGCAGGTTTCATAGGTTTCTTTATCGGTCGCGATGCCGCGGATCAGTTCAACCAACTGCATTACGGGCACCGGGTTCATGAAGTGGAAACCCATGAATTTTTCCGGCCGGTCCGTGCGGCTGGCAAGACGCGTGATCGAGATCGAGGAGGTGTTCGAGGTCAGGATCGTTGTGTCCGTCAGATGCGGCAGAAGCCCGTCAAAGATCTTTTGCTTGATGCTTTCGTCTTCGGTCGCCGCTTCGATCACCAGGTCGGTCTTGCCCAGTTGAGGCAGGTCTTGCGTTGTCACGATGCGTGCCAAGGCCTGATCGCGCGCGTCCTGAGTGATTTTCTCGCGGCTGACCTGGCGGTCCATATTGCGCTGAATCGCGTCAATTGCGTTCTTCAAGGCGTCCGCGCTTATGTCATTCAAAACAACATCGTAACCGGCAAGCGCCATCACATGCGCAATGCCGTTGCCCATCTGGCCTGCACCGACAACACCGATTGAATTGACCGCCATCCGATTGCTCCGTTCTATGCGGTGCAACCATGGCTGTTGCGACCCGGCGCTGCAAGATGGATTGAAGGGCTTGCGTCGAATTGATTGCCCGGGAGGCCAGGAATGACAAAGGCGCGCCTGCTTGAGACGCGCCTTTCATGTCTGTGTCGGTGCGTTAACCGAGCTTTTCGGTCAGTTCAGGAACCGCATCGAACAAATCTGCCACAAGCCCGTAGTCGGCGACCTGGAAGATCGGTGCCTCTTCGTCCTTGTTGATGGCGACGATGATCTTGCTGTCCTTCATGCCCGCAAGGT
>CAYZAD010000166.1:0-6469 GCA_964476315.1 uncultured Rhodobacterales bacterium
AAGGCGATTGCCGAGATCAAGAAGATGATGGTCGAACGGCACGTGTAACGCGCTTTGACCAGCACTTTCGCAGAAGCCATTCTGTTTTCCACGCTGGCCGGGATTGCGATCCCGGCTGGCGCATTTCTGGCACAGGTCGACCGGTTGCTGCCGGGATGGATGCTTGAGGAATTCCGCCATTCGGTGATCGCGTTCGGCGGTGGTGCGCTGTTTTCCGCGATTGCGCTTGTGCTTGTACCCGAAGGGACAGACCGGGTGGGTCCGATTGTGGCGCTTGTCCTTTTCGGGGCGGGCGGATTGGTGTTCGGGATGCTCGACCATCATCTGTCCCAAGGGCAGGGCAGCGTGTCCCAGTTTCTGGCCATGATGCTGGATTACGTGCCCGAGGCCATGGCCCTGGGTGCGATGCTGGTGGGCGAGGCGGATATCGCGCTGCTGCTTGCGGGGCTGATCGCGCTGCAAAACCTGCCCGAGGGGTTCAACGCGTGGCGGGAAATGTCGGCGGACCGGCACCATCCGAACCTGATCTGGATATTCATCGCGATGGTGCCCGTCGGACCGCTGGCGGCCCTGACCGGATTGCTGGTCCTGTCGGAACTGCCCGGCGTGCTGGGCGGGATCATGCTGTTTTCAGCCGGTGGTATTCTTTACCTTCTGTTCGAGGATGTGGCCCCCCGGGTGCCGTTGAAACGCAAATGGGGGCCACCGATGGGGGCCGTCCTGGGTTTCATGCTGGGGCTGGCGGGGCATCTTGCGTTGTATTGATGTCACATGCTGAAAGGCCAGGAGCCTGACCCATGCCCATCCTTCTGATCCTTCTCCTGCTTGGCGTGCTGGCCTATCTTTACTGGCGGCGCAAGACGACGACGCTGACGCGTGCATGCCGGTGGCGACGCACTGCGCCGGGACAGTGGCGCTGTGCGTTTTGCGGGGCCGAGACCGTATCGGAGGACAGCCCGCTGCTGTGTTTGCGGCGCGAAAACGATCCCTCCGAAAAAATGTGATCCGTCGACAAATTTCTATTGCACCGACTCAAATTCGACTCCATATGCGCGATTAGTGACGCCAACGCACGCGCCTCTGGCGAGGTGGGCAAGCAGGACCTGCACCCACGCGGTTACGTAGCGACGGTAACGTCTCTGAAAGAACTGAGCGGTCTGTGCCGAATAATTCGGAATGGCCGGGTCTATTGGAGATGACCAATGAACGCATACGTAACCGGGCTTTCTGCCCGCGAATCCGCATCTGTATCCCGTGCTGAGGCTTTCATCCTCAGCCACCGGTTCGAGCGCCCTACGCTTGTGATCGACACCGAGGCCGTTGCGCGCCAATACGCGGCTTTGGCTCAGGGTCTGGGCCGTGCCCGTATCCACTATGCCGTCAAGGCGAACCCGGCACCGGAAATCCTGCAGACGCTGGTGGCGATGGGCAGCAACTTTGACGCCGCATCCCGTGCCGAAATCGAGATGTGCCTGAATGCGGGCGCGGATGCATCGCGCATTTCGTTCGGCAACACCATCAAACGCCCGTCGGACATTGCCTGGGCGCATGAGATGGGCATCACCCATTTCGCAGCCGACTCGGAAGAAGAACTGCACAAGCTGGCGCAGCACGCGCCGGGGGCCGAGGTTTATATCCGCCTGATCGTTGGATCGTTGCAGGCCGACTGGCCGTTGTCGCGCAAATTTGGCTGTGCACTGGACAAGACACCGTCGCTGTTCCGTCTGGCTGTCGATCTGGGTCTGAAGCCGGTTGGCCTGTCCTTCCACGTGGGCTCGCAAACCCGCCGGGCCGAGATGTGGGGCGAGACACTGGATCAGGTCGCTGCCGTTTGGCACGGGCTGAAGGCGGACGGTTTTGACCTGTCGCTGCTCAATATCGGTGGTGGGTTCCCCGCCTTCTACGGTCAGGAACTGGATGCGCCGCAGACCTATGCGTCGGACGTGATGTGCCAGATCCATGACCGCTTTGGCGACGTGCCGCAGATCATGGCAGAGCCGGGTCGCGGCCTTGTCGCCGAAGCCGGTGCGATTGCTGCCGAAGTGCTTCTGGTATCGCGCAAGTCGGACACCGACCTGCACCGCTGGGTGTATCTGGATATTGGCAAGTTCTCGGGCCTGGCCGAAACCATGGACGAGGCGATCCGGTACCAGTTCATCACCGACCGTGACCACGAGCCGACCGGTGCGTGCATTCTGGCGGGTCCGTCCTGCGACAGCGCCGATGTGCTTTACGAGAAGCAGCCGGTGCAATTGCCGCTGGGCCTGCAGTCGGGCGACCGGATCGTGATCCGCAACTGCGGGGCTTACACATCGACCTATGCGTCTGTCGGGTTCAACGGCTTCCCGCCGCTGGACGTGATCGCGATCTGACGACTGAACCCGGCGCTTGCGAGCACCGCATGCGCCGGTTTTTCTTGAGTATTTTGAAAGAGAAGAAGCAGGCGGCCTTTACGCTTTGTTCATTTTGTTTCGATTGACTGCGCATGCGGTACAGGCTGGAGAGCCGATGACCGCAAGAGGAGAAGCCCCGCCCCCACCTTTTGAGAGCCGATCAAGGCCGGGGTGCGGCGGGGTGGACCGCCTTGCGGCTTCTTCTCTTTGAAAAATACTCAGGTCTCTGCATATGCCAATGCAGCTTGAACGCAGGGGCATTGTGCGTTCAACTTGGCCAAATCCAAGGAGCACGCCATGTCCCATTCTCCCGCGGATGCAGAGGCCCGACGGGCGGTTGCCCCGGTGATCTGTTATCCCAATGACACGTTGCCGAAACCGGATCTTGGCATGTACCGGCGGGCCCTGGCCGCAGCAGAGGTGGTTGAGAGCGTGCAAGCCGCGCCGCGGGAGGCCTGTGCCTTTCGGGTGCCCGCGGGGGGCTTTTTCCGGATCGTCAGTGTCGAAGGCGCGCAGGTCGGGGATCTGAACCTCTGGAACGCCGATGACCTGTCAGAGCGGTTCTATTCCGGAAAAACCCGGGCCCTGCACGGAACGCATGTCACGACCGGGGAGCGGCTTTGGTCGTCGTTTCCGAACCTGCGCCCGATGGCGACCATCGTCGAGGACAGTCTGGACTGGTACGGAATCGACGGGTTTGGCGGATCGGTTCATGACGTCATCGGGACGCGATGTGATCCCTATACCGGCAACCTGTTGACGGGGGCGCAATACCATCACTGTTGTCATTCGAACCTGACGCGCGCGCTTGCGGATGCGACCGGGCTGGGGCTGGCCGAGGCGGAACCGCATGTGCACGACGTGCTGAACGTGTTCATGTGCACCGGGTTCACGCGGGATACGGGGCAGTATTTCATGAAAGCCAGCCCCGTGCGCCCCGGCGATCATCTGACCTTTTTCGCCGAGATCGATCTGTTGGGCGCATTGTCGGCCTGTCCGGGAGGTGATTGTTCGGCCGAGCATTCCAGCGACGTGGCTGCGTGTTATCCGCTGCGGGTGGAGATCCTGAAGGCGCCTGATGCAGCCTTGGACGGTTGGCATCCGCCGCAACCCAACGGCTATGATCGCAGCCACGGGCGGTAGGGTTCAATCCCCCCAGTAATCCGGGTTTTCGCTTTGATGCGGATCGGTGATGATGATTGTCCAGTACATCAGGTAATGCAGCGCGATCGGGCCAAGACACATGGCGACGATCCAGTCGGACGGATCGCCGGTGCGGGCGACCAGTTCATTGCCGAGGACAAGGGCGACCAGCCGTGCCACATGCCAGTTCACCGCGTTGCGCTTGGCCTCGTCCCAGTTGGTTTCATCGAGGCGCAGCGTTTCGCCGAAGCATGAAAACAGCGCAAAGATCAGGGCCGTTGCCCCCAGCAGGAGGCTGATCGTGTGTTGCGCCCATTCCAGGCTTGGTGCGAACACCGCGATGGTGCAGAGCACGAAGGGCGCGGCAAAGTGGCGAGGGCCGATCACCCGGCCGTTTTCGCGTTCGAACCGTTCCGCCGTTGCGGGGATGTTCAACCCGACGACGACCACATACCCGAAAACCGCGCAGAGCACCGGAAGGATCAGGCCTGCTTCGGAGAAGGCGACGTAATGCGGGGCAAGGAGCGTGTATGCCGAAAGCGTTGCAATGCCGAACAGCATTGTGTTCACGGGCAGGGGCACGCGGGATGTCAACAGGACGTAGAGGCCGATCATGTAATTCATGCGACCGTCTTGGCGGGCGATTGCGGCAGGAATACGGGTCAGATTGCGGCGTTTATGGGAATGCGGCCCGCAGCGCGATCTCTACCATGTCGCCAAAGCTGGTTTCGCGGTCTTCGGAGGGCAGCGCCGCGCCGGTCAGCAGATGGTCGGACACCGTGAGAACGGCCAGGGCGCGGACAGAATGCCGTGCGGCGAGATTGTAAAGCTCCGCCGCTTCCATTTCGACGCCCAGAATTCCGTGCCGTGTCATCATTTCATTCAGATCGGGGCGTTCATCGTAAAACACGTCTGCGGAATAGATCCCGCCGATATGCGTGGTGACGCCTTTTGCCTCTGCGGCCTGTGCCGCCGCATGCAGCAGCCCGTAATCGGCGCATGGTGCGAAATTCAATTCCTTGAAGATACCCACCGACGGGGTCGACAGGGAACTGGCGGTCATTGCGAGGATCACATCACGAATGGCGACCTTGTCCTGCATGGCACCACATGAGCCGATCCGGATCAGGGTTTTCGCCCCGTAGTCCCGGATCAGCTCGTTTGCGTAGATTGACAGGGATGGCATTCCCATACCGGAGCCTTGAACGGTGACGCGATGCCCGTTCCACGTGCCGGTGTAACCCAGCATTCCGCGGACCTCATTTACGAGCGAGGCGTCATCAAGAAAGGTCTGTGCGACCCATTTCGCCCTGTAGGGATCACCCGGCAGCAATACCGTTTCTGCGATCTCTTCAGGTTTGGCTCCGATATGGATCGTCATCTCAGATTGCCAGATCTTCCAGGGATTTTCCCGCCGCGAGGGCGTCGTTTACCCAGTTCGGCTTGCGACCCTTGCCTGTCCAGGTCTGACTCTTGTCATTTGGATTGGCGTATTTGGGAGCGCTTTTGGACCCTTTTTTCGGGCTTCCGCCCAACAGTTCGTCCAAGGAAAAGCCATACTCTTTTGCGGCTGTTTCAGCAGCCTTCTTGGCCTCTGCGAGGCGACGGACTTCAAGCGTTTTCAGCGCTTTCTCCGCGTCTTTGATGAGTTGTTTCAGCTCATCTTTAGACATCGATTCGACGTCTACACCCATGGGGTTTCTCCATTTATTCTTTTACGAATAAGAAGCGGGATACTCTACCGCGCGGCGGTGTCAATTTATTGTTTGCAAAATGCAATTTATGAGCGTGAAAACGACGCTTCCGGTTGTCTTCTGACGTGAATGTGTGGTTGGCGTGACGCCGCGGTGGGTCCGGTATGACGCTGATTTGCGTCAGTTTTCCATCATCGATTGCATCATTGCCGCTGTGAACCCCGAGTCTTCCATGCGCTGCATCATGAGCTCTGTCATTCCGCATTCCATATTGATCTGCACGGACATGTCTTCGGTGACTCCCTCTGGAAGGAAATCGAATTCGTCCCCGATTTCGTCAAGGTTCGTTGTTGCCATTTGCGCAATCGCGACTTCCATCGTGTCGAGCATTCGATCGATTTCAGATGCCGTGGTGACGGTGTTGAAACGGTCGAGCATACAGGCACCGGCTTCGCGATAGGCGTCATCCCAGGTTCCATCCGGAATCGCCGCGCGCAAGGGTTCGGGATTGGCGCCTTCGTTTTCGGCCATGCGGATCATGGCATCGAACACGGCTGCATTCATGCGCTCTGAAAGGTCTTCGAGACGTTCAAGTTGGGTTTCCGCGATGGCCATTGCCGGCAAAACGGAAAGGAGTGCAGCAGTCATGTGTCGATACATAATCAGATCTTTTCACTTCGAATGGTTGTAAAATGTTCGTCGTTGAAACGTGACGGGGTTACTCTGCCGCCACGGCCTTGGGATCGGCAAGTGTCACGATATCCATCATGATGGCGTTCAATTCAAAGTCTTTCGGCGTATAGACCTTGGCCACGCCCATCGCACTGAGGCGTTTTGCGTCTTCGTCGGGGATAATGCCGCCGACAATCACCGGGATATGCCCAAGGCCCGCCTCGCGCATCTTGGTCATCATGTCTTCGACCAGCGGAATGTGGCTGCCCGACAGGATCGACAGGCCAACGACGTGGACCTCGTTGTCGCGCGCGGCGGTGACGATCTGGTCGGGGGTGAGGCGGATGCCTTCGTAGTCGATGTCCATGCCGCAATCGCGGGCGCGGAAGGCGATCTGTTCAGCCCCGTTGGAGTGGCCGTCGAGGCCAGGTTTGCCGACAAGGAACTTGAGGCGGCGGCCCAGACGGTCGCTGACCGCGTTGACTGCTTCGCGGATGTCGTCGAGGCCTTCGGTCTTGTTGGACACCGATTTCGACACGCCGGTCGGGCCACGGTATTCGCCGAAGA
>CAYZAD010000167.1:0-6417 GCA_964476315.1 uncultured Rhodobacterales bacterium
TTGCCATGCGCGTCGATCACCATGCGCACCGCCACACAGGCACGCGGCACCCCTTCGTGCAGCGAACACAGGTCACCCGACAGGCGGTCGGGCAGCATCGGTACCACGCGGTCAGGGAAGTAGCTGGAATTGCCGCGCTTGCGAGCCTCGCGGTCCAGCGCAGAACCCGGCGTGACGTAATGCGACACATCCGCGATGGCGACCCAGATCACGTGTCCACCTTCGTTCTTCGGATCATCGTCAGGATAGGCGAGGCAGGCATCGTCGCGGTCGCGGGCATCCACCGGGTCGATGGTGATCAGCGGCATGTCCCGCATGTCGGTCCGGCCCTTGAGACCCGCCGGTTTCATCGCGTCCGCCTCGGCGATCACGTCGTCAGGGAAACTGTCGGGGATGCCATGCTGGTGAATGGCGATCAGCGACACGGCACGCGGGGCAGAAGGATCGCCCAGCCGTTCGGTGATGCGCGCGCGTGGCAGGCCCAGACGCCCCGCCGGTCCGGCCTGTTCCGCCTCGACCAATTCGCCATCCCTGGCCCCGCCGGTTGCGTCGGGGGCAACCATCCATTCCTTGTCAGAGCCCTTGTCGATAGCCTTGATCCGCCCGCCTTCCGAGGTCTTGGCAAAGATGCCCACCACCTTGCGCGGGTTGGTCCCGATACGGCGGATCAGGCGGGCCTCGTAATTGTGGTCTTCCTCATGCACGACCTGCATCCGCGCGAGGATGCGGTCGCCTTCGCCAAGTGCCGGGTCACTGGCGCGCGGCACGATCAAAACGATGGGTTCCACACCTTCACCGTGCCATTCCAGCGGCCGCGCAAACAGATCCCCGTCGATTGTCGGTGCCTTGACCTGCAACACGCTTACCGGCGGCAGACGATCCGGATCGCGATATGTTTTCTTGCGCTTCTCGAGGTGCCCCTCATGCTCAAGTTCCTTGAGCAGGCGCTTCAGGTCAATCCGCGCAGCACCCTTGATGCCAAAAGCCTTGGCAATATCGCGTTTCGCAGTGAGTGTCGGGTTGGCGGCAATCCAGTCAAGGATATCGCTTTTTGTCGGCAGTTTGCTCATGCTTACCGGGGTATCACGCACCCCGTCAGGTGTCGAAGCGCAATTCCATCATTCGGTGATCTATTCCAGCATCATCGAACACGTCACCATAGGCGGTGAACCCCAGCTTTTCATAAAAGCCCAACGCGTCCAGTTGCGCGCCCAGAACCGCCCGAGCGATACCGGGTCTCGTCTTCATTTCATCCAGACAAGCGCGCACCAGCGCCGCCCCGAGGCCTGTTCCGCGCGCGTCTTTCAGGACTGCCACGCGTCCGATCTTGCCGGTGTCGCCCTTGAAAACGATCCGCGCTGTGCCCGTCGCCACGCCATCGACCCGCGCCAATAGATGGGTCGACGTGGCGTCCAACGCGTCGCGTTCCAGTTCGATCGGCACGTTCTGTTCTTCGACGAAAACGGTCCGGCGGATCGCCAGGCAGTCCGCCAGGTCTGTCACCCGCGAAATCTCAACGGTCATGCTGCAAAATACTCCTGCAGGATGCGCGTATAAATCCGCTTCAATTGCACGATCTGCGCCACCTCAACCCTCTCATCCACGGCATGCATCGTCTTGCCGACCAGTCCGAATTCAACAACCGGGCAATGGTTCTTTACAAACCGTGCGTCCGAGGTCCCGCCCGTTGTGGACAAGTCCGGCGTGACACCGGTTTCGGCCTCGACCGCCCCGGCCACAAGATCGGACAGGGGGCCGGGCGGCGTTATGAAACTTTCGCCTGAAATCTTGATCTTTACAGTTGTGGTCGTCCCGAAATCTGCATCCACCTGTGCGGCTTCGTTTCGCAACCAGTCCGACAATTCAGCGCCGGTATGCGTATCGTTAAAGCGAATGTTCACGCAGGCCCGCGTTTCGGCCGGGATGACGTTGGTCGCCGGGTTGCCCGTGTCGATGGTCAGAACGGCAAGGGTCGATGGATCGAAATGCTCTGTTCCCCGGTCCAGTTCATGCGAGGACAAACGATCCATCAGTCGCGCCATGGCGGGCATCGGGTTCAGGGCGCGGTGCGGATAGGCCGAATGTCCCTGTTTCCCGGTGGTCGTGAACCACGCGGTCATGGACCCGCGCCGCCCGATCTTCATCATTTCGCCCATGTGGTTCGGACTGGTGGGCTCTCCAACCAGGCAGACGGACATCTGTTCGCCTTCGCTCTCCATCCAGTCCAGAAGCGCCACGGTTCCGTCCAAGGCATCGGCTTCTTCGTCTCCGGTGATGGTCAGAACCACGGCCCCGTCCGGGGGCGTGTTCCGCACAAAGTCCACGGCGGCGGCGGCAAAGGCGGCAACGCCGGATTTCATGTCGGTAGACCCCCGACCGTACATGTAGCCCTCTTTGATCTCGGCACCGAATGGGGGCATCGTCCAGTCTTCCGGGTTGCCCAACGGCACCACATCCGTGTGGCCGTTGAAACCAAAGGTTTTCGGATGCCGTTTGGCGCCCCAGCGGGCGAAGAGATTGGAAATGCCACCACGATCCACGCGGATACAATCGAACTCCGCGTCCTCCAGCAGCGTCTGCAAAAGGACCAGCGCACCGCCCTCTTCCGGTGTCACCGACGGGCACTTGACCAAGGCTGCAGTCAGATCGACGGGGTCTGTATCAAACATGGAAACCTCATTTCAGGGATCTGACACTGGCTAGCGCTATCTTGCGCCAGAGGCAAATGTGACGAAAAAAGCGCAACCCGGGACAACAAGCCGGGCTTTGTCACTGCGGCAGAGATGACAACGCCAGCGGGTTCATGATAGGTGGAAAGCAATAAAAAGTTGAAGGCAGGCGGATTTCCACAGGGCACAGGTCACGGTGAAAACACCGGGCGGGTGTAACAGGCAATTGAATATGTGGGCCGTATGCCTTGGTATTTTGCGAGGCAGGCATGGCGACCGGAGCAGAGTTAGACTACGACACCAATGCGAACGCGACCGAGATGGCCGAAGCCATCTTCGGGTCGGGTGTGACCGTTGTCAGCGCAAGCTACACCGGCGACAACCGGTCGTCCGCGATCTATTCCAACGGCGATGCACTGGCACCCAACGTGACACCCAGCGACACGGGCGTGATCCTGTCGACGGGCCGGGTGAACAACTTCACGCAGAACTCGGGTGACCCGAACACCAGTGGTTCGACAACCTCCAACTCGAACGGCCCCAATAACAACGCGGACTTCAACGCAGCGGCAGGTGCGAACACCTTTGATGCGTCTTTCTTGGATGTGGACTTCATTCCTGACAATGACCTGATGACCATGCGGTTCGTCTTTTCCTCCGAGGAATACCCGGAATTCACGAATTCAGTCTTTCAGGATTTTGTCGGTGTCTGGATCAATGGACAGCAGGTGGATATTCAAGCCGGCAACGGCGATGTCGATCCCGCCAACCTCAACACAACTGAAAACGTCAACCTGTTCATCGACAACACAGGTGACGATTACAACACCGAAATGGATGGGTTCACGCTCACGTTGACGATGACAATGAACGTGATCCCCGGCGAAGTGAACTCCATCCGGATCGGCATCGCCGACGTGGCCGATGCAAATTACGATTCCAACCTGCTGATTGCGGGCGACTCGGTTCAGACAACTCTGGTGGCCCAGTCAGACGCGATCAGTATGTTCACGGATCGCACCCGGACGCTGGATGTCCTGGCAAACGATGCCAATGTGACAGGCGGCACGCTGACGGTCACCCATATCAACGGGATTGCCGTGACGGCCGGGGACAGTGTCACGCTCAGCACCGGTCAGATTGTGACGCTGAATGCGGATGGAACGTTCGCGGTCACCTCAGACGGTGACTTTGAAACCGTCAACTTCACCTACGAAGTGGAAAGCAGCACCGGAGAGATCGATACCGGCTTTGTCACGATTGCGACCGTGCCGTGCTTTGTTGCGGGCACGCTCATTCAAACCGAAACCGGGCAACGCCCTGTCGAGGAGTTGCGCCCCAATGATCTTGTCTGGACGTTGGATCGCGGGCTGCAACCGCTCAGGTGGATCGGCCAGCGCACCGTTGCCGCTATCGGAACCTATGCGCCCGTTTGCATCGCTGCCGGTACGTTCGGAGACCATGCAAAGCTGATGCTGTCCCCACAGCATCGCGTTCTTGTGTCCAACCCACGTGCCGACCTTGTCTTTGGAACACCAGAGGTTCTAATCGCGGCAAAGCACCTGATCGATGATCGCAACGTCACATCCTGCGAAGGCGGAAGCGTCACCTATGTGCACCTGCTCTTTGACCAGCACGAGATCGTGTTGGCAAACGGGCTTGCCACAGAAAGCTTCCTTCCCGGACCACAGACCGTGGACGCCTTCGAAGACGCGGTCGTCGCAGAGATTTCGCAACTCTTTCCCGAACTCGATCTGGAAACCGGCAACGGCTACGGCCATGCGGCGCGTCAAATCCTGAAAAAACACGAAGTCAAAGTTCTTTTCGGAGCGGTTGCATGAGCTGGTTTTCCCTTCTGGACTGCAGCACGCGCCAACCCTGGCTGCGCGAAGATGTCGATGACATTTCTGGAAAACGCCCGCGCGCCTGTGTGCCCAAAGGCTCGATCCTGCTGGAAACCCGTCTGTCGCCGGATGCGCGGCCGCAAACGCTTCTGTCGTACAAATGCACCGGCGCGCACGCGGCGAGTTTCTCGTTGATGTGCACACCGCACGGCAGCGTGGTGCTTGTCATGGCGCAGGGCGATGCCGTTGTGCACGAAGTCGTGGAGCGCGGTCGCGAGGCGCGGACCGACACGCTGCAGGTGACAATCAGCTGGGACATGTCTGACAAACGGGGCCGCCTGATCGTGGCCCGACCCGAGACCGAACATGTTCTGATCCGCCATTTTGCGATGAACCATGTCCCCCTGCTGGCTGATCTGCTGGCGCTGACCCGTCCACAGGGCCTGACCGAGATTGACCCGGATGTCATCTTTGTTGCCCTGTCCACGGCCATTGAGCCGGTGGGACCGATGCCGACGCTGTCGCCGTCAGTTGCGCTTGAAACCGCGCAGGGCCTGCGCCTGGCGACAACGCTCAAAGAGGGGGACGTCTTGCGCGCCGCCAGTGGCAAGCTGGTTCCCGTGCTCAAGGCCATTCGACGCGACGTGCCTGCCTTGGGATCGTTCCGCCCCGTGCGGCTGCGCGCACCCTATTTCGGTCTGACGCAGGATGTCGTCGTCTCGCGTCACCAGAGGCTTTTGGTCAGCGGCCCCGAAGTGGAATATCTCTTTGGCCGCGAAGAGGTTCTGATCCCGGCCTCGGCGCTGGTGAACGGATATGCTGGCCATTTTGAACCGGCGCCGCGTTTCGTGACCTATCATCAGGTTCTTCTGCCGCACCATGATGCGGTGCGCATCCCTGACGCTGCACTGGAAACGCTGTATCTTGGGCGCATGCGGCGTGACAAAACCCTGCTCGATGCATCGCTGCTGGCGGGCACGCCGCGCAACCATTTGCCGGAACATCACCGCGCGGGCTACCAGGTGCTCAGATCGTTCGAAGCCATCTCGCTGGCCGAAGCGCGCGCTGCCTAGCGGGTTTCGTCGTCGAAATAGGGTGTGACGTCCGCCACGATGACGGCGTTTTCGTCCAGGGCCTTTTGCATCAGTTGGGCTTCGTCCTCGCCAATCTCGTGCCCAAGCGCGCGTCGGTCTTCGGCCGTTCCGTATCCGGTCACGTCCAGTGGTGCCATGTCGGCCTGCTTGAGGATCGCAACGGTCTCGCGGACGGCTTCCGCTTCATCCACGCCGGCAGCAAAACACATCAGACCGGCACCTGTCGCGCCTTTGGGCAAACCGTCCCCCGATTTGCGGCCCACCTCGACGACGAGGGTGAACACGTGCTGCGCTTTCTTCGGTTTCTTGGGTTTTTCGGTCATCGACCCGCCTGACAAGGTTTTGTGCATATTGGCTCTGCCACGATTGACCCCAGAGGTCGAGAGGTGTTCTCTCTCACCCAAAGTATGGTCCCACGACATCAAGGAGGTGCCCCGTGAAATCGGTCAAGGATATGGTCGCTGCGGCGAATGACGTTGTCGCGCACGCGCCAGCGTCGGAGATGATGGAGCTTCTGGGACGCGACGACGTTCTGTTCGTCGATCTGCGCGACCCGAGAGAGCTTGAGCGTGACGGTATGATCCCCGGCGCGTTTCACTGCCCGCGCGGGATGCTCGAATTCTGGATCGATCCGCAAAGCCCCTACGCAAAACCGCAATTCCAGAGCGGCAAGGACATCGTGTTCTACTGTGCTTCCGGCTGGCGCTCTGCGCTGTCAGCCCGAACCGCGCAAGAGATGGGTTTGCCGAACGTGCGTCACATCAGCGATGGTTTCGGCGGATGGAAAAAGGCGGGCGGCCCGGTCGCCGA
>CAYZAD010000168.1:0-6374 GCA_964476315.1 uncultured Rhodobacterales bacterium
CCAGTTCGCGGTTCTGCGCCTCGAGCCGTTCCTGATAGTCCACCAGTTCGGAATATGTCCGGTCCATGGCGGCAACCACGTCGCGCCATGTCTGGTCGTCAAACGTCTGCAGGGGTTCGTCCGGTGTCAAGGCTGCCATGGGTCCTCCGTGTGCATCACCCTAACCGCAGGGATCGCGATCCTGCAACACAAGCTGAACGGCATGACAAGACGCCCAATTCGGGCACTTGATTGAAGCTGCCGCCCGAGATGCAAAACGTCTTCAGGTTGTCGTGCATCACTGGCGCCGGGGGGCTGATTGAAACCAGTTTGATAGCATGACGCCTTTGCCAACCACGAGCGGGTTGGCTTTCAATAGGACGTCGAGTCGACTTTAAGCACTTGTGCTGTTGGTTGCATTCTCATGTCTCTGGGCCCCAACACCGACCGGTAAACGCGTTTGGCTGTGGTCGTTCGGTACCCTGTGCCGGCGTCAGGACCTGATCACAGTGATCAGCCATTCCGCAGCGGCACAAGCCCGCTGACGCTGTCCCATGCCGAGGATCAGGTCATTGCTGCCTGGCTGAAACCGCATGGTCAGGCGTTCACCGACGGCGCATCTTGCGATGGCATGGATGACAGGTGGCGTTCGTTATTCGGCTAGTTTTGAGGGCGGAGATCTTTTGCCGGGGCCGCGTCAATATCTTCTGGGGGATCAAAGCGGTGCAAACCTTGGGGCGCGGCATCGTCTTCAGACCCAACTACTTGCCCGAGAAACATGCCATCGCGATGGTATGCATATTCGGGTTTTATGTTTGCCGTGCCAGCCAAAACTGACGCTGTGCCGGCGCGTCAGGTTTTTCTGTGCGATTGTCTGACAACAACGGGGCATTCCATCCGTACTTGGTCTTTTTGGTTTTCTGACTGGGACAGGAGCACTTGCGCACACCAGCTTCCCATTTCCCGATGCGGCAGCAGCACCGTGGATAGTGCGGGGGAAAGATGCTGAGCGATTTCCTGGTCGTCATAGCCCATCACGGCCATGGTTTCGCCAACCTGCTCGCCGCGTTCCTTGAGAGCCTCGTAGCACCCGACAGCCATCAGGTCGTTGGCGCAGAAGATGGCGTCAGGCCGAACTGGTCCATCCAGAAGCCGAAGCGTCGCAGAGCGTCCGCCACTGGGTAGAAAGTTGCCTTCGACAATCAGGTTTGGATCGACCGGAATATTCGCCTGTCTCAAGGCGCGTTCGTACCCCTCGAGGCGCTGGTCCGAGGCTTCCATCCAGTTTTCCCCGGTGATGAAGGCGATCTTCCGGTGGCCTGCTTCGATCAGCACACGGGTTGCGGCCTCTCCGCCACGGCGCTCTGCCGGAACCACGGACGGGACGCGCCCCTGTGCCTCGTAACAGTTGAGCAAGACGGCGCGATGTTTCGCAAGGGTATCGGGTGGCGTCACCTCTCGGGTCAGGATCGAGCCGTAGACAACGCCTTCCACGCGATCAGCGGCCCATTTGCGCAAAACGGAAGCTTCGTATTCCTTGTCGCCACCGGTCATGACGACTTCGACCACAACATTTTCTTTCCAGGCCGTTTCCTGCACGCCTTCGATGGAGATTGCCGCGAAGGGACTTGTGGCGATCTCGTCGAGCATCAGACCGATGACGCGCACGCCAGCATCTTTTGGCGGTCGGCCTGCGCCGCGCGGCCGGTACCCCAGTTCGGCCACCGCATCGGTCACGCGCTTCCGTGTCTCTTCACTGATCCGCATGTTTTCCTGACCGTTCAGAACAAAGGACACGGTGGATTGAGATACGCCCGCCTTGAGCGCGATATCTTTCATCGTGATGCGAGGTGACGGGGTTTGTGGGCGGTCGTTCATGGCAGCACAGTACACGCTTGCGCAGTGCTAATAAATATTGCTAATAAATTTTAGCAAGCGATTGAGCAAGATTCGCACTCAGTGTTCCGGGAGGGGAGATGCCCACAGCGCGCAGATCGCAGCGGCGGATGACCGAAGGGCAGGCGGCCTTTGTTCTGTTGCTGCCGTTTCTGGCCACGTATGCGCTGTTTCTGGTCTATCCTTTCTTTCGCGGCATCTGGATTTCCCTGCATGATTGGAACCTGCTTGCCGTCGCCTTCAACCCGGACGCCAAGGAATATGTCGGGCTGCGCAACTATGAGCGCGTCATGTGGGGGCGGAACATCGCCTGGGCTGCTTTCGCGAGTCCCATATTGCAAGTGCTCGGGCTGATCGGTCTGGGGGCAACTGTCTTCCTTCGCCGGATGAACCGGGTGAGCAAGGTCACGGCTGTCGCCTTGGGCGCAGCGTCGGTTTTGCTTTTTGTCCTCCCCGGATTTCATCCCGGCGAAGGGGGCCGTTGGTACGACCGCCGCTTTTGGCCGACCGTCGGCAATACGCTTGTCTTCGTGGCTTGGACCGTCCCTGGCGTGACGATTGCCGCCCTGTTGTTGGCCGCCGCCTTGAACCGCGAGACCAAGGCGATGACGGTGTACCGGACGCTGTTCTTTCTCAGTCAGATCCTGTCGGTGACGGTGGTCACGCTGATCTGGCAAATCATGTTCTCGCCGCGCCAAGGCCTGATCGCCAATATTACCGAGGCGTTCGGCGGATCGCCCATTGTCTGGCTGACGGACGAGCGCTTTGCCATGGCTGCCATCGTGATCACCACGATCTGGTGGAGCCTCGGGATCGCGATGATCCTGTTCCTTGCCGGGCTTCAAGATATCTCGAAAGACCTTTACGAGGCGGCCGCGCTTGACAATGCGACCGGGGCGAAGGCGTTTTGGTATATCACGCTGCCGAACCTCAAGCGGACGATTACCCTGGTCATCGTCCTGCAGGTGATCCTGCAATTCCAGGTCTTCGGACAGGCGCACCTGATGACACAGGGAGGCCCGAACGACACCACGCAGGTCCTTGTGCGCTATATCTACCAGACTGCCTTCCGTGACAGCGAGTTGGGCCGTGCCAGCGCCATGGCGGTGTTCCTCTTCTTGGTCATGGGCGGCTTTTCCATCCTGCAATTCGTTCTGGGCCGCGAGGATAACCGATGAGCCGCGCCTATCTTTGGCTGGTCACTGGCCTTGCGATCCCGGCCTTCCTTTGGCTGGTGCCGACACTCTGGATGCTGTCGCTGTCCTTTCAACCGAACGAGGTGCTGGCCCGCACGACCTCTACCACCTTTTTCGGCCTGATCCCGATCCCGTTTACAGCCGAAAACTACGCGGCGCTGTTCGCATTCGGACAAACGCCGATGTGGTTCCTCAACTCGCTGATCGTGGCCATTGGGATGACGCTTGGTGTTTTGCTGGTGTCCACCACCGCAGGCTATGCGCTGGCCCGACTGGACTTTCCATTCAAGCGCGTGATCACCATCCTGTGCCTGATCGGCCTTATGGTGCCCGAGCAGGCCGTCTTCATCCCGCTATACACGATGTTCGCGGACCTCGGGTGGCACAACAGCTATCACGCGCTGATCCTGCCGCGTATGGCGGTGCCCATCGGTGTCTTCCTGATGATGCAGTTCTTCAAGGCGATCCCGCGGGACATCGAGGAAGCGGCGCGGCTGGACGGCGTCGGCTGGCTGCATATCTTCTGGTACGTCATGCTGCCGTTGGCGCGCCCGGCAATGATGACGCTGGCGATCCTCACATTTCTTTATGCCTGGAATGACTACCTTTGGCCGCTCGTCAGCGCGCAACGGCAGGAAGTCTTCACCATCACGCTGGGTCTGGCGAGCATCCAATCGAACTTCGCGCAATCGGAAGGGCTGGGCCGGGTCATGGCCTCTGGCGTTATCGCCTCGCTTCCGGTCGTCGTCATGTTCCTGATCTTCCAGCGGTACGTGGTGCAAGCCATGACCGTTGGCGGGACCAAGGGATAAACCGGGGCCGCCGCGCCCCATAAAGGGAGGAGAGACATGAAACATTTCATCATCGGCGCCGCCGTCGCCGCCACGGTTGTCACCGGAGCCACGGCACAAGAGGTCACATTGGGCCGCTTTTTCGGTGCCTGTGAAGACGCGGGCACGGATACCAAGGCAAGCGTCGGTGAGGCCTGCATCATCCAGTCGATCATCAACGCCGCCGATGCCGAACTCGATGGCATCAGTATCACGACGCTGCCGACCGATTGGGGCAACTACTACGATCAGATCAAGGCGTCCTACGCGGGCGGCACGCCGCCGGATGTGCACGTGATGCACCGCCACCGGGTGCCCGAGTTTGCCGGGCTTGGCGCGATTGCAGACATCTCTGGCGATCTGGAGGCTGCAGGCATCGATCCGTCCGACTGGTCTGAAAACGCTTTGGCAGCCGTCAGCTTTGAGGGTGGCATCTATGGCGTTCCAATGGATTTCCACGCCAACCTCTGGCACGTGAACATGGATCTCATGGAAGCCGCCGGACTGGTGGAGAACGGCGCGCCTGTCTTGCCCTCGTCACCTGAAGAATTGTTGGCGCACGCGCAGAAGGTCAAAGACGCAACCGGGCAGGACTACCTGGCTGCCGACTTTGCGCAGTTCCCGATCGGTGTGCGCCTCGTCCTGGCTTTGATGTGGCAACAGAATGCCAACATCTTTGACGGGGACACCGCGACGATCAACAACGATGCCGCCAGCAATGCCGTGACCACGATAACACAGCTTTTCGATGCCGGGCTGGCCAATCCACAACTCAACTATGCCGACAGCCAGCAGGCTTTCCTGAATGGGGAAGCTGCCATCCTTGTCAACGGGACGTGGGTGGTGGATTTCTACAGCGCCGAGGCCGCCAAAGCCGAGGTTGCGCTGAACAATTACTACGTGGCCGATTTTCCGACCCTGTTCGAAACCGGTGCGACCTGGGCGGACAGCCATATGTGGGCGATGCCATCGTCGCTCCAAGGAGAGCGGCGCGCTGCGGCCATGAAAGTGCTGGCCTTCATCAACGACCACAATATCGACTGGGCGCGTACCGGACACATGGCCGTCCGCACTTCCGTTTTGGAAAGCGAAGAATATGCGAACCTGCCGCATCGTGACCAGTACACCGGCACCGCCGCCATCGCACGCGACACGCCGCCATCCGAACGTTACGGCGCCATTCAGGACGTTCTCAATCGCGAACTGCAGGCGATCTGGCTGACGGGCAAGGCCGTGGATGTGGCCCTCGCCGATGCAGAAGCCGAGGTTCAGGACCTGCTGGACCGTTAAGACCCCACGCCGGTCCGGATGGTTCGGACCGGCGTCATCGTTTCGTCCAGGGAGAAGTATCGTGACACGTTGGACGCCCCGGCAAGCGCTGGACTGGTGGGCTCAAACCGGTTGGATTTGCGGCTTCAATTTCCTGCCCTCCACGGCCGTGAATTTTCTGGAGATGTGGCACAAGGACACCTTTGACCGAAAGACAATCGAACGAGAACTGGGCTGGGCCGCCAACCTTGGCTTCAACGCGTTGCGCGTCAATCTCCACTATCTTGTCTGGAAGCATGATCGCGACGGGCTTGTCGACCGGCTTGACTGGTTGATGACGACAGCCAGCGATCTGGGCCTTTTGACCGTTCCGTGTTTCTTCGATGATTGCGGCTTTGGTGGCTCAGAACCGATCTACGGCCCGCAGCCCGACCCCATTCCAGAGGTCCACAACAGCCGCGCTGTCGCCAGCCCGGGGCGTGCGGCTTTGCTCGATGGTTCGGAATGGGACGGCTATGAGGCCTATGTCCGAACGATCATCCGGACCTTTGCGTCCGACACCCGCATTCTGTTCTGGGATCTCTACAATGAACCCGGCAATCGCATGGTGTTTGGCCCCGATAGTTCCGAGACCTACTGCCCCGACTTTTCACACCAAAGCCTCGCCCTGATGCAAGACAGCTTTGGCTGGGCGCGGTCAGAGTGCCCGAAACAGCCGCTGACAGTTGCTGCATGGGTGACCCCGCTCCCCGGGTCTGACGACGATCCCTATCAAACCGAAATCGATCAGGCTGCGCTGTCTCTTTCAGACATCGTGACGTTCCACGCATATTGGGACAGCGCGAATGTTCAGCGCTTCATTTCGCATCTTTCGCAGCTTGGCCGACCGATGTTGTGCACGGAATGGATGGCGCGGCCTGTCGGCAGCAGGATCGACGACCAGTTGTCCGTGTTCCGCTCTGGAAATGTGGGGTGTTTTCAATGGGGCCTCGTCAAGGGGCGAACGCAGACCTACCTGCCATGGCCAGCCGATCTGGTGGTGCAGCACGGCGGTGTCGCGGATCGGTCAGTTTGGTTCCACGATCTGGTCGACGAACACGGCAACGCATATGATCCGCAAGAGACCGCCTACCTGCAGCGTGTTCTGATGACTGCGACGCAGTAGGCCCGACATGCACCGAAGCACGTGCCGAAAGGCCGGCTT
>CAYZAD010000169.1:0-6280 GCA_964476315.1 uncultured Rhodobacterales bacterium
CGGCAGGCCTCGATCAGCGGATCGCGGTCGCGCAGATCTTGCGGCATCTGTTCGTAGAGCAGCCCCTCGCGGATGCCATAGCTCGAGATGGCGATGTCCTTGGGTTTGAAGGTCTGCACCAGCCGTTTCAGAACATCGACCGCGTAGGGGACGAGGTCCATCCGGGCGCTGGATACACCACAGGCCTGGCGCAGCTCTTCGGGGTCGCTCGACTTGATGAATTTGACGGTCTGGCTGACCGATTTCTTGTCCATCCGGTATTCGTGCAGCACGTGCAGCGGGTAGCCCCGCCGATACATGTCGATCCGCGCAATTGCGCGCCAGGACCCGCCGACAAGGAACAACCGGTCCCGCTGGGGCCCCATGTGATCGGCAAGCCGGCCCATCACGTCCTTGATGTGCTGGTCGCGGCCTTTCTGCCCGCCCTTGAGGTCGCGCAGCTTCAGGGGGCCGAGGTTCGAACTGATCCGCCGCCCCACGCGACCACCGGCGATCTCGGCCAGTTCCATCGACGACCCGCCGATGTCGCAGACCAGGCCGTAGCTGCCGGGCCAGCCCAGCAAAACGCCCTGTGCCGACAGCCGCGCCTCTTCCTCGCCGCCGATCACCCAGATCCGCAAACCGGTTTCGCGCAGAACATCCTCGCGGAACTCTGGCCCATCCTCGGCCTCGCGCACCGCCGCCGTGGCCACCACGGTCAGCGGGGGCAGGTTCATGCCTTCGGCCAGCGCCTGAAACCGTTTGAGCGCCTGCAGGGCCCGTTCCCGGCCCTCTGGGTTCAGCCGCCCGGTATCGGACATGCCCGCGCCCAGAGCGCACATGAGCTTTTCGTTGTAGAAATAGGCCGGGGACCGTGCGGCGCCGTCGAACACGACAAGCCGGACCGAGTTCGATCCGATATCAACCACGCCGACGCGCGACAGTGCCCGTGCCTTCGGATCGTTGAACAGCGGGCGGCCGAATAGGCCCATCGGGTCGTGATCGGAGTCGCTGGTTCCGTCCATGGGGCCTCCGGGTCAGGTTGCGCGCACCGTGTCAAAGCCTGCGCGCGAGGTCAAGAAAGCTCAGCCCTGTCCCCTGTGGTGAAGCGTCGCTTGCATCCGGTTCACCGCACCGCCAAGGTAAAACGCCATTGCCGGTCGCAGGGGAAGACCACGATGCCCGGCACAATGGCTGCGACACAAATTCGGGGAGAACGGCATGCGCATCGCAACAATGGCCACGGGCGGGATTGGCGGTTTTCTGGCGGTGAAACTGACCCAGGATGGGCACGAGGTTGCCACCATTGCGCGGGGCGCACATCTTGACGCGATCCTGAAAGACGGGCTGACGCTGGAAACCGCCAACGGCCGGGAGACCGTGCGTCCCTGGATGGCCACCGCAGACACATCGCAGGTTGGGCCGGTTGATGCGATCCTTCTTGGCGTCAAGGGCGATGCGCTGGATGCGGCGGCCAGGGCATGTTTGCCGATGATCGGCCCGGATACGGTGGTTGTGCCCTTCCTGAACGGGGTAGAGGCGTCTGACCGACTGGCAAAAATCCTGCCGGAGTCGCATGTGGCAAACGGCGTTGCGCGGGTGTCGACCACGATTTCGGCCCCGGGGATCATCCGGCAAACCGGGGAATTCAGTTCCTTCATTTTTGCAGAACGCGACAGCCGGCCCTCAGACCGGATCGCTGCGCTGCAGGCGGCGATTGTCTCTGCCGGATCCGCCGCGCCCGAAACCGATGACATCGATCGGGAGGTCTGGTCAAAGTTCGTGCTGTTTTCCGCCATGTCCGGTGTGACGGCTGCAGGGCGGTGCACGGTGCACGACATTCGCACCATCCCGCAGCTGGGCGATCTGTTCCGGGGGGCGTTGTCGGAAACCGCCGCGGTGGGCAGGGCGTTGGGCGTTGCACTGGACGACGATCTTGAAGATCAGATTTGGGCCAATTTGCAGACCATGCCGCCACAGATGCGGGCTTCGACGGCCATCGATCTGGAAAAAGGTGTGCCGCTGGAAATCGACTGGGTGTCGGGTGCTGCGGTTCGGCTGGCCGAAAAGGCCGGGATCGACGCACCGATCAACAGCGCGCTCTATGCTATCCTGCTTCCGCACCGGAACGGTCGCGCGTGATCGCGGACTATTCGTCTTTGTGGGTCAGAACAGGGACATCGGCGGCACCGGCTGACCCGCGCCCCGACAGGGACGGGTTTTCCATGAAGAACCGGTGGCAGTTGAACGCGAATGCGCCGTCATCCCATGTCGCGCGTTCGAAACGGCCATCCGGGGTCATGACCCAGCTTTGCGCCACATCTGCAAGATTCGCCGCCATGATCTGGCTGACGATCTGGGCTTTGACGGTGTCATTCGTGATTTCGACCAGCGTTTCAATCCGCCGGTTCAGGTTGCGTCCCATCCAATCTGCCGATGACATGAAAACCCGCGCCTTCTTGTGGGGTAGGCCATGCCCATTGCCGAAACAAATGATCCGCGAATGTTCGAGAAAGCGCCCGACGATGGATTTCACCCGGATGTTGTCGCTGAGGCCCTGCACGCCGGGGCGCAAACCGCAAATGCCACGTATGACGCAGTCGATCTGCACGCCCGCCTGACTGGCCGCGTACAGCGCGTCGATCATGTCGGCCTCGATCAACGAATTCATCTTGAGCCAGATCTGCGCAGGTTTGCCGGCCTTTGCGTGTGCGATCTCGTTCTCGATCAGTTCGAGCATCTTGGATTTCAGACCATGGGGCGAGATGGCAAGATTTTCGAGTCCCTCCGGTTCTGCATAGCCTGACAGGTAGTTGAACACCTTGGTCGCATCGCGGCCCAGTTTCGCGTCGCAGGTGAAAAAGCTCAGATCGGTGTAGATGGTGGCGGTGATCGGATGGTAATTTCCGGTGCCGTAGTGCGTATAGGTCACCAGCCTGTCGCCTTCGCGGCGCACCACGACCGATATCTTGGCATGCGTTTTCCAGTCTAGGAACCCGTAGACCACATGCGCGCCCGCGCGCTCCAACCGCCGTGACTGGCGGATGTTCGCGGCTTCGTCAAAGCGCGCCTTGAGTTCCACGAGGGCTGTCACGGATTTCCCGTCTTCGGCGGCTTCGCACAGGGCGGCGACGATGGGCGATTGGCGAGATGTCCGGTAGAGCGTCTGCTTGATCGCCACGACATCCGGATCGCGGGCTGCCTGGTTCAGGAACCGGACCACCATGTCGAAGGTCTCGTACGGGTGATGCAGCAGCATGTCTTTCTGCCGGATCGCCGCGAACATGTCCCCGTCGAAATCCTGCACCCGTTCGGGGACGCGCGGTGTAAAGCTGGGCCAGAGCAGATCGTGGCGGTCATCAAGGACGAGTTCCTTCACATCCGCGATGCCGATCATGCCGCTGAGTTCGATCACATCGTCATCGCGGACCCGCAATTCCCGCATCACCGTTTCACGCAGCTTGGCCGGGGCGCCGGTCGATACGGTCAGACGGACCACTTCCCCGCGCCGCCGACGCTTGAGCGCGACCTCGAATTCGCGGACAAGGTCTTCGGCCTCTTCTTCGACTTCGATATCGCTGTCGCGCAGCACCCGAAATCCGAAATGATCCTTGAGCTTGTAGCCCGGGAACAGCCGGTCGAAATGCAACAGCAGCACGTCTTCCAGCAGGATGAAGCGTTGCGCATCCTTGGTCGAGGGCAGCGCCACGAAGCGATCCACCTGTGCCGGGATCGGCAACAGCGCCTGCAAGCTGGTCTTGTCCTTGCGTCGTTCCAGTTGCAGGGCCAGGCAGTAGCCATTGTTCGCGATAAAGGGGAACGGGTGTGCGGGATCGATTGCCAGTGGCGACAGGACCGGGAACACCTTGTTCAGAAACACGTCCTCGAGGAACTCCAGATCGTCCGGCGGCAAACCGTCCCGGCCGAGGATCGAAATCCCGGACGTTTCCATCTTACCGCGCAGATAGGCCCACACATCCTGTTGCGACGCCATCAGCTTGCGGGCGTCCTCATTGATCAGAACCAGTTGTTCCGCCGGGGAGAGGCCATCGGCGGCGGGCGTCGTGTTTCCGGCTTGCGCGAGTTCGCGCAGACCGGCCACCCGGACCGTGTAGAATTCGTCGAGGTTCGTGGCCGAGATCGACAGGAAGCGCAGGCGCTCCAGCAAGGGGACGCGCGGGTTTTCGGCCTCTTCCAGCACCCGCCAGTTGAACCCCAGCCACGACAATTCGCGGTTCACGAACCGTGCCGGGCTGGTCGGGTCCAGTTCCGGAAGCGGAATGGCATCCGGAAGGGGGGCGTGAAGAAAGTCGGCGCTGTTCATGGGCGTCCCTTAACGGTGGCAGATGACACGTGGGTGACAGGGTTGCAGTTGCCCTAGTCTGGCGCGGTTTCGTCCGGGAATTCAAGCTCTGCAAGAGCCAGACGTGCGAGGCTGCGTGTGACACCCTTGGGCGTGCCCAGGGCTTCCTTGTCAAGATGTGCCACGACATGTCCGGCAGCGGCAAAGGATCGGGGCATCCATCGCACCAGATAGGGAATGACATCCGGCATCGGGACAATCTGCCGATCCGAAAACAGCTTGGCCAGAACGGCCGACAGCAAAAGGTCATCGGGTGGTGTCAGTTTTGCGACCGTGGTGCCGATCATCCGGCTGGCCAGATCGGGCAGGTCCAGAGGCCAACCCGACGGGGGCGTCGCCGCTGTCATCAGCAGGGTGTGCCCATTTGCCAGAACAAGATTGTGCAGGTGGAACAGGGCTTCTTCTGCCGTGGGTTCGCCCGCCACGCGCTCCACGTCCTCGACACAGACCGGACCGTCACACAGGCGCGCCACGTCAGCATGCGCAAGGTCCCGGGACGCGATCATCTGTGCGCCGCTTTCGGCGCACCAGACATGTGCCAGATGCGTCTTGCCCGAACCGTGCGGTCCGACCAGCAACAGTTTTCCCGACGGCCATGCCGGCCATGTGTCGATCAGGCCCATCGCCACGGCGTTGCTTTCGGTGACGTAAAAGTCGCCGCGTCCCAACGCAGGCCGCGCCGGTATGTCGAAACTCAGTTGGGCGCGCATTTACTTGGGGTCCTGATCGCTCAGCCCGCGATAAAGCCGGCTGCCCAGATATTGGCTTGCCGCAAAACGCGCGACCACCCCGATGGCGGCGGCGACGGGTACGGCAACCAGCATGCCCACAAAACCGAACAGCGTGCCGAAGATCGACAACGCGAGGATCAGCCAGACCGGGTGCAGGCCGACGGACGATCCCACGAGCTTGGGCGTCAGCACGTTGCCTTCGATGACCTGCCCCAGAACGAAGACGCCCGCGACCATCCCGATGGACAACCAGTCCCCCCAGAACTGAAAGAACGCCAGTCCGATCGCCAATGCCCCCCCGATCAACGCGCCCAGGTAGGGGATGAACGTGACAAGCCCGGCGATGAAGCCGACCACAAGCCCGAATTGCAGGCCGATCACCATCAGGGCCACGGCATAATACGTACCCAGAATGATGCAGACCGTTCCCATGCCACGGATGAAGCTGGCCAGCGTCTGGTCGATGTCAGAGGCCAGCTTGCGGATGGTCGGTGCGTGATCACGGGGCAAAAGCTCGTCGATGCGCGCCACCATGTTGTCCCAGTCCAGCAGCAGGTACACTGCCACAACCGGCACGATGACAAAGAGCATCACGATGTTGATGATCCCTGCGGCCGAACTCAGAACCGTGTTCAGAAGCTCTCCTCCGCGGGCCTTGATCGTTTCGCCCACCGACACAAGCGACTGCCGCAGGGGGCTTTCCACGTCCATGATGTCGGGGAATTTCTCGATCAGGAAGTCACGCAGATTGGCAAAGAGCGTGGGGGCGACCTCGAACAGGTCAACAGCCTGTCCCACAAGGGACGGGACCACGAGCAGCAAGGCCAGGACAAAGCCGAAAACGCCGATAACGGTGATGATGGCCGTGGCCGCGACGCGCGAGAAGCCCAGCCGTTCCAGCCGGTCAGCCACCGGATCGAGGAAATAGGCAATCGCCCCGCCCAGCACGAAGGGCAGCAGGACATCGCCCAGGAACCACAGCGTCACGATCAGAACGAACGCCGCGATTCCCCAGTATTTCAGTTGCTCCCGCGCGGGAAGTGCCATGCGTAACGCCTTTCCGGGTTTGCCACTACATCGCCCGTCCCGAGTGGGGTTTCAAGTGCAAGAGACATTGCATCATTTGCATGCGTCCCCAGGTCTATCGCTGTGCAAGTGCCAGGCAATCGCGCCAGACGGCCTGACCGTCGCGAAGGCGCAATATCCA
>CAYZAD010000170.1:0-6266 GCA_964476315.1 uncultured Rhodobacterales bacterium
AACACGGTCAAGGTTCTGGGCAACAGCGATGACAGCGTCCGCATCACGGGTGCGACGCGCACCGGGTCGGTGACCGAGGACGGCACCGGCTACAGCGCCTACGAGCTGGGCCAGGCCACGATCCTGATCGAGGACGAAATCACCAGCGTGTCCACAGTGTAAAGCGTAGCGACGTTCGGGTCGCGCGTGACTGCGGCCCGGGCCCCGACAAAACAAAAAGCCACAGGCGGGGGCTCGACTTAGATGAGGCAATCAACACGGGCGATGGCGGGTGCAATGCTTGCCGTGACGGCTCTTTCGGGATGCATGATGCAGGATATCGGCACAGGGGCCGTATCGCGGTTGCTGCAGGCCCTGCCCGATGGCGCGCCCGCGATGCCCTGGGCAACCGAAACAGCCGCCCCGGCAGAAAACGCGGAAAGTGCGCCGTCTGCCGTGATCGGCGATCTGGCGTCGCGCCAGTCTGTTCTGACCTCCGGATCGGCCTATGCCGAGGTGGCCGCCGGTGTGCTGGCGGCAGATGCGCGGGTGGCCGAGGCGGAATTGCAGGTGGCGCAACTGCGTGCCCAGGCATCGTCCAAGAACTGGTGGCCCACGCTGTCGCCCCGGGTGTCGCTCACCTCGCTTGGAGATGCCGTTGCCGATCTCGTGATTCAGCAGGTGGTGTTCGACAATGGCCGCAAGAAAGCCGAACGTGATCTTGCCAAGGCCGATGTGGAACTGGCCGCCGTTGCCCTGTCGGAAAGCAGCAACAACCGCGTTTATGATGGTCTGGTGCTGTACCTTCAGGCCGAAGAAGGACGCGCGGCTGCCGATCTGTATGGTCAGGCGCTGACCGACATGGCGCATTTCGAATGGGTCATGAACGAACGCGTCCAGGGGGGCGTGTCGGATGTTTCGGACCTGAATGTGCTTCGCCAGAAACTGGCGGATTTGCGGGCGCGCGATGCGGCGGCGCGTGAAAAGACCAGCCGTGCCATGGGCGAACTGAATGCGATGTCTGCAACGCCGCTCTCGGGTGTGCGTGGGCTGCGCGGGATGGAGGCGCCCTCTGCCGGGACAGCCTTGACCGTTCTGCGCGCGATGGTCGAACGCGACCGTCAACTGGCACAGGCGCGCGTCGAACGCGCCCAGCATCTGCCGGGGCTGTCCGTCGGTGGCAGCCTGCGCGACGGAGGCCGCAACATTGCCCTGACCGGTGGGTCCGATGCGCCGCTGGGTCTGGGCACGGGCGCATCGCTCAAGGCCATTGAGGCCGCGCGGGTCACGGCGGATCGCAAGGTGAGCGAAGCGCGCGACATCGCTGCGCGCGCCATCGAAGCCGACCAGCGCGAGATTGCGGCGCTGACGCGGCAAGCGACCGAGGCCGAGGCCCTGACCCGGCAGGCCAAGCAGAACCTTGATCTGTTCCAGCGCCAATACGAGGCGGGGACGCGGCAGGTGATGGAAGTGGTCGGCGTTTACGAAAGCTTCCTGCGGGCGCTGGAACAGGAACTCGATCTCAAATTCCGCGCGGCGCGGGCGCAACTTGATGCCGCCAGACGCCTTGGCGTGTTGGCGGATGGAGCACGGATTTGAGCGGTGCAGGCAACATCACCCTGTTGACGGGCCGTGCGAAAAACGCGGTTCTGCGCATGGTGCCCAAACCGCATGCCCCGGCAAATGAACCCGCGCGCGCCCCGCGCTATTCCGACCGGGTGGTCGCGCGAACAGACCTGATCCGCACCTATGCCGGGCGGCTGGGGCTGACCACGGTGGCCACCGATATCCAGGACGCCATCCGCCTGCATCAGGACGCAAGCGGCGCGGTGGGGGCAGAGGCCCTGATCGCCGGGATCAAGGCGGCGGGTCTGCTGGCACAGCGGCTGGACGTCCCGCACCCGACGCCCGGGCACTGGCCCGCGATTGCCCTGATGAACAACGGGCAGGCGGTGCTTGTCCTGTCGCAGGACGCCAGCACACTGACCCTTTGGGACGACGGCGCGCCGGACAAGACCGAGCGCGTGGACATCGCCGAGTTCGCCCCCTTCTTCAGCGGCATCCTTGTTCGGGGCGAAGCACCGGTTCAGAGCCTTGTTGACGCGCATACGGATACCGGGCGCAAGACGCATTGGTTCTGGGGCAGTTTTTCCAACCACACGCGGCAGTTCGGCGAGGTGGCGCTGGGGTCTTTCGTGGCGAACGTGCTGGCCGTGTCGGTGGCGCTCTTTTCGCTTCAGGTCTATGACCGGGTGATCCCGCATCAATCCACGGCCACGCTTTGGGTGCTGGCCATCGGCGCGGGAATGGCGCTGATGCTGGAGGCGTTTCTCAAGGTTGCGCGCTCTGCCCTGCTGGATGGGGCCGGGCGGCAGATCGAAACCGGGGTGCAACAGACCCTGCTGAACCGGCTGTTGGGGATGCGATCCGACACCGCCGGGCGGTCGCCCTCGCAGTTGTTCGCGGCCATGCGCGAGTTTTCCTCGGTGCGCGAGTTCTTCACCGCAGGCACCGTGGGTGCGCTGGCGGATATTCCGTTCATCGTGCTGTTCCTGCTGATGGTCTGGTCGATTGCGGGCAGCGTGGTCTGGGTGCTGATCGCGGGGGCTGTCCTGATGGTGATCCCGGGCTTTTTCCTGCAACGCAAGATGATCCGGCTGACGCAGGAAATGCAGGGCGCATCGACCCGGCAATCGCGGCTCCTGAACGAGGCCGTGACAGAACTGGACACCATCAAGACCCAGCGCGCCGAGGACCGGTTCGCGCGTTACTGGGAAGAACTGACCAGCGTACAGGCGCTGAAATCCTCGGAACAACGCCGCCTTGCCGCTGCGCTGACTTTCTGGAGCCAGGGCGTACAGCAGGCCACCTATGTGGGAGCCGTGATCGCGGGCACCTACCTTGTGTTTGCGGGGGAATTCACCGTCGGGTCGATCATTGCCGTGGGCATCCTGACCTCGCGCACGCTGGCGCCGCTGACGCAGCTTTCGGGCATCATGGCGCGGTGGGGCAACGTCAAGGCGGCGCTGGATGCGCTGGACGGGATCGCCGATCTGCCGCAGGACCGCAGCGCCACGCGCAAATACCTGCGCCGCGACCGGATCGAGGGGCGGTTTGAGCTGCGAGAGGTCACCTTCCGATATGACGCCGAAAGCCCGGCGGTGCTCGATATTCCCAGCCTCGTGATCCAGCCGGGGCAGACGCTGGCCATTCTTGGCACCAACGGGTCGGGCAAATCGACCCTGCTCAAGCTGCTGGCGGGGCTTTACGCACCGACCTCAGGCTCTGCCCTGGTGGACGGGGCCGAGATGGGCCAGATCGACATGCGCGACCTGCGCCGGGCGGTGGGGTATCTGGGGCAGGACGTGCGCCTGTTCCACGGCACGCTGCGCGACAACCTGAACCTCAACATGATGGAGCGCGACGACGACCGTCTTTACGAGGCGCTGGATTTCGCCGGGCTGGGGCCGTTCGTCAAGGGCCATCCGCAAGGGCTGGACCTGCCGATCCGCGATGGCGGAGAAGGGCTGTCCGTCGGGCAGCGGCAATCCATCGGCTGGGCGCGGCTGTGGTTGCAGGATCCCGATGTCTGCCTGCTGGACGAGCCAACGGCAGCGCTGGATCAGACGCTGGAAAAGACGCTGATTTCACGGCTGGACACCTGGCTTGAGCACCGCACCGCGATTGTCGCCACACACCGTGTGCCGATCCTGGCGCTTGCCGACCGCACGACCGTTCTGGCGCAGGGCCGGCTGGTGGTGGATGGGCCGCGCGACCAGGTTCTGAACCATCTGCGCAGCGCAGGGCAGGAGGCCTAGACGATGGCTGTCAGCAGCACCGACCTGTCTGCCCAGTTGGGCCGCCGCCTGCGCGGGCCGTCGATGGTGATCTGGCTGTCGGGCGCGTCGGTCTTTCTGTTCTTGATCTGGGCGGCCTTTGCGTGGATCGACGAGATCGTGCGCGCGGATGGGGAGTTCATCTCGACCTCGCGTCCGCAGATCATCCAGAACCTCGAAGGCGGTATCCTGGCCGAGCTGATGGTCAAGGAAGGTGACGAGGTCATGCGCGGCGATGTCCTTGCAAGGTTGCATGGCACGCAGTTCAAATCCTCGGTCGATGACCTCGAAGACCAGATCACCGCGCTCGAAGTGCGCCGCCTGCGGATCGAAGCCGAGATGGCGGGGCTGGTGCAGTTCGACGTGCCCGCGGACCTGCGACAGCGCAGCCTTGAAATGGTGGCGTCGGAACAGGCGCTTCTGGCCGCGCGGCAGCTTGACTTCAACGCCCGCGCGGACGGGGCGCGGCGCGTGCTGGAACAGGCTGCGCGCGAAAAGGACCTGCTGGAAGACCTGCTTGATAAAAAGGTGGTCGCGCTGATCGAAGTGACCCGCGCCCGCAAGGCGCATGCGGATGCACAGATCCGGCTGGACGAGATCATCACCCAGACCGAGCTGGCACGGGCGCAGGAATATTCCGATACGCTCAAGGAACTGGCCACCCTGCGGCAGAACCTGCGCGCCAGCCAGGACCAGCTGAACCGCACTGTTCTGGTCAGCCCGATGCATGGCGTGGTGAACAAGCTGGGTGTCACCACCATCGGTGGCGTGGTGCGCCCGGGGGAGGAGATCCTGCAGATCATTCCCTTGGGTGAAGAGCTTTTTGTCGAGGCCAAGGTCGCGCCCGAAAACATCGCCGGCATCCGTCCGGGGCAGGAAGCGACGATCAAGCTGTCGGCCTATGACTTCACCATTTACGGCTCGCTCAAGGGGCGGGTCGATGTGGTTTCTGCCGATACCTTCAAGGACCCGCGCCGCCCCGAGGCGCCCGCGCATTACAAGGTGACGGTGCGGGTCGACAGGACATCGCTGACCGACCGCCAGCGGCATCTGGAAATCCGACCCGGGATGCAGGCGACCGTAGAGCTCCACACAGGAGAACGGACCGTTCTGCAATACCTGCTCAAGCCGCTTTATAAATCCCGCGAGGCATTGCGCGAACCGTAAGGCCGTGTCGGGCTGCGCCCGCCATTCGCTTTCGGCTCGGGCCTGTGGGGGCGTGACGCCAAGGACCGCGCCGCACATGTGGCAGATCCGGTGTTTGCATATTTATGAAAAGAAGAAGGGACGGGGTGCTTGCTTCGATTAACGGTGCGTTAACGTGAGCGGGCTATCGTTGGCGGTGCGGTACAGGCAGGCATGCCGATGACCGTAAAAGGAGAAGCCCCATGCCAGGGTTGACCAAGAGCCTCGCTCGAAAGCGGTGCCTTGGCTGGGGTGGACATCGGACCGCTGCTTCTTCTTTTTCCAAATATGCAAAAGCGCGGGCCAAGCCAGAGGCGTCGCCGAAGGTCAGTCCTCGGTATCCATCCAGATCGTGACCGGCCCGTCGTTCAGCAGCCGCACTTTCATGTCTGCGCCAAAGCGGCCCTTGGCGACGGGAACGCCCTGCGCGGCCACCTGGCCGGCAAAATATTCGTAAAGCCGGTTGCCGTCTTCGGGTGCGGCGGCGGTGGAAAAGCCGGGGCGGTTGCCGCGCGCGGTGTCGGCTGCGAGGGTGAACTGGCTGACCACGAGCGCGCTGCCGCCGATGTCCTGGACCGAACGGTTCATGCGCCCGTCCTCATCCTTGAAGATGCGCAGTTTGGCGATCTTGGCGGCAAGCTTGTCGGCCTGTGCCTCGCCATCGCCCTGCATGGCGCAGATCAGGATCAGGAGGCCGGGGCCGATGCTGCCGACGACTTCGCCGTCAACCGTGACGGATGCTTCGCTGACGCGTTGGATCAGGGCGCGCATGGGTCAGGCGGCCAGGCCTTTGGAGCCCATGTCGAGGAACTTCTGACGGCGCTGGGCGATGAGTCTCTTGGGTTTGACCTTGGCAAGATCGCCGAGCATGGCGCGGATCGCGTTGCCGACGGCGGCGATGGTTTCTTCGCGGCCGCGATGGGCGCCGCCCATGGGTTCGGAGATGATCTGATCGGCCACGCCGAGGTTCAGCAGGTCCTGGGCGGTCAGGCGCAGGGCCTCTGCCGCTTCGCGCATCTTCTCGGCATCCTTCCACAGGATGGAGGCGCAGCCTTCCGGCGAGATCACGGAATAGACCGAATGCTCCAGCATCGCGAGCCGGTTGGCCGTGGCAAAGGCGACAGCCCCGCCGGACCCGCCTTCGCCGATCACCACCGAGACCAGCGGAACGCCGATCTGCAGGCATTTTTCGGTCGAGCGGGCGATGGCCTCGGACTGGCCGCGTTCCTCGGCGCCCTTGCCGGGATAGGCGCCGGGGGTGTCCAC
>CAYZAD010000171.1:0-6253 GCA_964476315.1 uncultured Rhodobacterales bacterium
CGACGTGGTCAAGGACCTGCCCACCCATGTCGATTTCATGCGCCTGCGCCGGACCACGAAGGTCAACCTGTTCATTCCGGTTGAATTCCTGAACGAAGGTGCGGCACCCGGCATCAAGCGCGGTGGTGTTCTGACCGTCGTCCGCCCGGAAGTCGAGCTTGTCGTGACCGCGGGCGACATCCCCGAGAAGCTGACCGTTGACCTGACCGGTCTGGACATCGGCGACACAGTCACGATTTCGAGCATCACGCTGCCGGAAGGCACCAAGCCGACTATCGACCGTGACTTCGTGATCGCGAATATCTCGGCACCGTCCGGTCTGCGGTCTGCGGAAAGCGACGATGACGGTGGCGAAGAAGCAGAAGGCGCGGAAGCGGCTGCCGAAGAATAAGACGCGGCTTTCTCGCGTTGATACAAAACCCCGTCGGTTTTCGGCGGGGTTTTTTCATGCCTGCGTCCAGGGCCTGTCGCTGGCCGCTTTCAGGCTGTCTCTTGTGGCGCGCAGGGTCTGTGCCACCTCTTGGAACACCTGCGTTTGCGCAGCACTTTGACGCCAGGCCAGAACGACACGGCGCGGCGTGGCGCCGACAAGTTCCGACAGGTGCACATCATGCCCGCCGGTCACGCCGGCATCGGTTGCCAGACTGGGCAGCAGCGTCACGCCAATGCCTTCCTCGACCATCGAGACAAGGGTCGGAAGACTGGTGGCCGAAAACGAGGCGTCTTCTTCTAACGTGATGCCGGGGACGCTGGACAGGGCGTGTTTCTGAAGGCAATGCCCCCGCTCCAGAAGCAACAATTCCCGCCCGGAGAGGTCTTGCCCTTTGATCCGGGACAGGTTGGCCAAGGGGTGTTGTCTTGGGGCCGCAAGGCTGTAGCCGTCTTCGAACAGCAGTTCGGTTTCGACCGAGGGCGGCAGATCATGCGGCAGCGCGATGAGGATCAGGTCAAGCCGTCCGTCCAGAAGACCGGACACCAGTTGATCCGTGAGTTCCTCGCGCAGGTAGATTTGCATCCGGGGGCGTGCGGCGCGCAGTTTCGGCAAGGCGCGCGGCAACAGGAACGGACCCACGGTCGGGATCGCCCCCAGGCGCAGCCGGGTCATGCCCGCATCGTGTTCGGCCCGTGCCAATGCTTCGAAATCGCCGACGCTTGCCAGGATCTCGCGGGCGCGTTCGGCCAGCGCCTGTCCGATGGGGGTGATCAGAACCGAATGCGTGCTGCGTTCGGCCACTTTGACGCCAAGGCGCGCCTCCATCTCTTTCAGGCCGGTGGACAGCGTGGATTGCGTGACGTTGCACAGTTCTGCCGCGCGCGAGAAATTCCCCGTATCGGCCAGCGCCACCAGAAAGCGCATCTGTCGGAGCGTGGTCATGGGCCGTCCCCGTTATCGCATTTTTCGATCACCATCAGCTTTTAATTCAATTTCCAGAATATGACCAGACTGTCTATCTCTTCCGCATCAGACACAAAGGAGAACGACATGAAGGACATGACAGAGACCCGCACGAGCACAGATGCCCCGCTGCCCCGCATCAACGAACCCGCGCCGGACTTCGACGCATTGACCACGCAAGGGCGCAAGACGCTGGCGGATTACCGTGGCAAATGGCTGATCCTGTTTTCGCATCCGGCGGATTTTACCCCCGTCTGCACCACAGAGTTCATGGCCTTTGCCAAGCGGGCTGACGATTTTGCAGCGCTGAATACAGAACTGCTGGGCCTGTCAATCGACAGTCACTATGCGCATATCGCGTGGGTGCGGTCGATCAAGGAAACCTTTGGCGTGGATATTCCGTTTCCGATCATTGCCGATCTCGACATGAAAGTCGCGCAATCCTACGGCATGATCCAGCCGGGGGCGTCTGACACGCAGGCGGTGCGCGCGACCTTTGTCATCGATCCCGAGGGCGTGATGCGCGCAATGGTGTATTACCCGATGACCAATGGCCGCTCGATCGACGAATTTTACCGGCTTGTGCAATCGCTACAGACCTCGGACACGCATGGGGTGGCCACGCCGGAAAACTGGACGCCCGGTCAGGATGTTATCGTTTCGACGCCGCAAACCACCGATGCGGCCGAGGCGCGCCTGTCCGAAGGGTATGACACGAAGGCGTGGTATTTTTCGACGCGGGCCTTGTGAGCCGGGCGCGCGCCGCGTTTCCCGAGCCCTGGCACGGGATGCGCGGTGCGCGATCAGGCCGAGGATGCGGCGCCCGATGGCTGCATCGAACACCCGCCCGACAGGTCGGGCTTCATCGCCAGCAGGTCCATCAACCCGCAATTGCCCCGCACTAGATCATCCAGCGTCACCATGTCGAGTTCGTGGTAAAACGCCTCGAGCGCGCGGATGATGTAGGATCGGAGCCTGCAGGTTGCGGACAGGGGGCAGGTGTTCTGCTTTTCGTCAAAACATTCCGCGAAAGGGATGTCGGTTTCGAAGATGCGGAACACGGCACCGATCGAGATCCTGTCCGCCGGTTTTGCCAGCCGCAGGCCGCCGGTCCGCCCGCGCAGGGTTTCGAGATAGCCTTCGGCCTGCAACTGCTGGACGACACGCGCGATATGGTTGGTCGAGGCGTTGCACCGTTCGGCGATGTCAGAGGTCCGCACAAGGCGCCCGTCATTCACCGCGCAGAACATCAGGGTGCGGGCAGCAAGGTTGGTTCGTGTGGTCAATCGCATCGGGGTTCCTTTGTCATGACCCGAATATTTCACATCATGAATACCACTTTCTTTGATCCAGATCACGTCCGAATCCGGCCTTTTGCTCTAGCAGGCGACGTGACCCAAGGGATGAGCACTCATGTCAGCGCTGGCACAGCCTGAAACTCCGTCGGATCGGGACCGCATGTTGGGCGGTGCGCTGTCGGTCGCAGCAAGCCTTGTCTGGCTGGCCCAGGCCTGGGTGATTGCCCGGGCCGTGTCATCGCTGCTGAGCGGCGTTCAGGTCGCGCCTGTTCTGACGGCGCTGGCCTTTGCCGGGCTTGGCGTTGCGCGGGCGGTGCTGAACAGGTCTGCCCAACAGGTTCTGAGCCGCGCGGCAGAGGCCGAGATTACCGCCTTGCGGGCCGAGATCACCGCCCGTGAGGCGTCGACCACCGAACCGTCGCAATTTGGCGGGGCGGGCGCCATAGCGGCCCTGGCCACCGACAAGATCGAGGCGCTGCGGCCGTATCTCTTGCGCTACACCCCTGCCCGACTGCGGGTGATGGTGGTGCCGATTGTCATCCTCGCCATCACCGCCTGGTACAGTTGGGCGGCGGCGGTCGTGCTTTTGGCGGCGGGTCCGTTGATCCCTGTCTTCATGGCGCTGGTCGGCTGGGCCGCGAAAGAGGCGAGCGCCCGGCAAATGGCTGAAATCGGGTCGCTGAACGACCTGCTTGCCGACCGTCTTGCGGCGCTGTCGGATCTGAAGCTGATCCATGCCGGGGGACAAGTGGTTGACGGGTTCGCCGACGCCTCGGACGCGTTGCGGCTGCGGACGATGGCGGTGCTGCGCATCGCTTTCCTGTCGTCGACGGTGTTGGAGCTTTTCGCGGCCCTGGGTGTCGCGATGATCGCGGTCTGGGTCGGGTTTTCCCTTTTGGGCGAATTGGCCTGGGGCACATGGGGCGTGCCACTGACGCCGTTCGCCGGAGTCTTGCTGCTTTTGCTGGCGCCGGATTTTTTCCAACCTTTGCGGGATCTTGCCGCCGCGTGGCATGACAAATCGGCGGCGGATGCCGTCTACCGCGAACTTGAGAGCTGGCGCGATGACCGGCGGTTGCCGCTGATGGGACAGGGGGGATCATCGCCGCCTGCCCCGTTCGCGGGCCTGTCGACACGGGGTCTTGTCGTCAGCCGTGGTGATGTGCACGTCGCCTTTCCCGATCTGGATCTCTCTGCCGGGGAAAGCCTTGCCATCAGCGGCCCGAGCGGGATTGGCAAAACCTCTTTGCTGCGGTTGCTGGCCGGGCTGGACACGCCGTCGCGCGGGACGGTGCGCCTTGGGCAGACGGATTTGACGGCCGGGACAGCGGATGCGTGGCGCGCGTCGGTGGGATGGATGCCGCAATCGCCCCGGTTTCTGGCGCAATCGCTGCGGTATAACATCGGGTTCGGCGCATCGCTGGACGGTGACGTTCTTGAAACGGCGCGGGTGGCGCAGATCCTGCATACCCTGCCCGACGGAGAGGGAACGCGGCTTGGCGAAACCGGCGCGGGCCTGTCGGGCGGCGAGGCGCGGCGCGTGATGCTGGCCCGCGCCCTGCATGGCAAACCCGGCATCCTGCTGGCCGATGAGCCGACGGCGGATCTGGATTCCGAAACGGCGCAGGACATCATTGACGGCCTTCTGACCTTTGTGGCCCAGGGTGGGACGCTTGTGGCGGCCACGCATGACCCGCGTCTGATCGCACAGATGCAGCGGCATATCCGGCTGGAGGCGCAGGCATGACCGCCTTGCGTCATATCATGGCGATGGTTCTGCGCAGCGAGCGTCGGGCCTTTGCGCAGGGTCTGGTGCTGTCGCTGACGGTGCTTGCGATGGGTGTTGCGCTGCTGGCGCTGTCGGGGTGGTTCATCACCGCAGCCGCCGCTGCGGGACTGGTCGGGCTTGGCACCGTGTTCAACGTGTTCGCGCCTTCGGCGATGGTGCGCTTTCTGGCCCTGGGGCGCACCGCCGCGCGCTATGGGGAACGGCTGACGACACATGATGCGACGCTGCGCGCCCTGTCGGGCCTGCGCGTGCGCCTGTTGGCGGGCCGCCTGCACGCGCCGTATCGCCAGTTGGAGCGTTTGCGCGCGAGCGTCTTTCTCAATCGCGTGACCGCCGATATCGACGCGCTGGACGGCCTGGCGCTCAGGCTGTTGCTGCCGGGACTGGCGGGGCTGGCCGTCATTGGCATGACGGCTGCGGCCCTGGCATGGCTGGTGCACCCGCTGCTGGCCTACGTCGTCCTGCTTGGATACGGCGCTGTGCCCAGCGCGATCTTCCTTTTCGGGCAGAGGCGCGCAAGACAGCCGGGCCGCCGGGCCGAGGCCGGGATTCGGGCCTTGCGCAGCCGGTTGATCGACATGATCGCGGTGCGGGATGACCTGATCGCCTTTGGGCAGATGGTGCGCGCTGCATCCGGTGTCACCAGGGCGGCGGGGTATCAGTCGGCCGGTCAGGCCGCAGTCGACCGGATCGAACGGCAGACGGGTTTCTGGCTGGACGTCGCCGGGTGGGGAAGTGTTGCGCTGGCCCTTGGCATCGGCACCTCGCTTGCGCAGTCGGGGCAGATCAGCCCGGCACAGGCGGCCATCGGCGTCTTTGCTGCCCTCGCCCTGTCCGAAGCTGTGGCCCCGGTCCGGCGCGCGCTGTCCGAGATCGGCCGGATGCGGTCTGCCGCCCGGCGCGTTGTGCCCTTGCTGGGTGGTGATGCCGCGTCAGCCTCCCTGCCCCGCTGCGCCGGTCAAACAACACCGCTTGTCCTGCACGGGGTGACGGCGAAGCGTGGGGCGCAGGCGACGGCGGTGTTCGCACCGGTGCAGTGCCGCGTCAGCGCGGGAGAGACGGTTGCCCTGACGGGGCGCAGCGGGTGCGGAAAATCCACTGTTCTGCTGATCGCGGCAGGCCAGATTGCGCCGGACAGCGGCCATGTCAGCTATGGGGACACGTGCCAGGACGCTGCTTTGACAGGGGCGATTGCCATGGTTCCGCAGCGCCATGCGCTTGTCGCGGGGACCGTTGCCGAAAACCTGCGTCTTGCGGCGCCCACGGCCCCGGATGACGCGCTGTGGGAGGCTTTGCAGGCGGTGGAACTGGCGGACACAGTGCGCGCCAAAGGCGGGCTGAGCGCCCGGCTTGGGTTCAGGGGGGCGGGCCTGTCGGGCGGCGAGTCGCGGCGGCTGGTGCTGGCCCGTGCGCTTTTGGTGCGACCGCAGATCCTGCTGCTGGATGAACCCACCGAAGGATTGGACGGCGCGATGGCGGCACGGGTTCTGAACCGCATGCGTGACGCCCTGCCGGACGCGGCCATCCTGATGGCGGCCCACCGCCCCGAGGAAGTGGCGTTTGCCGACCGGATCGTGCCCCTTGCCGCACCAGATGGGGCGGAGGTCAAATAATCCGCATCCTGAATACGGGTTTTTGACTCAGATCAAATCACACATCTCTGAATCAGAATACGACCACGTTAATCCGTATCAGAGATACGAGTTTAATCGCAAAAGGAGTTCACCATGGAGATCGGACTGGTCGAGCTGTCGCGCATGCAGTTTGCGC
>CAYZAD010000172.1:0-6227 GCA_964476315.1 uncultured Rhodobacterales bacterium
CGACGGCATTGTGGCCCGATCACGATTTATTCTTCGTCCGTTCCTTTGGCGCGGCTTTCCACGATTTCGTCGATATGACCCCATTCCTTGGCCTCTTCCGGTGACATGAAGTTGTCGCGGTCCAGCGCCTTTTCCACCGCCTTTTTCGTCTGCCCGGTATGTTTGACGTAAATGTCGTACAACCGGTCCTTCAGCTTTTGGGTCTCGGCCGCGTGAATCATGATATCGCTGGCCTGGCCCTGGTACCCGCCCGAAGGCTGGTGCACCATGATACGGCTGTTGGGCAACGAGAACCGCATGCCCGGTTCGCCGCCCGCCAGAAGCACCGATCCCATCGAAGCCGCCTGTCCGATGCACAGCGTGCTGACCTTGGGGCGGATATACTGCATGGTGTCATAGATCGACAGACCACTTGTCACCACGCCACCGGGCGAGTTGATGTAGATCGAGATTTCCTTGCTCGGGTTTTCGGCCTCAAGGTGCAGCAGCTGCGCCACGACAAGATGGCTCATGCCGTCGTGAATCGGACCATTGATGAAAATGATGCGCTCTTTCAGCAAGCGCGAGAAAATGTCGTAGGCGCGTTCGCCACGGCTGGTCTGTTCAACAACCATGGGAACGAGATTCATGTAGGTTTCAATCGGATCTTGCATCTGTGCCTGCCTGGATAAAGCGGCCACCGATTGGCGCCGCAGGTGAGAGTTGCCCTGAGACTAGTGTCGGGCCTAGGGGGCTGCAAGGGGGGCCGGGCGCGGCCACCGGTCTTGACGCCGCCAAGACCGGCCTTAGCTCGCGCAGCATGCCAGAGATGTTTACCCCGACACGCACCGCCGCCCTTGAAAAGCTCGCCGACTTCGTACCCCGCGCCGCACGGGACTACACGTCGCAACGCAACTACGATCGCGGCCCGGATCGGCACCAGTCGGTGTCGACCCTGTCGCCGTATATCCGTCACCGTGTCCTGACCGAACAAGACGTGCTCGAGGCGGTGCTGGGGCGGTTTTCGGCCAGTTCCGCAGAGAAATTCATACAGGAAGTCTATTGGCGCACCTATTGGAAAGGGTGGCTCGAAATGCGGCCCGCGGTTTGGGGCGGGTACCGGCAAGGCCTTTCGGCAGCCTGGGACAGGGTCCAGACCCAGTCAGGCCTGCGCGCGGAATGGGAAGCGGCCTGCAAGGGCGAAACCGGCATCGACTGTTTTGACCACTGGGCGCGTGAACTGGTCGAAACAGGATACCTGCACAATCACGCCCGGATGTGGTTTGCCTCTATCTGGATCTTCACGTTGCGCCTGCCTTGGGAACTTGGGGCGGATTTTTTCCTGCGTCACCTGTTCGACGGTGATCCCGCATCCAACACGCTCAGCTGGCGTTGGGTGGCCGGTCTGCAAACGCAAGGCAAGAACTATGTGGCCCGCGCGTCCAACATCGCCAAGTACACCGAAGGCCGGTTCTCGCCGATCCACCAACTGGCACCGAACCCGGATCCCTTGACGGGTCCACCGCATCCTCCGCGCATGGAGGCCCCGGCAGGCGACATGTTCGATCCGACAAAACGCACCGTGCTTTTGCTGCACGAAGACGATCTCAGCCCGAAATGGCTGTTCGACAAGGGGCTGGAACCCGTCGCGACGGCCACGGTTGATGCAACGCCAGGGCTTAGCCACCTGGCCGTGTCGCCCAGGGTTCAGGCCTTCAAGACAGCGCTGATGCAAGACACGACCGCGCGCTGGTCCGAAACGCTGGGCCCCGTGACTCACGGGCTGTGCAATGCAGGCGCCATTGAAGACTGGGCGCGGGCGCACGATGCCGAACAGATCGTCACGCCCTACGCGCCCGTTGGACCGACCGCACAGGTGCTGCACGGCATCCATGCCCTGCCGGTGCTCAAACCGCTACGGAGATTCGATCAAAGCGCGTGGCCCCATGCCACGGCGGGCTTTTTCAAGTTCAAAGCCAAGATTCCAAAGCTGTTGGGTGAAATCAAAGGTCTGCAGGCCGCGTAACGCATAGGCCGACAGCGGTCTTTTCCTGAGCAAAGCGTTGCACAAGAATCACGTCATCAAGCATTTTTGCCATACCTCGGTCTTTCAGCAGATTTTTGCCTGCAAAGCACCCGCACCTTCGGTACTCTCAGACAAAACAAAGAGATACGAGCAGGCATTCAGGTAAATGGGAACGGTGTTCAACGGCACGTTCGTCATCTCCTGGTCGCAGACAACACTGGATACACTTCAGGCGGCACCGACCGATTTCCTGAAGGTAGGTGCGGCATGGAGTTGGACAGGTGACGCAGTGCGGGTGGATGGCCCGAACAGCTTGCTGCGTCTTGACGATGCGGAAGGCGACGCGGAGCGCCGCAAACGCGCGGCCCGCATGGTGCGCCGTCTCGTGGGCGAGGCAATTGATCCTGACGCGGTCAAGAACGCCGGATCAATGGAATTCCCCCTGACCGACAGATGTTTCGTCGTCACTGATGGCGGCCGCACCTATACCGTTACCCTGATCGAAACCGGCCCGCGCACGCCGCCGCTCCTGATGTTCCTGAACGATCTGCCCCCCAGGGATCGCGACATGTGGATTGTTCACACATCCCTGTCGAACGCCGTCTCGCAAACCGCCGCCGAAAATGACGGGGCGGTCATCTGCTTTACCCCGGGCACCCGTATCCTGACCCCGGATGGCATCCGCAGCATCGAAGACCTGCGCGAGGGCGACCTTGTTCAGACCAAGGACAATGGTTGCCAGCGTATCCAGTGGATGGGGGCCCGCCGCATGAGCGGAGCCCGCCTTTTCGCAATGCCGAAACTCCGCCCGATCCGCATCCGCGCGGGCGTCTTCGGCCTTGATGAGCCGGACGAAGACCTTTTGGTTTCCCCCGAACATCGCATGCTGATCAAAGGTGCCGTGGCCCGCGACCTGTTCAATGCCCCCGAAGTGCTGGTCGCCGCCCGTGACCTCGTGGATCATGACCGCGTATCGGTGGACCTGTCGGTGCGCGAAGTCACCTATGTGCACATGCTCCTGCCCCAGCACGAAATCGTGTTTGCCAATGGCGTGGAATCCGAAAGCTTCCATCCGGCAAGCGCCGCGCTCTCCACGCTTGACGCTCAAGACCGTGCGCGGCTTGCCGCCATGTTGCCCGAAGTCGAAACAAGACCGGAAAGCTATGGCACCTATGCGCGGCGCAACCTGTCGGCCTCAGAAGCGGCGATCCTTCTGCACGACGCCGCCTGAAACACATCCCACGGCACCCTGACCGGGCCAGGCTATTCGAACGTTTCGTCGGGTTTCACACCCCAGAAGCTGCCCTTGCGCGCCCAGCCCCGATAGCCGCCCGCAGACAATTCGCACCATGCGACCTCGCATTTGCGCAACTCGGCCACCACCCCCATCAACAACTGCGCGTTGACCGGCGACGACGGATCGGGGCGCGCATGAAGGTTGAGGCTGTCGACCTCCACGATCGCCGTCCGAACCCCCGACAAAAGCGCGTAATGCACCCAGCCGCCAGCACCATCACGATCCTGCACGCGCCGCCAGTGGCCATGTTCTGCCGTGATCTGCAACGGCATGTTACGCCGCTTGTAGACCCAGTCGATGCGATGCGACAAAGACGGCCCCCGGCGCACGTTGCCTTCGCTGGCCTTCATCGACACGAACCGAGGCAAAGGCAGATTGGTCACAGACCCCTTTTCGGCCGCCCCAACCGGCGCAGCCCCCGTCGCCCCCACAAGCAATACCGCGCAGAAAACACCACTCAACCACGTCCGGATTGACATCCCGCTCATCGACCATGCCTCGGTTTTTTTGTTTTTGCCGGCGGGTTCTTGTACCCGCCGGGCCTTTGCGACACTGTGCCAAAACGAAACGTGCCAGGAAAGTGGGAGAGCCTTCGCATGCCATCAAAACGCCTGAGTGTTGTTGTGACGCGACGCTTGCCGGACGCCGTCGAAACGCGGCTGAAAGAGCTCTTTGATGTCACCTTGCGCGACACGGACACCCCCATGACCCAGGCCGAACTGACCGAGGCCGTGCAACACGCCGACGTTCTCGTGCCCACAGTCACCGACAAGATCGATGCCGGCCTCATCGGACAGGCAGGCGAAAACCTGCGTCTGATCGCGAATTACGGGGCTGGCGTGGATCATATCGACGTCAATACCGCGCGCAGTCGGGGCATCCTCGTATCGAACACGCCCGGCGTCGTTACGGAAGACACCGCCGATATGGTTCTTGCGCTCATGCTGGGCGTCACGCGCCGCATCCAGGAAGGACTCAGCGTCATGCAAAAGGGCGATTGGGACGGCTGGGCGCCAACGGCTTTCCTCGGCGGTCGTCTGGGCGGTCGTCGCCTGGGCATCCTCGGCATGGGCCGTATCGGACAGGCCGTCGCCCGCCGGGCCAGGGCCTTTGGCATGCAGGTCCATTACCACAACCGTCGCCGGTTGCGTCCCGAAATCGAAGACAGCCTCGAAGCAACCTACTGGGAAAGCCTCGACCAGATGGTGGCGCGCATGGACGTGCTTTCCGTCAACTGCCCCCATACCCCATCCACGTTTCATCTGCTCAATGCGCGTCGGCTCAAACTTCTCAAACCCAGCGCCGTCATCATCAACACCTCCCGCGGAGAGGTGATCGACGAAAACGCCCTGACCCGTATGCTCAAGGCAGGCGAACTGGCCGGTGCCGGTCTGGATGTCTACGAACACGGCCACCGGGGCACGCCTGAATTGCGCAACATGCCCAATGTGGTGATGCTGCCGCATATGGGGTCGGCCACCCAGGAAGGCCGCCTCGAAATGGGCGAAAAGGTCATCATCAACGTCAAGACCTTTGCCGATGGCCACCGCCCGCCGGACCAGGTTGTCCCAGCCATGCTGTAAATCGCGGAAAAGCGGTTGTGTTGCGGCCGCCCGCAGGGCATGAACAAAGCATGAACGCAGTCGATTTCGAGTTCAACACCCAACGTCTCGTGGCGCTTGCCAGCGGTGCGCTCTTCTGGCCCGCACAAGACCTGCTCGTGGTCTCAGACCTGCACCTGGGAAAATCCGCGCGACCAGCCCGCTTTGGCGGCGCGCAACTGCCCCCCTATGAGACCACGGAAACGCTGGCGCGGCTGGCCAGCGATCTGGCCGGGACACAGGCAAGACGCGTGATTTGCCTTGGCGACAGCTTTGATGCCCCCGACCTTCAAAGCACCCTTCCCGAAGCCGACCGGCTCACCCTCGCCACGTTGCAGGCCGGTCGCGACTGGATCTGGATCGAAGGCAACCACGACCCCGGCCCGGTTGCCCTGGGCGGCAGTCACCGCGCCGACATCGCCATCGGTCCGCTTCACTTCCTGCACATTGCCCGCCCAGCCCCCACACCGGGTGAGGTTTCGGGCCATTACCATCCCAAGGCCACGCTGTCCCTGCGCGGACGTCACGTCACCCGGCCCTGCTTCCTGATCGATCAAACCCGGCTCATCCTGCCCGCATACGGGGCCTTCACCGGTGGCCTGCACAGCCACAACCCAGCCCTTGCACGCCTCATGGCGCCAGAAGCAGAGGCGATCCTGACCGGGCCAAGACCGTGCAAGATCCCGATGACTCGCCTCGCCCCCTTGTCTTGACCGCCGCCGCGTGATCCCCTGTGCCCATGACCATACTCCCGCGCATCCAATCCAGCTTTGACCGGCAATCCATGATGGCCACGCTGGGCGCGCGCCTTGTCGAAGCGTCAGACGGTCACGTCACGATCACCGCACCCATTCTGCCCGGTTCGCGTCAGCAACAGGGGTTCGGTCATGCGGGTCTGACCTTTTCCATCGGCGACAGCGCAGCGGGTTATGCCGCGCTGTCCCTGCTGTCCGAAACGCAAGAAGTGGTCACAGCCGAGATGAAGATCAACCTTCTTGCGCCTGCGAAAGGCCAATCCCTCGTCGCGCGCGGACGGGTCATCAAACCGGGCCGCAGGCTCATCGTGGTCACGTCCGATGTCTTTGCCCAAACCGACGGAGAGGAGCGCCACATCGCCTGCCTCACCGGCACCATGATCCCCGTCGATCTGTAATCCGCCGGCAGTCTAGACCGTCAGACCCTCGGGTTCTTCAAGCGCGTTGGCCCGCGCACAGGCGGTCAGCGTATTGGCCAGAAGGCAGGCGATGGTCATCGGGCCGACGCCCCCCGGAACAGGGGTGATGGCACCGGCCACCTCTGCGCAGCTGTCAAAGTGGCAATCGCC
>CAYZAD010000173.1:0-6213 GCA_964476315.1 uncultured Rhodobacterales bacterium
GGCATGTCTCGGTCAAGGTCCGCTCCACCCGCCCCCCGCGCGAGGCGATCATCCGACCTGTGTCCGACACGCAGGCGCAGGTGGAACTGCTGACCCCCGAGGAAGGCGTGTCACCGGGCCAGGCCTGCGTGTTTTATGAAACCGACAGTTCCCGCATTCTTGGCGGCGGTTGGATCTGGCGGGGCCAATAGGCAAAACGCCTTTCTCTGGCCGGGCGAGACCTGGGGACGTCGATCTGAAAGGACCAACACCCGGCATGTGCCCAAGGCCCATCACAACGATCGTCTGCATGATGCCGCGCATCGGCAGCAGCGTGGGCGGCGGCAAGGTCAATGCCGTGCTGCGCCGCATGAACATGCTGGCCGACCGCGATGCCACGCAGGTGGTGCTTCTCAGCCTGGATCATGACGTGGCGCAAAAGATCGCCTTTGCGCAATTGCAACGCAACGGGCTTTTGGATGACCGCATCCTTCACAGGTCGCTGCATGAATTCTGCCTGCCACCCGATCTGTCCCTGCCCGAAGAACTGGCCCCGTCCCTGCCCGATTGGGACCAGCAAATCGCCAAGGGCGGCCGCAAGCAGCGGCTGTCCTATTTCGCGGGTGACGTGCCGGTCATGCGCGATACGTTCGAAACCACCGCTGCCGGGCGGCTTACCACGCGGCAGATCCTGACCGACCCGGCGCGGGAAGTCCGGTTGAAATACCTGGATGGCACGCTGATCGAAGGCATCGCGCGGTTCGGGGACGGGCTGACGCACAAGACCGTGTATGTCAACGACAAGGCCGTCTGCCAGACCCGCAGTGAACACCGGGCGTTCCGTTTCGTCGACAGTGCCATCACCGGCAAGCGGTACCACAACCATGCTTTGTTCCAGAAGGAACTCGTGGCGCGGGCTTTTCCACCCGATTGCCTGTTGTTCGTGGACGGGATCACGACGGTTTACCTCGCGCAGCACATCGAGGCACGAAAGGTGCTGTTCCTGCATGCCAACCACCGTGATGCGCAAGGGACGGTCCTGCCCCGCCCGCGCAGGATGATCGAACAGTTTGACGGCGACGCCATTGTGACGGCGACACAGGTTCACAAGGCACGGCTGATGGCCGACCTGACCCCCGCCTGCCCTGTCGAGGTTTTGCCGCATTATGCGGACCCGCCGCTCGGGTCAGTTGGCGAGCGGGCACATATCTGCACGGTGTCGCGTCTTCGCCTTTTCGACAAACCGATCCATCAGTGTATCGAAGCCTTTACCCGCATCATGCACCTGATCCCGGGCTGCGATTACCACATTTACGGAACCGGACCGGACGAGGCGCGCCTCGCGCAATTGATCCGCCATGCGAATTGCCAAGATCGCGTCATCCTGAAGGGCCACAGCCCGAACCCAAGCCAGGTCTTCGCGTCCTCCCTGATGTCGCTGGCCCCCACGATGACCGAAGGGTTCGGTCTGGCCCTGCTCGAATCCCTGACGCAGGGCTGCCCGGTGATCAGCTATGATGTGGATTACGGCCCGCGTGAACTTGTCCATCCCGGCCAGAACGGAGAGCTGGTGGCGCCCGGCGATATCGACGCGATTGCGCGCGCGATCCTGAGGGTTTACCGCGCGCAACCCGCTTACAGCGCGGCCAGCACGCGCAGCGCGGCAGGCTATTCGTTCGATGCCTATCAAAAGCGCTATCACAGGCTGATCGAGGACATCCTGAGCCGAAAACGGTTCTTTGACATTGCCGCCCCGGACCTGCAGGCCGAGATCCGGACCGCGCTGAGGACGGCCCCGAAAGCCCGCAAGGCGCAGCTTCTGGACCTGTTCATCACCCTGGCCACCAACCGCAACGATCTTGCGGCCACCTATTGGGCGTTCCGGCAGAAACACGCGCTGTTTCCGGACCATGAACGCCCGCTGATGCGCTGCATCTGGCTCAGTCACCGGCTGGGGCAGTCCGAGGACTGCAGACAGCACCTCGCGACCTTTGCCGCGCGCTTTCCGGAAAGCCATGCCGCGTTTGTCCGGCACAACCCGGTCTTTGCCGATATCGACAGGCCGACCTGACCCGTCAGAGGTTGCACTTGTCCCGCATGAACGCAAGCGCCACCGACAGGCCGTCCGGTGCGATGCCGTGGGCCGTGCCCTTCATGATGTGTGCAAACACGTCTTCCCAACCGGCGGCCTGCAACGCTTCGGCGGCGGCTGGCAGGGATTGCACCGGAACGACATCATCCTGATCCCCGTGCACCAGCAGGATCGGCATCCGGCTGACAACCTCGTCGGCCAGCAACTCTGGCGCCAGCAACCGTCCGGAAAAGCCCACCAGCCCGGCAATCGGATCGTCCCGGCGCGGTGCGACGTGCAGCGCCATCATCGTGCCCTGGCTGAACCCGAAGATCACCACCTGTTCCGGCAGCAGGTCTTCATCCACCATCAGCGCATCCAAGAACGCGTTCAGGTCATCCACCGCGCGCGCCATGCCCGCCATCGATTCCTCCTCAGAGGAGCCATCGATCCACGGGATCGGAAACCACTGGAACCCGAAAGGCGCGCCGGCACAGGCTTCTGGCGCATCGGGCGCCACGAACAGCGTGTCGGGAAGATGCTCTCCCAGGGGATCGGCCAGTCCGAGCAGATCCGCCCCGTTTGCCCCGTATCCATGCAGGAACACCACCGCGGAGCGCGTCTCCCCGGAGACCGGTTCCTTGCGGCCAGCTTGCAACACCCGTGTCATGCGATCCCCTCTCGCTCTTTCGCGATATGGTAGTAAGCCCAGAGCGCGCGCGCCGCAACCGCTCTCCACGGGCTCCACGCCTCTGCCATCTGGCGCAGAGGCTTTTCCCCTGGCCGCTCGGGCAGATCGAACAACATTCGGGCACTTTCCTGCAACGCGAGGTCCCCCGGCGCAAAGACATCCGCGCGACCCAAAGAAAACATGGCGTAAATCTCGGCCGTCCAGACACCTATGCCGGTCACCGAGGTCAAAGTCTTGACCACTTCGTGGTTCGGGGCATGACGCAAGGCCTCATAGTCGATTCCGGCATCCGCGAGCGCACAGGCATAGCGCGCTTTCTGGCGGCTGAGGCCCAGCTCCCGCAGACCATCCTGATCGTGGCGCAACACCGCATCCGGCGTCACCGCGCCTGCAGCTTCCAACTTGGCCCAGATCGCCCGCGCAGATGCCACGCTCACCTGCTGGCTGACAATCGCGCTCAGCAACTGGGCAAAGCCATCCGGTCTGCGACGCAGGGGCAACGGCCCGGTCAGGTCAAGCGCCTGCGCAAAACGCGGCTCATGGCGCCGGAGCCAGTCCGCACCTTCCGCGACGCATGCGTCCGTTTCGATCAGACGTCCAACCATGACCTTGCCCTGCTCCACTCTATCGCCGTCCGGACCGACGTGAGGGTCGGCCCTGTTGCAACCGGCGCGCGCGCGACCATGTAAACCGGCAGTCCCAAGGCACGCGCCGCCGCGATCTTGGGCCAGCCCCCTGTCCCACCTGCATTCCGTGTCAGTACGGCGTCAATCCGGAACCTGCGCATCAGGGCCACCTCGGAGGCGATGGTGAACGGCGCTGCGCCGAACAGGTACCGCCCGTGACGCAAGGGGAACACATCGTCGTGTCGTGACAGCTGACGAACGAACGCGTGGGCATGCCGAAGCGCCGCAAGCTCGGGCATCACCGACCGGCCCAACGTCACCAGCACGCGGCAACCGGCGGGAATATGTCCCGCCGCCTCTGCCACCGTCCGGACCGGCACCCACCGGTCCTGTCGTGCCGGTTGCCACGGCGGACGCATCACCGTCACATGCGGCACGCCCAATGCATGCGCGGTCCTGTCCCCCAAGGCAATCGACCCGGTGTCGCAAGGATGTGGCGCAATCACGATGGCAGAGGCGTCGCGGGCCCAAACCCCGAAATCCGAAGACGCCGCCTGCCCGGTGACCCGGTCCCGTGCCGGCAGCCACAGGCGCGCCCGTCCCGCCAAACCCGCGGTGATGCCGCGCCCTTCGGCCGATCCGCCAAGCACCGCCACCTGCCCGGGCAAGGGCCGGTCTGATCCGTTGAAATCCTTCATTGGCAGACGCTTACCGAAAGACGAGGCAAAGCGCCACAACTGAACCGACCCACTTGCCATGCCCCCCGTTTGGCCCTACGCAACCGCCATGAGTGCCCTCGATCCCACCCTGGAAGACGATACGACAAGCCACGCCCGCGCCAAGCGCAACGTGACGGTGCTTGTGATTGCACAGGCCATCATGGGGGCGCAAATGCCCATGGTGTTCATCGTCGGCGGTCTGGCCGGGCAGTCGCTGGCCAGCAATATCTGTTTTGCCACGCTTCCGATCTCCATGATCATCCTGGGCTCCATGACCACGGCCACCCCGATCTCGAGCTTCATGCAGCGCTTTGGCCGCCCGGCCGGCTTTACGGTTGGTGCCTTGGGGGGCGCATTTGGGGCCGCAGTGGCCGGGTACGGGCTGTATATCGCGTCGTTCCCGGTGTTCCTTCTGGGCAGCTTTTTCACAGGCATCTACATGTCGGCGCAGGGCTTTTACCGCTTTGCCGCCGCCGACACCGCATCCGACGCGTTCCGACCCAAGGCGATCTCTTACGTGATGGCGGGCGGGCTTTGCGCCGCGATCCTTGGCCCGCAATTGGTCAAGGCCACGACCGATGCCTATGTGATCCCGTTTCTTGGCACCTATGGCGCGATCATCCTGCTGAACCTCGTCGGGGTCTTCGTGTTCTGGTTTCTCGACATCCCGGTCCCCGAAGCCCCGGCCGAGGATGCCCCCAAGGGCCGCACCCGGCTGGAGCTGATCAAGACCCCACAGATCGCCGTCGCCATCATTTGCGGGATGGTGACCTATGCGCTGATGAACCTCGTGATGACCTCGACACCCTTGGCCGTGGTGGGGTGCGGGTTCACGCCGGGCAACGCCGCTGACATCGTGTCGGCCCACGTGCTGGCCATGTTTGCACCGTCTTTCTTTACCGGGCACCTGATCGTGCGCTTCGGGGTGGAAAAGATTGTCGCAACCGGGCTCTTGATCCTTGCGGCCGCTGGCGCCGTTGCCCTGCAGGGGGTCAATATCGCAAATTTCTACATTGCGCTTATCCTGCTTGGCCTTGGCTGGAACTTTGGTTTCATCGGCGCCACGACGATGCTGACCATGGCGCATGCCCCCCATGAGCGCGGCCGCGTTCAAGGCATGAATGATGTTCTCGTGTTCGGCGGCGTCACCGTTGCGTCGCTGGCGTCGGGCGGGCTGCTGAACTGTTCCGGCGGCTCACCGGTCGAAGGGTGGAGCTCTGTGAACATGGCAATGGCGCCGTTCCTGATGCTGGCGGGCGGTGCGCTCTTGTGGTTGACACTGCGGCCTCGGGAGGACGCGGTCTGATCTGTCAAATTTGAGGCGTTTTTCCGAAGGCCCGGTAAGACCCCGTTCAGCCGTTTCGGTCAATGCTGCGGACAACTTTCACCAGAACGGTGTCCAACATGCTCCGCCCCACTTTGCTTGTCCTTGCCCTGCTCCCTCTGTCCGCCTGTCAGCATTTTGACAAGGCGGCGCATTTCGCCGTCGGGGCCGGTGTCGCGCATGTGGTGTCCAAGGAAACGGGCAGCAAGGCCGCCGGTTGCGCCGCCGCGATCGGTGTCGGGCTTTTGAAGGAAATGATTGATCACGCTGCAGACCCGGTTGATCTGATTGCAACCGGCCTCGGCTGCGCCGTCACGGCAGAATTCTGACCTACCAGCGTCCGGTGGCGGCCTGCCAGATCAGCCGCGTCTTCTTGTACGCTTCGGACGTCCCAAGCGTCCCGTTGGCCACGCGGGTCGGATCCTTTCTGACCTGAAGCAGGATCGGCTCTGCCTGCCAGGCGGCCAATGCAATCGGGCGGGCCGCGACCGGAACGTCCCGCCGGCTTGCACGGGCCGCCTGCAACCGCTCCAATCCTTCTGCCGCAAGCGCCTGCAGCGCGTCGGCCCGTCCATCCACCAACGGAATGCGCCCCTGCCTTTCCAGTTCAGGCACCGCACGCAGAAACTGCGCCAACCCACTGACATATCCAATATTTTTCAGAACATCCGGCATCTTTTGACAGATCGCCTGCGACGCGGCGAGGAGCAGTGACGCCGCCGTTTCTTCGAGATATCTAGAAAATGCGGCCTGATCTTCAAACGGATCGCGATAAACGTCCCAGAGCCGCGCCTGAACCGCCT
>CAYZAD010000174.1:0-6211 GCA_964476315.1 uncultured Rhodobacterales bacterium
CGCAGGCGGGCATCATCAACCCGGCCGAGATTGCGCCCATCGCGTCGATCTACCTTGCCGTATGGGTGGCCATTGGCGGGCGTGGCCGGCTCTATGGCGCGGTGATCGGCGCTGCCTTCGTGTCGCTTGTCTCCACATGGTTCACCGGCGGGCAGGCGCCCGACATCAATCTTGGGGTCTACACGATCAGTTGGGTGGATTGGTGGACGGTGTTGCTGGGTCTGTCGTTTGTTGCGGTGACGCTCTATGCGCCCAAAGGCATCGGGGGGCTGATTGATCTGATCACGGAACGCAAGAGCCCGAACCGTCATGGTGCATCGCTTGGTCCTGATCAAGGGTCCCTTCGCGAACAGGAGGCCGAGAAATGAGCACTCTTCTCGAAGTTTCGGGCGTGTCGGTGTCGTTCGACGGGTTCAAGGCAATCAACAACCTGTCCTTCCAGATCGCCGAACGCGAGTTGCGCGCGGTGATCGGGCCGAACGGTGCGGGCAAGACCACGTTCATGGACATCATCACCGGAAAGACCAAGCCTGATGAAGGCCGGGTGATCTATGGCGACAAGAGCGTGTCGCTTCTCAAGATGTCAGAGAGCAAGATTGCGCAGGCCGGAGTGGGCCGCAAGTTCCAACGCCCCACGGTGTTCGAGGATCAGAGCGTTTTCGACAATCTGATGATGGCGCTGAAAAAGACGCGCGGGCCGCTGGCCGTGTTGTTCTTCAAACCGTCAGCCGAGGACAATGACAAGGTTGCGGACCTTGCCGAACAGATCGGGCTTTCGGGTGCGCTGCACCGCAAGTCGGGCGAGTTGAGCCACGGGCAGAAACAATGGCTCGAGATCGGGATGCTGCTGGCACAGGAGCCGCGCTTGCTGCTTGTCGATGAGCCCGCCGCAGGCATGACGCCTGCGGAACGGGAGCACACGACAGACATCCTGCGCGAGGCGGCAAAGACCCGTGCGGTTGTCGTGGTGGAACATGACATGGAATTCGTGCGCCGCCTGAACTGCAAGGTGACGGTGCTGCACGAAGGGTCGGTTCTGGCCGAAGGCTCGCTTGACCACGTCACGAAAAACGAACAGGTGATCGAGGTGTATCTTGGCCGATGAAATCCTGCGCACCAGCGGTCTGACCCTGCATTACGGCGGCAGCCAGATCCTCAACGGTATCGACATCGCCGCGCGGCGGGGGGAAATCACCTGCGTGATGGGCACCAATGGCGTCGGCAAGACGTCCCTGCTCAAGGCAATCTCGGGCACGCATGCATTTTCGGGCGGAACGCTCACCCTGAACGGGGAAGAGATCACCGCGACGACTGCCCATGCGATGGCGCAAAAAGGGGTGGGCTATGTCCCCCAGGGGCGCGACATCTTCCCCCTGCTCACCGTGCGCGAAAACATGGAAACGGCCTTTGCCTGCCTTCCCAAATCCGAGCATTACATCCCCGATCACATCTTCGACCTGTTCCCGATCCTCAAGGATTTCCTCAACCGGCGGGGCGGTGATCTGTCGGGCGGCCAGCAACAGCAATTGGCGATTGCGCGCGCGCTGATCACCAAACCAAAGCTTTTGCTGCTGGACGAACCGACCGAAGGCATCCAGCCCAATATCATCCAGCAGATCGGCCGCGTGATCTCTCTCCTGCGCGAACAGGCCGACATGGCCATCGTGCTGGTCGAGCAGTATTTCAGCTTTGCCTATGAACTGGGCGACCGGTTCTATGTGCTCGAACGCGGCGCGGTCAAGATGAGCGGGCCCAAGGCAGACCTGGATCGCGAGGCCCTGCTGGCCGGGGTGTCCGTCTGATCAAACCGCCAAAACCGGTGCATATCCTGCCGCAATGCCTGTTTCGATATGTCCGAAACAGGCATTTCAGACGTGTTTGAAAACCGATTTGCTGTGGACGCACCCACTTAATACTTGTCCGAATCCAATCGGTGATGCAGCCTTTTTGCATATTTGGTGAGCGAACATCCGCACCAATACAGACTAATCTGCGAAATATTCAAATGGCATAGCAAAAACCTGGGGGTGCATGCGATGGCAACAATTACCGAAACCACCGATCTTCCTGACTTCTTTAACGATACAACACCCATCACCGAGAACGATACGTTCATCGGGCTGACCGAGGTTGAATTCGACGAAGATTGGATTCCCGTCCAGTTGTTTGCGGATCGGTCATATATCTTCCAACGCGATCAGAACGAAAACGGTCGGGCCTTCATCAGCATCTTCGATGACGCCGGACAGGAAATCGATACGCCCGAAGGCACCTATTCCGACGGCGCGCAAACGGTTGTCACTGTTCCCACAGACGGGGTTTATTACATCGTCACATCCGGCGACCGGTTCACTGGCGGGCCATCGCTCGAATACACCATTTCAATCCTGACAGAGATTGGCGACAACGCCAACACGGCGGAATCCCTGCCGCTGGATGTCGCGGCCTCTCCTGTTGCCGTGTTCAACGGAACCTTTGAGCATTCAAAGGACACGGACTGGATCGCGGTCGAACTGGAAACGGGCTTCACCTACCAGATCATTCCACAAACGAATGAACGCAATTCACGCTTCGGACTCGTTGACGAATTCGGGAACAGGATTGACCCCGACTATGCCAGTTCCGCCATCGGTGTGACCGTCGACACGGCCGGCACCTATTACATCTTTGCCACGACCGATATCAACCGGTCGCGGCCGAACGAATTGGACAACCAGTACCGGCTTTCGATCGAGGTGGAACCCCCTGAAAACGAAAACACCGTTTTCCGCATCAAGCCCAGCGAAACCGTTGCAGACCAGTATGACGGTTTCGGCGATAGGGATTGGTACGCAGTGGAAATGCAGGCGGGCTTTTCCTATTACGTGCAACGGGATGCGGGCAGTATTCAGAACCTCGATTTCGTCGAGCCGGATGGCGATGCGATATCGCAGTCGTCTTTTGCAACCTCGCGTGGCAATTATCAGGCCGTGACGCCGCAACTGAGCGGCGACTATTTCATACAGGTCGTTCCAGGCGACGCCTATCGCATTTCCCTGGTGCAGGAAGTGGCCGGAGACGTCTCGACCGCAAGCACCATCGCGCTTGGGGCCACGGAAACCTCTGCCTTCGAGTTCTTTCGCGACGAAGACGTCTTCGCGCTCAGCGTCACCGAAGGTGCCACATATCGCGCCTCCGTCACGCTCGATCCGGCATCGACGCTCAGCGTTGCTCTGACAGCCATCGACTCCGACGGGATCGAAACCAGCACCCGGTTTGACACCGACACCGCAGAGCTGACATTCGAGGCGCCCAATTCCGGGCAGATGTTCATCAAGGTCAGTTCCAGCGGAAACCAAAGCGACTCCGACACCTACAGCCTGACCGTGGACCTCGAATCTCCGGGCGACAACGCAACCGTCGGCACCAACGGGCCCGACAGCTTTGTGAACACTGCGGGCAACGATGTGTTCGACGGCTTGGCGGGCACGGATTCCGTCACCTATTCCGACGCCAGCACGAATTACACCGTCTCTCTGCGTCCCAGCGGGGATGTGGTGGTGTTTGACCGCGACGGGAACGGCGACACCGATTTCCTGCTGAATGTGGAAACGCTGATCTTTTCGGACCAGACAATCGATCTGACCAACTTTTCAAGCGCCAGTCAGCTCAACAGCGCCGAAATGGTCGAACTGGCCAAGATGTATGCGGCGTATTTCAACCGGGCACCGGATTCGACGGGCCTGTTCTTCTGGGCCGACAAGCTGGCCGAAGGTCTGTCACTCGAGGCCATCGCGGAATTCTTCTTTGACCAGCCGGAAACCCGCGCGCTCTATCCCGACCCGGACAACACGGATGCCTTCGTGACCGCGATCTATGACAACGTTCTGGGCCGCGTTCCGGACGGACCCGGTTTCGAATTCTGGAGCAACGCGCTCGCCGTGGGCGGTGTGACCCAGGGGTCTTTCGTGCTCGAAATCATTCGGGGCGCACAGGGCGAGGACATCACCTACCTTCAGAACAAGGCAGAGCTGGGCGTGGCCTATTCCGCCATTGGCGGCCTGTCGGATGTGTCTGGCGGGATCGATGTCTTTGCGGCCTTCGGCGGCGCGGAAGAGGCCGATGTCGCAGCCGCGCTTCAGACCAGCGATCTGCTTGTCGACGCTGCCAATCAGCCCGGATCGGGCACCTTCGTCTTCCGAACCGTGGACGTGGTGGATGACCCGTTCGCCGTTGCCTGACGCCGGGGCACATCAACCAATACGACCCGAAACCTGAAAAAATCCCCTGCCGGAACAAGATCCGGCAGGGGATTTTCCTGTTGCGGTGCTTACTTCTGGTCTGCCCGCTTGAACGCGCCCTGCACGATCCGGTCCATGACCATGGCAAGGAACAGGATGGCAAAACCGCCCAGCAGTCCCGGCCCCTTGGCCGCAAATTGCAGCGCTTCGAGGATCTCCTGCCCCAGACCGCCCCCGCCGATCAGCGAGATGATCACCACCATCGACAGGCACATCAGGATCGTCTGGTTCACACCCGCCATGATCGACGGCAAAGCCAGCGGAACCTCGACATCCTTCAAGAGCTGCCATTTCGACGCGCCGAACGCGACCGCCGCTTCCTTGATGCTGTCGGGCACACCGCGCATCCCCAGCGCAGTCAGACGGATGACAGGCGGCATGCCAAAGATGATCGTTGCCAGAATCCCGGGCGGGTTGCCGGTTCCGAAGAACGCGATGATCGGGATCAGGTAGACAAAGGCGGGCAGCGTCTGCATCAGGTCAAGCACAGGCTCTGCCATGCGGTAGGCCCGGGACGATTTGCCGAACCAGATCCCCAAAGGAATCCCGATGACAACGCACAGCAGCACAGCGGCCCCCACAAGGGCGACGGTCTCCATCGCGAGAGCCCAGTAGCCCAGCAACGCGGTATAGGCCATCGCGGCAACCGTGAAGATCGCCACACGCGGACCCGCCGCACGATAGGCGGTGACCGCGATCACCAGCATCACCACCGGCCAGGGCGACCCGTTCAGGGCCAGCGTCAGACCATCCAGCACCGCCCGCACACCGGCGACAATGCCGTCGAACACATCGCCCCCGGCCGTGGCAGCGGCATCGATACGCGCCTCCATCCAGGACGCGACCGCGCCGAAAAGGGTTCCCCCGCCCTCGCCCAGCACCATCTCGGACACCTGGCGTTCCGGGAACTCTTCCAGCAACGGCAGGGAACTGGTTACCGTGAACTTGTAGATGATCAGCGGTGCAATCGCCGCCGTCAGAATCCCGCCCAGGATCATGTTGTTCCGGGACTGGCCGCTTTCCGTACTGTTCGGATCGATCCGCCAGCGCGAATACTGCTTTTCGTACACGACGTCCGCATAGACGCCCTGCACCAGCTTGAACACGACAAGAAGGGCCAGACCGGTCAGCAGAATGCCCAGACCTTCGGCCTGCGCCGCCTCGGCGCGTTCCAGGTTCTGATCGATCGCGCGCTGCATGTTTTCGGCCAGCGTCTCGAACCGCTGGCGGGTCTCGTCATCGGCGGCCGCTGCGGCCTGGTCCAGACGCTCCTGCATGCGTTCGCGCTGCTGATCGGCGCGGGCCAGAAAATCAGCCCCAAGGTTGCCCCAAAGGCCCCGACCGATCTGCACCCATGCGATGATCTCGAGGATCAGGAACGCCCAGAACATGCCCCAGATCGCCCGCGACGAGGCCCATATCGGACCAAGAAGCGCGGCCCACATGTTGAAGGTCTTGGGCAGAAACCCGGTGTTGTCGTGGATCTTGTGGAAGGCATCGACATAATATTCCCCGTTCGGCCCGGCGAATGTCTTGATCGAGCTGTCCAGCGCATCGCGGTCGACCTCGATATCCGAAGCCGCCGTGACCTTCACGTCCGTGGTTGCGTCACTCATTTTTGCCCCCTTGGATGCCCCGCAACAGGCGCGGTTTGGTGACGATGCCGATATCGGCACCATCCTGGGTGATGACCACCGGCAGATCCGTGCCCACGGCCAGGTCGATCAACTGGTCAAGGTCAGAGCCTTCGTCGGCGCGCGGTGCCCCGTCCAAAGACCCTTGATGGCGCTCCATCGGCTCCATGATCGAATGGGCCTTGACCAATTTCAGCTTGGAAATGCCCTGCACGAATTCGCGCACGTAATCGTCGGCCGGATTCATCACGATGTCCTCGGGCGTGCCGATCTGAACGATCACCCCGTCTTTCATGA
>CAYZAD010000175.1:0-6210 GCA_964476315.1 uncultured Rhodobacterales bacterium
TGCAAGGCTGCCTTGCGCATCTAATTTGTCAGCGAATTCCTTCTCATATCCTAATAAGAAACATGATGTTTAATCTCATCACCGACCCGTGGATACCGGTCATCACGGCTTCTGGCGGGCGGAGGATCATTTCGCCTGTTGAAATGACCGACCCTGAGGTGCTGCGTCCCGATTGGGCTCGCGCTGATCTTGATATCGCCTGCCTCGAATTCCTGATCGGCTTGGTATGTCTGGCTGATCCTCCTGCAAACCGGCTCGACTGGGATGCACGCCGCGCGCCAAACCCCGCACGTCTTCAGGCAGCCGTGGCGCCATTCACCAAAGCCTTCAATCTCCTTGGTGATGGGCCTCTCTTCCTGCAGGACTTGGAACTGCTCGACGGTAATCCGTCCTCGCCGGATCTACTGTTTATCGACAGTGCAGGTGACAGCACGGCAACCAAGAACGCGGATCTCATGGTGCGCCGTGGTCGGTATCCAGCCTTGGACCTACCAACGGCCGCGATGGCACTCTACACCTTTCAGGCGCATGCGCCGGCAGGGGGTGCCGGAAACCGGACCTCGATGCGTGGCGGCGGTCCCATGGTTACGCTCGTTGAGCCTTCAGGCGATTGCACACTGTGGGAATTGGTTTGGGCCAATGTGCCTGACGGCGTTCCGGGGAACATCAATGATCTGCCCTGGATGCGCAAGACCCGTGTCTCCAAGGCTCCGGGGACCGAAAGGGTTCCGGAGGGCAATAAACCTTGGTCGGTCGAAGCCTTTTTTGGCATGCCGCGACGGTTGCGCTTGGTCTCGGAGGAGACCGATGGTGGCGTACGCGTGACCGGCGTCATCCAGAAACCCTATGGCACCAATTACGTGCAGTGGATGCATCCGTTAAGCCCGCACTATAGAATCAAAGAAAACACCGAGTGGCTGCCTGTGCATCCAAAGCCGGGCCAATTTGGGTACCGCAACTGGCTGGGTATTGTCTCGAAACGCGCGGATAGCACGACCTCTGAGCGATCGATGTCAATTCGGGAAGGACAGGAACGGCTGGGAACGGGATGCTCCATCCTGATCGCGGGCTGGGCCATGTCGAACATGAGCCCACTTGATTTCATTTGGTCGCGTCAACCTATGGTGCCCGATGACTTGGCTCTCGAGGTGGAGGGGCTGATCGAGGCGGCAAGAATTGCTGCGGAAGCGTTGCGCCGCGCGCTGACGAACCTGCAGTCCGGAGGTGAGGCGTGGGATTTGGAGCGTGAGCGCTTCTACCAGCTGACAGAGACGGATCTTCTCGGATGCCTCGCCGACCTTAGGGTTGGAGAAAAACCAGAAACGGTTGCTCGCAAGTGGTTGTCCGTACTGCGGGCACAGGTTCTGAAGCAGTTCAATGCGCTTGCAGTCCCTGGCATTCAGGAGGCTGACGTAAAGGTTATCGAACGGATCGTGGCGGACCAGAAGTCCCTCAGCCGGACAATGTCCGGTTATGGCAAACTCGGGCGCGAGATGTTCGCCATGCTCAATATCGATCCGCCGGAGACGTCGAAAACGAGGGAGAGGAAGACGGCATGAGCGCATTAGACACTGACGCAGTCCTCGACTGGTGGCAGCACAACATCGGGGATCGGAACAACAGCGCGGCGCGCGGCCTGGCCGCACGACTGCGACGCGCGGGCGCAGTCGAAGCGCTTGCCGAACAGCAGGTCCATCAGCTTGGGCGACGGATGGGGCTCAACGATCCCTACGATGGGCCGCGTCTGGCAGATATCGCCCGCACGTTGGCAGAGGTGCGCGAGAACAGTAGCGAAACGCTCTTTCGAAGGCTTGGCCCCTCCAAGCCGGACGCCGAAGATGCGGTTCTCTCCCGTCTTCGCTTCCAACGCCTGCTGCGAAGCGAGGGCGAAGAGCGCCTCACCGCTATTCGTCGCGCCATCACCATGGCCGACCGTCGTTGCAACGTGGCGCAGCTTGGCCGCGATCTCCGGTGGCTCAACAATGAGCGAACGCTCCAGCGCTGGTGTTTCGACTATTTCCGAGGCGATGAATCCGCCGCCTCCCCCAACATGATTACCAAGGACGAATGATATGGCTCGTTTTATCCAGTTTCACGTGCTGACCACCTACGGCCCCTCCAACCCGAACCGCGATGACCAAGGACGCCCGAAACAAGCTGTGGTCGGGGGGGCGCCCCGCCTGCGGATCTCTTCACAGTCCATCAAGCGTGCCCTGCGCGAAAGCAGCTTCTTCGAACTGGACCTGAAGGGGCACCTCGGAACTCGGACCAAGCGTCTGCACGAAAAACTGGTCGCCGACCAAACGGCCAAGGGTGTGGATGCAGTAGCCGCAGCAAAGGCGGCAGATATTGTCGCGGAGATTTTCGGCAAGCTTGAAAAGGTAGGAAAAAAAGATGATGAGCGTTCGGTCGCGACCACGCTTGCCTTCATCTCTCCTGCGGAGTGGAAATTGGCCGGAGAGCTCATGGAAAAAGTCCTTTCCGGGGACGACCTGCCTAAAGAGAAAGACCTGAAGAAGCTCGTCCTGCGCAAGGCTGATGGGGCGGTGGACATTGCCATGTTCGGTCGGATGCTCGCGGCGGATGCGGACTTCAACCGCGAGGCTGCTGTACAGGTGGCGCACGCCATCACCACACACCGGGCCCAGGCCGAAGAGGACTGGTTCTCCGCCGTCGATGACCTGAACAAGGCGGACGATACCGGCGCTGGCCATCTTGGTGAAACGGCGTTCGGTTCTGGCGTCTACTACCAGTATGTTTGTGTGAATACCGATCTTCTGATCGAAAACCTCGGTGAAGATCGGGATCTGGCGGCGAAGGGCGGTGAAGCCCTGGCCAGGGCTCTGCCCATTGTGACGCCCACTGGTAAGCAGAACAGCTTCGCGCATCGCCCCCGCGCTTTCTACATGTTGGCAGAAAAGGGCAATCAGGCACCTCGTGATCTTAGCGGTGCCTTCTTCGAAGCAGTGCGAACTCTGCCTCTTGCCGATACTTCGGTCAAAGCGCTGGAGAAGACCCGCGCGGATATCGACGCGGCCTACGGCAAATGCTTCGACGATGACTGCAAGATGCACATCGGCCAAGAAGGCAAGCTGGAAGATATCGTAAGCTTCATCCGCAACGCAATTTTGGAGGCGTGATGACTGACTGGCTCATCTTCGGCCTTTCAGCCACCATGGCGGCCATGGGGGACCACGCAGGCCACGAGCGGCGCGGAAGCGGGACGTGGCCCGGTCGCTCTGCCATTGTGGGCTTGATGGGGGCAGCCCTCGGGATAGAACGGACCGGCGACTTCAGCACCCTCGAGGCGTTGGATATCTCCGTTGCGATATTCGATGCGGGAGTACCGCTACGCGATTTCCACACGATCCAGACTGTCCCGAATGCCGCGGCGAAGTCCCCCAATTCCCGTCCCGAAGCCATGCGGACAGCCGGGCCGCTGAAACTCAACACGGTGCTCACCAAGCGTGACTACCGGGCCGGAGTATTTTACGGCATTGCCATCTCTGGTGCGCCGGAAATCCTCGACCAACTGGGGGAAGCGCTCCGGTACCCACGCTACCAACTTTTCCTTGGGCGGAAATCCTGCCCGTTGTCGACGCCACCTGGGCCGGTCACCCGGCTTACAGCAACAGACGCGGAGGAAGCTTTGCAAGCTCTAGCACTGCCGCCTTGGCGCAAGACTGGGTCCGCCCATACGCTGGTGATGGACGCCAGGGCCGGCGATGCAGACACGGAAACACGTCACGATCGCGCCGTTTCACGCGCCGCTTGGCATTTTCAGCCTCGGAAGATTACCTATCGGCCCGTCAACATTGCTCTTGAAACAGCGGCAGACACGAAGGACGCACGGGAATGACCCTTTACCTCTCTCGGCTGCGAATTGCCTCCAACCCGTCGGCACAAGCTCTGCGCCGCATGATCAACCCTGCCGATGACGATGCACGCATCGATGCCCATCACAAGCTGCTATGGTCCGTCTTTTCCGACGCTCCGGACCGGCGTCGCGATTTCCTGTGGCGCGAGATGCGCCAGGGTGAATTCTTGGCGCTGTCCGACCGCCAACCCATCGCCAATGACCTCTTCGATCTTGTGCAATCTCGCCCGTTCGCGCCAGACCTCGCGCCGAATGCTCGCCTTTCCTTCTCCCTGAAGGTCAATGCGACCCGAGCGAAGAGCTCTGGCCAGCGCGTCGATGTGGTGATGGACGCACTGCATGCTCTGCCAAAGGAAATGCGGGCAGAGCGACGCATGCCCCTGGCGCAGGAGGCCGGTGAAGCATGGTTGCGCGCCCGCGCTGAAGCCAATGGTTTTCGTGTTCTCAAAGTCGAAGTCGAGGATTATTCAACGGCCGCCCTGCCAGATCATCGGGGTCCGAGGAAAGGCCGACCGCAGTTCGGTATCCTCTCCATGACCGGCGGGCTTGAGGTAACGGACCCAAAAGTGTTCATCGAGGCCCTCGCACGAGGCTTTGGGCGGGCCAAGGCTTTCGGCTGCGGGCTGATGCTCATTCGTAGAGCTGCATGAGCGATCTGCCCGGCCTTCCGCCACCAAAGCCGATCCCCCTAAAGGACAGGGCATCGATGGTTTTTGTCGAGCGCGCCCGGCTAGACGTGATCGACGGAGCCTTTGTCGCTGTCGATGCGGAGGACGGGCGAACCCAGATCCCGATTGGTGGACTTGCCTGTCTCATGCTGGAACCGGGCGTGCGGATCAGTCATGCTGCGGTGGCTCTTGCCGCAAGGACGGGCACCTTGCTTACCTGGGTGGGCGAAGGCGGTGTGCGCCTTTACTCCTCTGGTCAGCCCGGTGGAGCAAGGTCGGACAAGCTTCTCTGGCAGGCACGAATTGCTCTCGACGATGCTGCGCGGTTGCGGGTCGTTCGGCGCATGTACCAGGTCCGCTTCGGCGAAGCGGCCCCCTCCCGACGTTCCATCGACCAGCTCAGGGGCATCGAAGGAGTCCGCGTCAGGGAATCCTACGCTCTTCTCGCACAAACCTACGGCGTGACATGGTCACGTCGCGCCTACGACCCGAGGGACTGGCAAGCAGGCGATCTGCCCAACCGCTGCCTTTCTGCCGCGACCTCCTGCCTGCACGGCTTGAGCGAAGCCGCTATCCTTGCGGCCGGATATGCTCCGGCCATAGGTTTCCTGCACACTGGAAAGCCACTCAGCTTCGTCTATGACATTGCGGACCTTTACAAGATCGACACGGTCATCCCCGAAGCCTTTCGCATCGCCGGACTGGCGCAGAAGGGGAAACTTGACATGCCGCCTGACAGGGCCGTCAGGTACGCCTGTCGCGACATGTTCCGGAAAACTGGACTATTAGGGAAAATCATCCCGGCGATCGAGGATGTGCTTAGCGCAGGAGAACTCCAGCGGCCTGCCGCAGCCCCCGAAGCTTTGGGCCCGGCGTTCGACGGTCCCGAACACTCTGGCGACGAGGGACATCGGGGGTGATGGTCGTCATCGTCAGCAATGCACCACCACGACTGCGAGGACGTCTCGCAGCATGGCTGGTCGAAATACGTGCTGGCGTTTACGTGGGTGACTATTCACGGCGCACGCGGGAAATGGTCTGGGATCAGGTCCTCGGTGGGCTTGGAGATGGGGATGCGGTTCTCGTCTGGAAAGCACAGACGGACCAAGGTTATGATTTCCTCACTGCAGGTAAGAACCGACGTATGCCTGTGGATTTTGACGGGTTGAAGCTGGTAAGTTTCAAGCCGGTAAATTGCTGAGGATGACGCTGTCTCTGTATCATCTATGGTCAATCCGGTACGCTCTTTGAAATTGAGAAAATCTCGGTATGCCAATGTGCTACCGGAAGACTGTTCCCCGCCCACGCGGGGATGAACCGGCATCACTGACCGGCAGCGCGAACTTTCAAAGCTGTTCCCCGCCCACGCGGGGATGAACCGCGCATGGGCTTGTATGTGGCCGATAGCGTCGACTGTTCCCCGCCCACGCGGGGATGAACCGTGAGACAGCCCGAGGAAACCGCCCTTGGCTTCCTGTTCCCCGCCCACGCGGGGATGAACCGTCATCGTGCTCTTTTGACAGGCGGACAGCTCGCTGTTCCCCGCCCACGCGGGGATGAACCGCGGTGTCGGTGTGATCGTTCAAAACCTCGTAACTGTTCCCCGCCCACGCGGGGATGAACCGAATGACCGATCGAACAACCCGCATCATTCGCACTGTTCCC
>CAYZAD010000176.1:0-6168 GCA_964476315.1 uncultured Rhodobacterales bacterium
CCGCTGGCACGACCATGATGCGGCGGACCTGCACGGTTCAGGTCAACCTCGACTTTTCGTCCGAGGCGGACATGGTGCAAAAGATGCGCGTGGCCCTCGCACTGCAACCGTTGGCCACAGCGCTTTTTGCGACATCGCCGTTCTTTGAAGGCAAGGTGAACGGTCACAAGAGCTGGCGCAGCCGGGTGTGGCGGCATCTGGATGATGCGCGTACGGGGATGCTGCCGTTTGTCTTTGAAGACGGTTTCGGCTTTGAGGCCTGGGTTCAGTACGCGCTCGATGTGCCCATGTATTTCGTCTATCGCGATGGCGTTTACCATGACGCATTGGGGCAATCGTTCCGCGACTTCCTGAAAGGCAAACTGCCTGCCCTGCCGGGTGAAACGCCTACCCTGTCGGATTGGGCCGACCACCTGACCACGATATTCCCCGAAGCGCGCGTGAAGAAATTCATCGAGATGCGCGGTGCCGATGGCGGGCCCTGGCGACGTCTTTGTGCGCTGCCTGCCTTCTGGGTTGGCCTGACCTATGAACAATCCGCGCTGGATGCGGCCTGGGATCTGGTCAAGGGCTGGGATGCAGAGACCCGGGACGCGCTTCGTGTCGCTGCTTCGGTGGACGGTCTTCAGGCCGAAGCCAACGGCGTCAGGATGCGCGACCTTGCGCGTGAGGTTCTGCAGATCGCCGAGGCCGGCCTTGTCGCCCGCGCGCGGCCGGGCGCAGGCGGATTGGTGCCGGATGAGACCCACTTCCTGAATGCGCTGAAAGACAGCGTCGAGAGCGGGCAGACCCTTGCAGACGAATTCCTTGAGCATTTCAACGGCGACTGGAACGGCGATCTGACGCGGATTTACCGCGACTACAGCTACTGACGCCCAACACTTCGCATGGATGCATCAGGCCACGCTTTGCAGAAAAGCGTGGCCCAACGGCCTGTCATCAATACCCGATGGCGCAGCCGTCCTTGCGTGGGTCTGACGCCCCTTCCAGAACGCCGTTGTCGTGGATCAGGATGGCCTGCGCCCCGCCGATGGCCACGTCCGGGATTTCGACATCATGCCCCATCTCCGCCAGTTCGGCGCGGACAGCATCGGAATACCCGCGTTCGACCATCAGCTTGCCCTTTTCGGCAAAACATCGCGGGGCATCCAACGCCGCCTGCGGTTCAAGCCCGAAGTCGGTCATGTTGGTGACAGCGCGCGCATGCCCGCAAGACTGATACTGCCCGCCCATGACACCAAACGGCATGGACACACGCCCCTGGTCACGCAGCATCGCGGGAATGATCGTGTGCATGGGGCGCTTGCCACCCCCGTATTCATTGGGATGGCCCTGTTGCAGGGTGAACCCGGCGCCACGGTTCTGGAACAGGATGCCAAACCGGTCGGAGGCGATGCCAGAGCCGAAGCTGTGGAAGATCGAATAGATCAGCGAGACAACCATGCGGTCGCTGTCAACAACCGTGATATAGATCGTGTCCTTGTGCACGGCCTCGCTGATTGTCGTCGCGTTCGGCATGGCGCGTTTCGGATCGATCAAGGCCGCCAGTTTCTTGGCGGTCTCCATCGACAGCATATGATCCAGCCGTGTCATGTGGTCCGGGTCAGCAACGAACCGGTTGCGCGTGTCGTAGGCCAGCTTGGTCGCTTCGGCTTCGAGATGGGCACGCTGCGCCCCGAAGGGGTCAAGGGATGCCAGGTCGAACTGTGACAGGATGTTCAGCAAAAGCATGGCCGTCGCACCCTGGGCATTCGGGGCGTGCTCCAAAAGCTCCCGACCCTTGTAGGTGGACGTGATCGGGGTGCCGATGGTGGCCGCCGTATTTGCGAAATCCGCTTCGGCGTGCACCCCGCCAAGCGCGTTCAGCGTGGCCAGCATGTCTTCGGCGACCGGGCCCTTGTAAAACCCGTCGCGGCCTTCCTTGGCGACACGTTTCAGGACATCGGCCTGCGCCTGCAAGCGGAACACATCCCCCCGTCTGGGCGCGGCACCGTCGTGCAGAAAGTGTTTGCGCGCGGCCCCTTGCAGCAAGTGGGCGTTCGACTCCCAATCCCACGCTGCGCGTTCGGCAACGGGCAATCCATCTTCGAGATATGCAATCGCGGGGGCAAGGCTGTCGGCCAGACCCAGCTTTCCCCACTGTTCGGACATGGTGCAAAAGGCATCAACCGCACCTGGTACGGTGACCGCTTCCGGCCCGTGCAGCGGGATCTCGGTCTGCCCTGCCGCGCGCAAGGCATCCGCCGTGGCGGCGGCGGGGGCGCGACCCGACCCGTTGACGGCAACCACGTCTTCGGTGCCCGCCGGTGAAATCAGGGCAAAGCAATCACCGCCGAGCCCGGTCATTGCCGGTTCTGCCTGCCCAAGGATCACCGCGCCAGCGATGGCCGCATCCATGGCATTGCCACCGCGTTTGAGAATGTCGATTGCGGCTTCCGCCGCCAAAGGATGTGACGTCGCGCACATCCCTTTTGTCGCCATGACCGCGGAACGGCCCGGCTGTTGAAAATCACGCATTGAAGTGCCCCTCTCTTTGCGCGTCAAATTAACCTCTGGAGAGGGCGCGTCAATCGAGTGCTCGTGGTTTTGGGGAAGGTACCTCGACGCCGCACACTGGGTGGGGGCTGTTAACGGCGCGGCGCCGAGGTGAAGCTATAAGCAGCTACACGTATGGTGTGCCCTGCAACTCGGTCCAAAGTGCGCAACGATTGCGGCCTTTCTGGGACATTGCGGTTTAATCTGTGGATAGAACCGGCTGGATCGTGCGAATTACACACAACTCTCAGATAATTTGATGAAAACCGGCGGATTTGCACAGGAAAGCCCGTGGTGGCTCAGGTCACAAGGCTGAGTGTCAGACGGTTGGCGGAGCCGCGTCTTTCATAGGCAACGCTGGTCATCAAGGCATGGATCAGGAACCAGCCATACCCGCCTTCGGACATGCGTTCGGGGTCTGGTGCAATGCTGTCCGGCAGGCACTCATCCGGGTAGGCTTGCCCCCAATCCGTCACGTCAATCAAAAGGACGTTGTCCAGACCTTGCAGATTGACCGCGACGGCACCCGTCGGCATCTGGCGGTACCCGTGTTCGACAATGTTGTTGAGCACTTCGGCAAGAACGATCTGTACCGTATCCCTCGCGGCGTCAAAGCGTGTTCCTGCCAATGCGCAATCCACGCGCTGCAGGATCACGGGCGTCGTGGCATCCAATGACGCAAGGCACACCGAAAGCCGCGGAGACATGTCCCTGTCAATTCTGGTCGTCTGGACAGGCCTCATCAGCGGAGGCGTGAATCGTGAAGATCGTATCCATCCGCGTCAGGCGAAACACCTTTTCGACAATCGGCTGAAGATCTGCCAGTTCCAGCGTCTGGTCAGCGCGCATCTGCTTCATCGACGCCACCACCGCGCCAAGACCGCTTGAATCGATGAATTCCACCTGTTTGAGGTCAAGAACGAACCGCCCTGCCCCTGTAGCGGTCAATCCGCGCATGTCTTCCTTGAACTGCAGGGCAATCGGCGCGTCGATGCGGGCCGCATTCACGCGAATGATCTGCCCCGTCGGCCTGTATTCAACTGTGAGTTCCATGAAACCTTACCGCTTTGGTGTTTTGCAGACCCTAGACGGCAATCCTTACCATCCGGTATGCAATCCCAACCAACGTCACTGAAGGATGCCACATGTCTGAAGTTGTGATCACCGGTGCGTCACGCACTGCGATGGGCGGGTTTCAAGGCGCGTTCTCTGCCTCTTCGGCCCCCGAACTTGGTGGCGCGGCGATACGCGCGGCCCTCGATCAGGCGGGCTCTCCTGCCGTGGACGAAGTGCTGATGGGCTGCGTTCTTCCGGCGGGACAGGGTCAGGCCCCTGCGCGGCAAGCGGGATTCGCGGCAGGCCTTGGCGAAGAGGTTCCGGCGACGACGCTGAACAAGATGTGCGGGTCCGGCATGAAAGCGGCCATGATGGCATTCGACGCCATCGCTTTGGGGCGTGCGCACACGATAGTGGCCGGTGGTATGGAAAGCATGACGAATGCGCCATACCTGCTGCCCAAGATGCGCAACGGCGCGCGGCTTGGGCACGGGCAGGTGATTGATCACATGTTCCTCGATGGGCTCGAAGATGCCTATGACAAGGGGCGCCTGATGGGGACTTTTGCAGAGGATTGCGCCGAAGCGTTCCAATTCACACGCGATGCACAGGACGACTACGCGCTGCGGTCCCTGTCCAACGCGCTCGAGGCCCAAAAGACAGGCGCTTTCGCGGACGAGATCACCCCCGTCACGATCCGGACGCGCGCGGGCGAAACGGTTGTCACGGAAGATGAACAGCCGGGCAATGCGCGCCCGGACAAGATCCCGTTGCTCAAACCGGCCTTCCGAAAGGACGGCACGGTCACCCCGGCCAATTCATCGTCGATTTCGGACGGGGCCGCAGCGCTGGTTCTGAGTTCAGCCGACAAGGCGGGCGGTGCGGCCCGCGCCCGTATCGTGGGCCATGCCAGCCATGCGCAGGCTCCGGGACTTTTCACAACGGCCCCGGTCCCCGCTGCACGCAAGCTGCTGGACCAGATCGGCTGGGACATATCCGATGTGGACCTGTGGGAAGTGAACGAAGCTTTCGCCGTGGTGCCGATGGCCTTCATGCACGAGATGGGTCTGTCGCGGGACATCGTGAACGTGAACGGTGGCGCCTGCGCGCTGGGTCATCCCATTGGGGCCTCGGGGGCACGGATCATCGTGACCCTGCTCAATGCACTCGAAAAGCGCGGCCTCAGCCGCGGCGTGGCCGCGATCTGCATCGGCGGGGGTGAAGGCACCGCCATTGCCATCGAACGGCTTTGATCTTCTCTGTTTTACAAATACCTCGGGGGTGAGGCCGCAGGCCGAGGGGGCAGCGCCCCCTTCCCCGCATTGCCAAAGGCACCAAATGACCGTTGATTACCCAACCCTTGCCAAGACCATCGCCGCGCTGACCGCGGGCGAAACCGACACGGTGAGCCTGATGGCTACTGTCACCTGCGAGGTGCATCACGCCGACGACCGCTTTGACTGGACCGGGTTCTATCGCGTCTCGGGGCCTGAGCTGCTCAAGATCGGGCCCTATCAGGGCGGGCACGGCTGCCTGACCATCCCTTTCACACGCGGGGTCTGCGGTGCGGCAGCCCGCACCGGAGAGGTTCAGCTTGTGGCGGACGTGGATGCTTTCCCCGGCCATATCGCCTGCGCGTCCTCGACCCGGTCGGAACTGGTGCTTCCGGTCTGGAATGGCAAGGGCCGCTTGCTGGGCGTGTTCGACATCGACAGCGATCAGCCGGATGCATTCACCCAAGAGGATGCGGATGCGCTAGCGGGCATTCTGCGAACCACTTTCGATCGGGTTGCGTGAAAATTCCTTTTGAATTTTCACGATTCCATGTCATGAAATTATCACCGCAAATTTCATGAGCGACTCGTGCAGCACGATCCGGTTCTTCACAGCAAGACGCTTGGCGCAGACCTTCGGGCGCTGCGCAAGGCCCGTGGGCTGACATTGCAGGACATTGCGGGCCGGCTTGGGCGCTCGGTGGGCTGGGTCAGCCAGATTGAACGCGATCTGTCAGAGCCGTCGATCACCGATCTGCGCCATATCGCAAAGCTGTTGGATGTTCCGGTCTCGCTGCTCTTCGGCACGCCGCAAGCGGCGGCAGAGGAAGCCGGGTATGTGGTGCGCGCCGGTGCGCGGCGGCCCATCGGGAGCGGGGACAGCGGGCTGGTCGAAGAGTTGCTGTCGCCGGACCTGTCGGATGATTTCGAGATGGTGCATTCCACCTTTCAGCCGCACAGCCGCATCGGTGAAGTCGTCACCCGCCCGACACAGGAGGTGGGCTATCTTTTGTCAGGCAAGCTCGACCTCATCATCAGCGACCGGCGGTTCACCCTGACCCCCGGCGACAGTTTCCGGATCAAGGCCGAACCGTTCGAGTGGATCAACCCTTATGATGACCCCGCCGTGGCGATCTGGGTCATTGCGCCGCCGGTATATTGATGAACAGCACGACCCCCTCCGGCCCGGTTGCCCTGACAGGAAGCTGCCTTTGCGGCGCGGTCACCTATGCCGCGCATGGCACGGCTGGCGCGCCTGCCGCCTGCCATTGCACGCAGTGCCGCAAGCAATCGGGGCATGTCT
>CAYZAD010000177.1:0-6079 GCA_964476315.1 uncultured Rhodobacterales bacterium
TGGACAAATACGGCGAGCCTTGCCCGGACGCGATGGTGGAATCCGGGCTGGATCACATCAAGATCCTGCAAGACAACGATTTTCACGAATTCAAGATCAGCTGCAAGGCGTCCGATGTCTTCATGGCCGCCGCCGCGTACCAGATGCTGGCCGAGCAGACCGATTGCCCGATCCATCTGGGCATCACCGAGGCCGGCGGGCTGGTATCGGGCACGATCAAATCGGCCATCGGGCTGGGCAACCTGTTGTGGATGGGCATCGGCGACACGATCCGCGTCTCGCTGTCCGCCGATCCCGTCGAAGAGGTGAAGGTCGGATACGAGATCCTGAAATCGCTTGGTCTGCGCCACCGGGGAGTGAACATCATCTCTTGCCCAAGCTGTGCGCGTCAGGGCTTTGACGTCATCAAGACGGTTGAGACCCTTGAGAAACGGCTTGAGCACATCAAGACCCCGATGAGCCTGAGCATCATCGGCTGCGTCGTGAACGGCCCGGGCGAAGCCCTGATGACCGACGTGGGTTTCACCGGTGGCGGCAATGGCGCGGGCATGGTCTATCTTGCTGGCAAGCAAAGCCACAAGCTCTCCAACGAGCAGATGGTGGACCACATCGTCGAGCAGGTCGAGGCCAAGGCGGCTGAACTGGAAGCCGCGAAAGAGGCGGCAGAGTAAGACCCGGCCACCCGGGGCCGGGCCATTTGGCCGTCAGCCGCGCTCTTCTGCGATGACCTCTTGCATGGCATCAAGAGGCAGGTAGCCACGGATCATCTGGGTGCCCATGACAAAGCTGGGCGTGCCATTGATCTGCAAAGCCTGCGCGAGCGCGCGTGTTTCGGCGATCTGTCGTGTGATGTCTTCGTCATCCATGGCGTCTAGCACCGCGTCCGCATCCAGATCGAGCGAAGTGGCCAGGCGGCGCAGAACCGGCTCATCCATGTCTGAATTCAACGCAATAAGGGCTTCGTTCGCTGCGGCATACGCGTCGTCTCCGGCGACCTTGCGCACGGCAATGGCAAACCGGCTTGAAATCATCGAATTCTCGCCGAGGATCGGAAACTCCTTGGCGATATAGCGGATGTTGCCATCGATTTCGAGCAGCTGCTTGACCTCCGGGTGGGCGCGGCGGCAGAAACCGCACCGGTAGTCGAAGAATTCAACGATGGTGACATCGCCATCGGGATTGCCGCCAACCCAGGAATACCCGTCATTGAACAGCGCGTCCGTATGGGCCGCGACAAGATCCAGATCGCCCTGCGCCTGTGCCTGGGCCTGCCGCGCCTCGAGCACCTGCACCGCCTCCATAATCACTTCGGGGTTTTCCAGCAGGTATTCCCGCACCTGTGCGCCAAAGGCATCGCGCTGCGCGTCGGTCATGTTGTCCAGATCAAGGTCTGCGGCCTGTGTGGCAGTTGCCGTGGCAAGCGCAATCATCAGGGCGGCATATCGGGATTTGAGCATTTTTGTCTCCAATCAGCAGGATCAACGCCGTCCGGCGCTTTGCGCTGCACTTAACACATCCTGCGCACGTTTCCATGGGCCGGACCCGCGCGCAAGGGCACCTTCGGCGCGCTTGGCATGAATGCTGGCATCTTGCAGGCGGCCTTGCAGCGCATAGCGTTCGGCGGTCACAAGGGACGCCATGGCGGTTTGGCCGGTCTTTGCATAGGCAACCGCAAGGTCGCGCAGGATGCGCGTGTCGCGGAAATCGCGCCCGCGTGCGGTTTCCAGAACGCGCAGCGCTTCGCTGGCATTGCCGGCCGCCAGGTGGGCGCGGCCCAAACCGCCAAGGATCAACGGTTCACGCGGTGCCAGCCGTGCCGCAGCGGAATAGACCGCCACGGCGTCAGAGGCGCGCCGGGATTCGAGCAGGATCTGGCCTTTGAGGTCCCGCAGGAAGGGATCGTTGGGGCGCATGCCGATGGCGGCGTCGATGCTGCCAAGCGCGCGGCGCAGGTCGCTTTGGCGATGATAGGCCACGGCCTTGCGCATGTTCGCGATATCCGCCGATCCGCTGTCATCGGCGCGCCGCAACGTCCAGGCCGGCGCGCGGGTAAAGGCCGTCAGCTTACCCTTGGCGCGGGCGAACCAGTACTCTGCCGCAGGGTCCGGTGCAGCCCGGGCGGATGCGCTGGCCACAAGCCCGTTCAGGGCGCGCAGGCGGTCCCGGGTCAGCGGATGCGAGCGCATGTAGGGGTCCTGGCGGCTTTCCGAAAGGGCGACCTGACCGCGAAACAGTTCCTGTACTTCTATCGCCCCTTTGGGATCGACGCCTGCGCGCATCAGGTAGCGGACGGAACTGATATCGGCCGAGGCTTCTTCGGCGCGGGTATGTGCCAGGAAGTTGCGCAAAACAGAGCTTTGCGCGCCAATGGCCAGACCCGCCGCCGCCTGACCGCCGCCCGCCGCCGCTGCTGCCGCCGCCAGAACAAGACCCAGCCCCGCCGCTGTGCGGGCCGAGCGCAGATTGCCAAGACGGCGCGAGATGTGTCCGTTGGCGATATGCGCGGCCTCATGCGCGATGACCGCCTGCAATTGCGCGGCGCTTTCCAGCTTGGTCATCAGACCGGAATGGATGAAGATATGCTGTGTATCGACGATGAAGGCGTTGAGCGTGTTGTCATTGACCAGCAGGATGCGCACCTGGTTCGGGCTGAGACCCGCCGCACGCAGGATCGGCGCGCCAAGCTGTTGCAGGGCATATTCGATATCGGCATCGCGCAGCAATTGTGCCGCGCGGGCCGGGGCCGTCCCGATCAGGGCGGTCAGGCACAGGGCAAGCCCCGTGACGCGCATGATGCGCAAGACTGCTTGATACATTGACGTTGCCCTGCCTTCGCCCCTAGGTCTGCCTGAAACCAGTGTAGGGAGAGAATGATGCGGAACTCAAGCCGTGGGGCGGTTGATCCCTTCATCGTGATGGATGTCATGGAAGCCGCCCGCCAGGCCGAAGAGGCGGGGCGCCATATTATCCATATGGAAGTGGGCCAGCCGGGTACCCCGGCACCGGCCTTGGCCCGCGATGCCCTGACCGCGGCCATGCGCGACAATCCGCTTGGCTATACCGTGGCCCTGGGGTTGCCGGCGCTGCGCAGCCGGATCGCACGGCTTTACGGCGACTGGTACAACGTGGATCTTGATCCGTCGCGGGTTGTCGTGACGGCGGGGTCCTCCGGTGGGTTCATCCTGGCGTTCACAGCGCTGTTCGATGCCGGGGACAGGATTGCCCTGGGCGCACCGGGCTATCCGTCATACCGGCAGATCATGAAGTCGCTCGATCTTGTTCCGGTAGAGATCGAAACCCGTGCCGAGGCACGCTACCAGCTGGAGCCGTCCGATCTGGAGGCGGTCGACTACCAGGGCATGATGGTTGCGTCTCCGGCCAATCCGACCGGAACCATGCTGGGCAAACCGGCGCTGTCCGCCCTGATCGATGCCGCGCAGGCAAAAGGTGCCAGTTTCCTGTCGGACGAGATTTATCACGGGATCGAGTACGATCAGAAAGCGGTCACCGCCCTTCAGATCAGCGACGATGTCTGCGTGATCAATTCGTTCTCCAAGTATTTCAGCATGACGGGCTGGCGTGTCGGCTGGCTGGTCCTGCCCGAAGGCAACGTGCGACAGGTGGAACGGTTGGCGCAGAACCAGTTCATTTGTGCCTCGCATGCGGCACAGGTTGCCGCGCTTGCCGCCCTTGATGCAGGCGATGAGCTTGAGGCGAACATGGAGGTGTATCGCGCCAATCGGCAGGCGATGCTGAACGGTCTGCCCAAGGCCGGGTTCGACCGGATCGCGCCGCCGGATGGGGCGTTCTATGTCTATGCGGACGTGTCGCACATCACGTCGGACAGCCGGGCTTTCGCACAGGACATCCTGCAAGAGGCTGGTGTCGCGGTGACGCCGGGCCTCGATTTCGACCCGGTTCGCGGGGGCGGGACATTGCGGTTTTCCTATGCGCGTTCGACCGAAGATATCGAGGAAGGGTTGCGCCGTTTGCGGGCCTACATGCAGGCACGGGGACATTGCGCCTGAGAGTTGTTGCGACGGGCACCGACCAGAGGCATTCCGCCAAAAAGTGGACGCTGATGATGCGCGTGGTTCCGCACTGCTGCGTTTGCGGATATGGTTCTGAAAAGGCCCGGTGAGAGGCCAAGAGAATCTGGCGATGAGCGGTGTTTTGAAACAAGTTTTGGCGGCGGTCTTCTGCCTTGTCTGGGCGCTTCCTGCGATCGCGCAGGACCTTGGGGCCCTGGCCCGGTTCGAGGGAGGCCGTTTTGAAGATCGGTGGGGCGGTGCCGAGATACGACTGGAGCTGAGCCAGGGCGTTCCGTGGCGCGTGTTCACCTTGGCGCAACCCAACCGGCTGGTGATCGATTTCCGCGAGGTGGCCTGGGGCGACGGTGTCGCTGATGACATGATCGCGGGGGACCGTTTTGGCGACGTGCGGGTGGGGGCGTTCCGTCCGGGCTGGTCGCGTCTGGTTGCGGATTTGTCCGAACCGATGGTCCTGCGCGAGGCGGCCCTGACCAGTGACGCAACCACCGGAGCGGCGCTGATTTCCGTGGTGCTGGAGCGCAGTGACCAAGCGGAGTTTGACCGACAGGCGGGGGCGCCAAGGCAGGCGGGGTGGGATCTGCCGCAGGTGGCCGAGGTGGCCCGGATCAGGCCGCGCGATCCCAACCGGCTGAAGGTCATGCTGGATCCGGGGCACGGCGGCATCGACCCGGGGGCCGAGCGCGACAATGTCACCGAAGCCGCGCTGATGCTGACCTTTGCGCGCGAATTGCAGGAGGTGCTGCGCCGTGCCGGTGGGTTTGACGTGTCGCTGACGCGGGATGGCGATTACTTCGTGTCGCTCGAAGCGCGCGTTGCGCGGGCGCGCGATGCCGAGGCCGACCTGTTCCTGTCGCTGCATGCCGATGCCCTTGCGGAGGGCGAGGCACGGGGGGCGACCGTCTATACCCTTTCGGATGAAGCGTCGGATGCGGCCTCGGCCGCGCTGGCCGAACGGCACAACCGCGACGATCTGTTGGCGGGCATCGATCTGACCCAGTCCGACGACCGCGTCGCCAATGTGCTGATGAGCCTGTCGCGACAGCAGAACGCCCCGCGCAGCACGGCGCTTGCCCGGCACATTCTTGGCGGGATCGAAAACGCGGTGGGGCGGGTGCACAAACGCCCCATGCGCAGCGCCGGGTTTTCGGTGCTCAAGGCGGCAGATATCCCGTCGGTTCTGCTGGAGGTGGGTTTTCTGTCAACGGAAGAAGACCTGAAGAACCTGAGCGACCCCATATGGCGGCAAGGCATGGCGGCGGGGATCCGGGACGGGTTGATCGCGTGGCGTGACGAAGACGCGGCGCTTGCACCGCTGCGGCGCAAATAAGACTGGTCCCGACCTTGCGTCACAAGCGACCCGACGCCATTTGCAATGGCAATGTGTTTTGACCATCAACCCCGAGTTTAGTAGGGGTAGTCTATCCAGAACAGAGGCACACAAGTGATCAGGTTCATCTTGTCATTCTTCGGGGCGATTTTCACGCTCGTGACCATGGGCGCCATGATGGTGGCGCTTGGCGTGGGGGCCGTGTTCTGGATGTATGGCCGCGACTTGCCCAGCCATGAAAGCCTCGCGCAGTACACGCCGCCCACGATCAGCCGGATTTATTCGGTCGAAGGACAGATCATCGACGAATTTGCGCAGGAACGGCGCTTGTTCACCCCGGCGCGAGAGATCCCGGACCTTGTCAAGCAGGCGTTCATTTCGGCGGAAGACAAGAACTTCTACCAGCACCAGGGCTATGACCTGCGCGGTATCGCGGCAGCGGCGTTTGACGCGGTGGCGTCGCGCGGGCGTGATGTGCGCGGGGCGTCGACCATCACGCAGCAGGTGATGAAGAACTTCCTTCTGTCAGGTGACCGGCAGGTCGAGCGCAAGATCAAGGAAATCATCCTTGCCTCGCGGATTGAGGACACGCTGAGCAAGGAGAAAATTCTCGAACTCTACATGAACGAGATTTTCCTCGGGCAGAACTCCTACGGGGTGACGGCTGCGGCGCAGACCTATTTCAACAAGCCCCTGACAC
>CAYZAD010000178.1:0-5994 GCA_964476315.1 uncultured Rhodobacterales bacterium
AGATGGGCAAATCCGCCGATGGCGCGGTCTGGCTCAATGCCGACATGCGCAGCCCCTACGAGTTCTGGCAGTTCTGGCGCAACACGACCGATGCCGATGTGGGCCGCTTCCTCAAGCTCTATACCGAGCTGCCGGTCGCGGAATGCGACCGCCTTGGCGCGCTGGCCGGGTCCGAGATCAACGACGCCAAGATCATCCTCGCCAACGAGGTGACCACGCTGTGCCATGGCGCCGAGGCCGCGGCCGCAGCCGAAGCAACCGCGCGCGAAGTGTTCGAAAAGGGCGGCATCGGGGACGACCTGCCCACCATTGCCCTGACCTCAGATGAAATCGGCGATGGCATCTCCATCGTGCAGCTCATCGTCAAGAGCGGGCTCGCGAAATCCGGCAAAGAGGCCAAGCGCCTGATCGCGGAAAATGGTGCCAAGCTAGACGATGCACCGCTCACGGACGCCGGTCTGATGATCGACGCGGGCGCGCTGGCAAATCCGATCAAGCTGAGCGCAGGCAAGAAACGCCACGCGCTGGTGAAACTCGGGTAAGACCGGACCGGCGCCCCGCGCGCCGGTCTGATGGCCCGCATCCCTTCGCGTCTGGCTGGAAAGCGCAGTCAGCAGCGCATTGCCAATGGCGTCATGACACCGCGCGCGCCCCTGCTTCTTCTCTTTGCAAATACTCAACCGCGCGGTTGCAAAGGTGCACACCATTCGAAAAGGGATATTTGTTTGCAAACTGCGCCATGCGCCGATGCCGCCGAACGGGGCATCGGCTCAGCAAGCGCGCGGCCCCGCAGGCCGCGCGTGCTCAGATCATTCGATGACAGTCACATCCGCCATCACGTCCGGCTGACCGATCACCGCACCGTTGCGGCCCTCGCCGCGCTTGATGGCATCGACCACGTCCATGCCGCCGGTCACTTCACCGACAACGGTGTATTGGCCATTCAGGAAATATCCTTCGGCAAACATGATGAAGAATTGCGAATTGGCCGAGTTCGGGTTCTGCGACCGCGCCATGCCGACAACGCCCCGATCAAACGGGATGTCAGAAAATTCGGCAGGCAAATCGGCACGATCCGATCCGCCACGCCCTGCCATGCGCATGTCTCCACCGTCCAGCTTGCCGAATTGCACATCGCCGGTCTGTGCCATGAAGCCGTCGATCACCCGGTGAAAGACCACCCCATCATAGGCACCCTCTTCCGCCAGGGCGGCGATCTGGGCCACGTGCTGGGGGGCCACGTCCTCGAACAGGTCAATGGTCACGACACCGGACGCCTCGCCCGCCACTTCGATCTGCAACCCCGTGGCCAGCACCGGGGAGGCCAGCAGGGACAAGGCCAGAGCCAGTTTACGCATCGGCGGCCACCTTGACGGAGATCATCCGGTCCGGGTTCGCCGGCGGTTCGCCACGGACGATCGCATCGACATGTTCCATACCGGAAATCACGCGGCCATAGACGGTATACTGGCCGTTCAGGAAGTGATTGTCGGCAAAGTTGATGAAGAACTGCGAATTGGCCGAGTTCGGGTTCTGCGACCGCGCAGCCCCCAATGTGCCCCGGTCGTGCGGCAGCTTGGAGAACTCCGCCGGCAGGTCCGGCAGGTCCGACCCACCCGTGCCCGCGCGGCGCAGGTTGAAGCCGTCTTCCATGTCGCCATGCTCCACATCGCCGGTCTGCGCCATGAACCCGTCGATCACCCGGTGGAAACACACGTTGTCGTATTGGCCCGAGCGTGCCAGTTCCTTCATGCGTTCCGCGTGCTTGGGGGCCACATCGGGCAGCAGTTCGATGGTGACGGTGCCGTCTTTCAACTCGACGAGGATCGTGTTTTCGGGGTCTTTGATCTCGGCCATGCCGCGCTCCTTCATAAGAATGGTTGCGCACAGACTTAAAGCCCGCCCCAAGGAAAGCCAAGGACCGCATTGACCTTGCCCGCGCGCGTTGCCATCACGGTGTCACCATACGGACCGGAGGGAAACATGGCCTGGAAAACGCTCGACGATATGGACCTTGCAGGAAAGCGTGTGCTGACGCGTGTCGACATCAACGTGCCGGTCGAAAACGGCCAGGTCACCGACACCACCCGGATCGACCGGATCATCCCGACGCTGAACGACATTCTGGCCAAGGGCGGCACGCCCATCCTGCTGGCGCATTTCGGGCGTCCGAAGGGCAAACCGAACCCGGAGATGAGCCTGCGGGTCACCTTGCCGGCGCTGGAAAAGGCGCTTGGGCGGTCCGTCACCTTTATCGAACGCCCCTCGCGGGAAGACATCGACGCCCTGCCGTCCGATGCAGTGGTGCTGATCGAAAACACCCGTTTTTCGCCGATGGAGGAAGCCAATGACCCCCAAATGGCGCAGTTCCTGGCATCGCTCGGGGACGTCTTCTGCAACGACGCGTTTTCTGCCGCCCATCGCGCGCATGCCTCGACAACCGGGGTTGCACATCTTTTGCCGTCTTGCGCCGGACGGTTGATGGAGGCGGAGCTGCGGGCGCTCGAGGCGGCGCTGGCGACCCCCGAACGCCCGGTGATTGCCGTGGTGGGCGGGGCCAAGGTGTCCAGCAAGCTCGACCTCTTGTCGAACCTTGTCGAAAAGGTCGATATGCTGGTGATCGGCGGCGGGATGGCGAACACGTTCCTGGCCGCGCAGGGCTTCGACGTGGGCAAATCGCTTTGTGAACACGACCTGGCCGAGACGGCGCAGGCGATCCTGGCCAAGGCAAAGACCACCAATTGCGACATCATCCTGCCGCTAGACGTTGTTGTGGCGCGTGAATTCAAGGCCGGGGCCACATCTGAAACGGTTCCCGCAGGGGCGTGCCCGCCGGATGCGATGATCCTTGATGCCGGGCCGGACAGCGTTGCGCGGATCTGCGCGGCGTTTGATACGGCGAAGACCCTGATCTGGAACGGCCCGCTGGGCGCTTTCGAAATCCCGCCATTCGATGCCGCGACCAATGCCGCTGCGGCCTATGCCGCGACGCTGAGCGCCTCGGGCGATCTGATTTCCGTGGCCGGTGGCGGCGATACCGTGGCCGCGCTCAACAAGGCGGGGGCGTCGGAGAGTTTCACGTATATTTCGACCGCAGGCGGCGCGTTCCTGGAGTGGATGGAAGGCAAGACCCTGCCCGGAGTTGCGGCCCTCGGCTGACGCTTGGCAACCGCGACAGAGGCTTGAAAGCCACAACCCATCGCGATTTTCGAATTTTGGCAAGATCAGGACAACTGGGGAATTCCCTTCGGTTTTTTCCTGTGCCACGGTGCGGTACGCGCCCATGAAGAGGTGCGATCCGAGGCGAGACATGGACCACACCCGCTCACGAACAGCCTATGGCGGACTTGCATTTTTTGCAGGGTGTTTCTGTGCGGGTGGTTATTTCATTTTTGCAGCCGTTCAGGGCGATTACGGTGTGTTCCGCCGCGCAGAGATCGTTGTCGAGACCCGCGAACTGGAAGCCGAGCTGAAAGAGCTGCAGGCCGAAGTGGCGCGGATGGAAAACCTCACCCGGCGTCTGTCTGACACCTATCTTGACCTTGATCTTCTGGATGAGCGCGCCCGCGACATGCTGGGCATGGTGCGCACGGATGAAATCGTGGTGCGATAGATCGCCCGGCGGTGCAGGCTGTCGCGGTGTGATCCCCGTCCCGGTTACATGAAGACTGCGAGCAAGCCCAGCAACGGCAATGCCGCCATGAGATCGCCCAAACCTGCCAGATCGCCCGCCTCGTCATCGGTCTGGCTGTCCTCGCGCGCCGCGTCTTCGGCGGCTTGCATGTCTGCCTCGCTTTCGTTGAAGGGCACTGTCGGAAAAGGGATCGCCATGTCGTCACCCTCTGCCGTGTCCAACGCGCCTTGGCTTTGCAGTACGTCCGGGCTTTCAAACATCGGCTGCTGAACTTCGGCTGTGTCCGGCCCGAGCTCCTGCGCTGCATTCGGGGCGGATGCGTCGGCGGTTGCCGTCTCCGCAGATGTGCCTTCGGTTTCGTCCGCTGACGCGTCCTGTGGTCCGGTCTCTGCAAACGGATCGATCAGGAGGTCGGGCAGCATGTCCGGCTGTTCTTCGGAAATAAGATCCTGGAAGTCTTCGGACGGGCTAAACCCTGTCATCCGGACCTGCAGGATTTCGCCCTGCCCCATCTGCACGGCAAGCTCTGTGCCCTGCATCACCGTGTCGGGATCGATGTCCCGCAAGACGGCGTCAGACCGGCTTGATCCCGCAGCATCGCCATCGGCGACGCCAAGATGGGTGATGTCCACAGCACCGGCATCCGCGACAAGACCGGAAAAATCGATACTCGTGTCTGCACCGCCCGCACCGGTCGCCGCCACGTAGAACACCAATTCGTCCGGTTCCCAGAACCCGTGCACGGCCACGCCGTCATCCTCAACCTCGGTGTCCCGCCCCGGCGCTTCTGTCAGATCAAGCGCGAGTTTGCCCGGCAAGGCGTCCTGCATCAGGCTGAACATGGCCCCGCCGGGAGAAAGGTCCGCCTCGCCGTCATCGACGCTCAGCGTGTTGGGCGTGTTCTGGACAAGCGGCCAGACATGGGCGTTCTGAACGTCGTAGCGCAGGAACTCCTCCATCACGTTCAGCATTTCGTGGGACTGGTACAAACCGTAATCGCTGTTGCGATCAAGCGACCCTGTGTTGCCGGCGGTGTTCCATTCCGTCACGGTGATGCCCGCATCCGGGATGGCATCCCCCCACGCTTCGTCCGTGGCATTCAGGAAGAAGCTGCGCTGGTCTTCGTTCACCTGCCCCCGCGAATAGACATGCACAGCGACCTCATCGACCGCCTGCTGTTCCGCCGCGGTATCGAATTCGGACAGGATCATTTCATTGGCAACATCCGTCCAATTGACCTGTCCCGAGCTGAAAAGACTGTCTTGTGTCAGGGACAGACCATAGGTTTCATTCAGATCGGCAAGAATGTCTTCGCCCGACATATCGTCGCTGTACTGGTCCGACATCCGCGCGAAATTGAAGTTGGTTCCGGACTGCACGATGATGTCCGCATCCGACCCCTGCATGTCGAGCTCGTCGTTGATGATGACCGCCATTTCGCTGGCCAGCCGTCCGTATTCAATCGACGACATCTGCCCGCTGCCCCAGTATTCATTCCCGAGTTCGAAGGCATCGATATCTGCCGTTCCATGTGCGCCGGTCACCACGTCGCGGACGAACCCGCGCAAGACCTCTTCATCGATGGCAGCAAAGCGATCCCCGTTGTCGTCAACCTCCTCGGTCAAGAGATCGCGCGTCGGGATCACGATGGTCACCGACAGCCCTTCGGAGCCGGCGTAGTCCAGCGCCTCGTTCAATGGGATGAAATCGCGCGCCTCGCCGGTGTCGCGGTCAAAGACCACCGTGGCATTCGGATCGGTGATGTCGAAATACCGTTCCGTCAGGGAACCGCCGGGATACCGAAACGCCCCGACGCCAAGCTGCTGGATCAGTTGATCGTAGGTGCCGCCCTCTTCAAGGCTTGACCGCGTGGCAAGCACATTCGCCCCGAACAACCCCTGAGAGGCAGGAGACCCCATGAAACCGAAAGCCGAGATATCTGGCATTTTTGTGTTTCCCAACTGCGCAGAAGCCGTAATTCCTCCACAATTTGGCCACGATGTCTCTCGGTTTGGTTAAAGCTGCCCGATTTGGGCCACAATTGTCCCATGCATTTGAACAGTTCGAACATGATGCATGGCATTGTTCCCGGTGCGGACGGCCCGCAACCAGGCGCGCGCGAATCAACACGTGGCGCAATGCAGCCGGTCGCGCAGGATGCCTCTTGCCTTCCCGGGGTTTATCGCCGTAGGCTTGTCAAAAAGTTTAATGCTAAACCATTATCGCAGGGAGGCGTGAATGGCAGCACGAAAGGCTACGGCCAAATCCAAGAGCTTGCCCAATGTGTCGGCGGATCAGTTGAAAGCCTATTACCGCGACATGCTGCTGATCCGCCGGTTCGAGGAAAAGGCCGGCCAGCT
>CAYZAD010000179.1:0-5991 GCA_964476315.1 uncultured Rhodobacterales bacterium
ACGGTATTCCGAGGAGGTTCACCATGACAGACGCGGCGGAGGGCAACGTCGACGCATTGGACTCGCAAACGTCGGAAGACGACGCTGTGGACCCTGTTGCGGCGCTTCAGGCCGATCTTGATGAGGCACGCAAGCTGATCATTGACGGTGATCGCGACGGCGCGTTGAACCTGTGTCTGAGCGTGCTTGACAAGGAAGACCTGCCGATCCGGATCGCGGCGACGCTTTCACTGATCATGCGGGATCTCAACCAGACACGGACTGCGGATCACATTCGGGAGGTGATCCTGAAAGGCCTGAAAAACGGCCCGCATCAAATTCCGACAACCACCAAGGGGCTGCTTGACCGGGCCGAGATTTTTGCCGACCTGCAAGCCTTTGACGAGGCCGAGGACATGTGCCGCCGGGCCCTCGAAATCGATCCCGACAGTCTCTTGGCCATCAATGCGCTCTGTGCGTTTCTGGCGCAGACAGACCGGCTGGACGAAGCCAAGACGCAGGCGCTCGCGTTTTGCGAAAACGGGGGCAACACGTTCAGTTCCTTCATGTATTTTGCCACGATCTTTGGTCATCTGGAAAACAAGGAAGCGGTGTCGCTGTTTCTCGACAAGGCCCAGGAGCAATGCAAAACCAGCACCGAACAGGCCAAGATCGATCATTTTCGCGCGGCCAATGACGAACGGCCAGCCGATCTTGACCAGCATGGGATGGCCGTCGGCATATTCGACAGCTTCGCGGAAAATTACGATGCGCAGCTTGAGAAGATCAAGAATAACGGCCCCAGCATGGTCTACACTGCGCTGCTGGAACTGGGCCTGCCGAAAACCCAGACACGGCGTATTCTGGATGCCGGGTGCGGCACCGGGTTATGCGCCGGTTTCCTGCGCGACTACGCCAGGGAAATCGTAGGGGCGGACCTGTCGACGGGGATGCTCGAAAAGGCGCGGGACAAGCAGCTCTACGATTATCTGAGCCGCACCGACCTTTCCATGCCGGCGACCTATCCCGAGGGCACGTTCGACCTGATCGTCTGTGCCGACGTTCTCGTGTATTTCGGATCGCTCAAAACCGTTCTGGAGAATTTTCAGAACTGTCTCAATCCCGGCGGCTGGCTTGTTTTCACCGTCGAGACGGAACTGGACGATGACCTCAAGACAGGTTTCAAACTCTATCCGGCCGGTCGCTACAAGCACACTGACGGATATGTGCGTCACAGCCTGACCGAAAGCGGATTTCCGAAACCCAAACTGCTCGAGCATGGTCGCCTGCGCAACGAACTGGGAAAACCCGTTGTCGGCACCATCGTCGGGGTGCAGAAACCAGCACTTCTCTTCTCTTGACCGCCAGCCCCAAGAAACAGGGAAGCCTTGCTGGCGTCACATTGCGCTGCTACCTAATGCGGTGTTGTTCCTCCGGGCTTTTTCATGCGCGCAGCAATCGCAACTGGCGAATACCACTTAGGCGGTGAAACATTCATCAACCGTCACATCGAACATCTGTTCGGTGGCAATACGGTTGTGGTCTGCGGTCGCTTTCACGGCGACAATCCCTATGCCAAAGCGTATTTCGTGCGCCGCGACGGTCTGTCCAGCCGGGATGTGCTGATTGCGCCCTGGTGGCTGCTGCGCAATCGCATGCAACACGGCACCTCGCGGCTGCCCTTTGGTGCGGCCAAGGACTCGCTCACCCGGTTTTTCCGCGAAGAGCGCGTCGAAGTGATCCTGGCCGAGTTCGGCACACAAGCGCTGGCGCTGGCCCCTTTGGCCAACAGCCTTGGGATTCCGATCTTCACCTATTTTCGCGGAACCGATGCCTCCAAGGCCATTCGCACCGAACGGATGCGCGCAGCCTATCGCAAGATGATGCCGCGCCTGGCGGGGGTGTTCTCGGTCTCGCAGTTTCTTCTGAACAACCTCAAACGGCACGGGATCACGCATCCCAACAGTCATGTCATTCCGTCCGGGGTCGATGTCCGGCGCTTTGCGCCGCAGGACAAGGTGCCTCAGAGCTTTCTCGCGGTTGGACGCTTTGTGGAAAAGAAGGCCCCGTTGACCACCCTGCGGGCGTTTGCCGAGGCAACGGTCAACGCACCGGAGGCCCGGCTGGATTTCATCGGGGATGGCCCCCTGCTCGAACCCGCAAGGGCGCTGGCCGCGGACCTCGGCGTGACGCACAAGGTCCGGTTTCATGGCGCCCAACCGCATGACACCGTTCGCGACCGGCTGATGCGCACGCAGTTCTTTTTGCAGCATTCCGTGACCGCTCGGGATGGCAACACAGAAGGATTGCCCACGGCCATCCAGGAAGCGATGGCCTGCGGGTGCATCACGATCTCGACCCGCCACGCGGGGATTCCCGAAGCGATCGACGAAGGCGAAACCGGTTTTCTTGTGGATGAACATGACGAACAGGGGTTCACCGCCGCCGTGAACGCCGCATTGGACGTGGATGACCTGCCGGCCATGTCCCGGCGCGCGCGGGCCGTCGCAGAAGACCGCTTTGACAACCATATCCTTCTCAAGCTGCTGGAACGGCGCATCGAGGAAACGCTTGCCGGTCACGCAGAGCCTGCGCAAACCGGAACCTGATTGGCCATTTCGTGATCCTGTATCGCATCCTGATGCATCTTCTGGCCGCGTGGGACCTTGCCGCGCGGGCCGTGAGGCGCGATGTCGAGGGATGCAAGGCGCGTCTTGGACTGACCCGGCCTGCAACGCCCGTGCCACATGTCTGGGTCCACGCGGCCTCGAACGGAGAGGTCACGTCTGCTAAACCGATCCTCGCACGTCTTGGTGCAGACGGTCGGCCTATTCTTTTGACGGTCAACACCGACAGCGCGCTGACGCTGGCGCGCGGTTGGGGGCTGGCGAATGTCGACCCCCGTCTCGCACCGCTGGACCTGCCCGGCCCCACGGCCCGCACCTATGCCCGCTGGCAGGTCACGGCGCTCGTGACGCTGGAATCGGACCTGTGGCCTCAACGCATCCTCGCATGTCCCGGTCCGGTTCTTGTCGTGGGCGCGCGCCTGACCGCGCGCAGCGCCAAAGGATGGCACCGGTTCGAGCGGCTGGCCCGCCGGGTGGTGGGCAAGATCACGTACCTGTCCGCGCAGGACGCGGCATCATCCAAACGGTTTGCAGAATTCGGTCTGGACCCGGCGGCAAATGGCCCGGTCTACGATCTAAAGGCATTGTACACGCCACCGGCACTTGCACCTGATGACACTCTGAAACAGGCGTTTGCCAGGTCCGACACATGGCTGGCCGCTTCAACGCACGAGGGCGAAGACGAGGTGATGCTGGCCGCACAGGCTGCCGCAATGGCAGACCGGCCCGAGTTGAAGCTGATCCTCGCCCCACGGCATCCCAAAAGGGCCGATGCCATCGCAGCGCTGATCGACTCTCATGGTCTGACCTGCGCCCGGCGCAGTCTGAACGAACCGCCTCAGGGCGCGCAGGTCTATCTTGCCGATACGTTGGGGGAAATGGCGCTGTGGTATGCGCTGGCCGGGGTGACATTCGTGGCCGGATCCCTGACAGATCGCGGGGGGCACACGCCCTATGAACCCGCCAGCTTTGGCTCTGCAATCCTGCACGGGCCGGATACCGCCAATTTCAAAGCCGCCTATGAACGGCTGGCCGCCGAAAACGCGGCGCGCCCCATTGAAACCGCGCAGGACCTGGCAAAAGCCTTGTGTGATCTCAAAGACCCGGCGCGCCAGCAGGCCCTTGGGGCTGCGGCGAAATCCGCCCTTCGCCAGGACACCGACATCGACACCCTGATGCACGACATCGTGCGGGTGCTGGACGCTTGATGTCGTGCGGAAGACGCTTATTGTAATCGGGTGCAGTAACACCCGATACCAGAACACACCGGTCCCTTCATGATCCAGTTCACCCTGAAATGCGCAAACGACCATCGGTTTGACAGCTGGTTCCAATCCGGAACGGCCTTTGAAAAGCTGCTGGCCGCTGGCCATGTCAGCTGCGCAGTCTGTGGCTCCAACTCGGTCAGCAAAGCCATGATGGCCCCACGTGTCAGCACGTCGGATGCGCCCGAAGCGGCAAAACCCAAACCCAAGCTGACCGAACCGGCAAGCCCGGCCGAGCAGGCCTTGGCCGAGATGCGCAAGTTCGTGGAAAACCACACCGACTACGTGGGCAAGAACTTTGCCAGCGAAGCGCGCGCCATTCACGACGGGCTTGCTCCTGCGCGGCCGATATGGGGCGAAACGCGCGGCGACGAAGCTAAGAAACTGATCGAAGACGGTGTGCCCGTCGCGCCCCTGCCCTTCACGCCAACGCGAAAGTCCAACTGATGAACATTCTGATCAGCGGTGCGAACCGCGGCATTGGGGCGGCGCTTTTGTCGGCGGCACAGGCGCGCGGCCACACCGCATGGGGCACAACCCGCGCCACCGATCACCCGACATTGCTGCCGCTGGATGTGCGCGACCCGGACAGCTGCGCCGCCCTTGCGGATCGGTTCAGGGACACACCGATCGACCTGCTGGTGTGCAACGCGGGCGTCTATCTGGAAAAGGGCATGCCTGCGGACGGGCTTAGCGACACAGGGCTTTGGGCGGATACCTTTGCCACCAATGTGACCGGCGTGTACCTGACAGCGATGGCGTTCCTGCCGCATCTCGGGCAATCGAAAGCGCCGAAACTGGCCATCATTTCTTCGCAGATGGGATCGAGCGAACGGGCGGGCGGGCAATCCTACATCTATCGCGCCTCCAAAGCCGCCGCCCTGAACCTCGGGCGCAATCTGGCGGTCGACCTCAGGGCGCAGAACATTCCCGTTGGCATCTATCATCCGGGCTGGGTGCGCACCGATATGGGCGGAAGCGCCGCCTCAGTCGGGCCCGAAGAGTCCGCCGTAGGACTGCTTGACCGCTTCGACGCCCTGTCGCTCGACACCACAGGCTGTTTTGAGATGTGGAACGGCGACGCGATGCCGTTTTGACCGTCACCGACCCCAAGGATTTTCCACACGCGTTTGCAAAGGCGTGGCACAGCCGCGATGGCAGCAATATCGGGGCGCTGTTTGCCGAAGACGCGGATTTCGTCAATGTCACCGGCCTCTGGTGGCGCAAGCGCGATGCGATCTCCCGGGCGCATGACTACGCGCTGAAGTCGTTCTTCCGGGAAACCACGCTCAAGCCCGGCACGATCACCACCCGCATGCTGGGTCCCGATCATGCCGTTGTCCATTGCCGCTTTCGGCTCAGCGGTCAGATCGCACCGGACGGCACGCGCGCCGAAGAACGGATGACGATCCTTGTTTTCGTCCTCGAACGACACGCCACGGGATGGCGCGCCGTCACCGCGCAGAACACCGACGTGGTGCCGGGAAAGGAAACCCATCTGAACGATGGAACGCTGACTGCCGTGGATTATCGGGACACATGACCCGGACCGCGACCTCAGCCACTCTTGCGCCACCCCGCTCCCCCACGTAAAGGACCGCTGACCAAAAGCCGGGGACATGACCATGCCCATTCTCGTGATGAAATTCGGCGGCACATCCGTCGCCACGCCGGACCGTATCAAGCGGGCTGCAAAGCGCGTTGGCGTCGAAGTGGCCAAAGGCTATGACGTGATCGTCATCGTATCCGCCATGTCGGGCGAAACGAACAAGCTCGTGGGGCTTGTCAACGAAACCTCCCCTCTCTTTGATGCGCGCGAATACGATGCCGTTGTGTCCTCGGGCGAAAACGTCACGGCCGGACTGATGGCGCTGACGCTTCAGGAAATGGATGTGCCCGCGCGCAGCTGGCAGGGCTGGCAGGTTCCGGTGATGACCACCGCCGCCCATGCCGCCGCCCGCATCGAAGACATCCCGCCGGCCAACATCATGCGCAAGTTCGAAGAAGGCATGAAAGTTGCCGTTGTCGCCGGGTTCCAGGGCATCGGCCCGGACGGACGGATCACCACGCTGGGCCGGGGTGGCTCTGACACCACCGCTGTCGCCTTCGCCGCCGCCTTC
>CAYZAD010000180.1:0-5977 GCA_964476315.1 uncultured Rhodobacterales bacterium
ACCATGCCGTCCGCCGGGCTGATCACCAATCCGGGCGCATCCGGCGTGACCCGCTCGGGATCGCGGAAAAAGTAATAGCACCAGATGGTCAGGCCGACGCCGATCCAGCCCAGCTCTTCCTCGATGGCAAAGAGAACCAGTGTGACCACCGCAAAGATCGCGACGAACTTGCGGCCCTCCGGGTGCATCGGCTTGATGAATGTGTCTGTCATCCGCATCGCGGTCTTGTCCTTACAAAAGATTGCGCGTCGGTAAACGCACTGACGCTGACGCGCAAGTCAGAGCCGGTGCGACACCTGCTCAGCCCTCGGGCTGCGTCGCCACCATGCTGTCCCGCTTGGAAAAGGCCTCGAACCACGCCGCCAGCCCGTCACGCCCGGTGCGCCACGACCGCGCATCGTGGCGCAGGTCAAGATACCCCAGCGCACAGGCCACCGCGATATGCCCCATATCCATGCGCCCGTTCAGGTGGCTCATCCAGCGGGTATTGAGCGCATCCAGCGCGCGGGAGACCTTGCCCCACTGGCCCTCGACCCATTCCATCATCACCTTCTCTTCCGGGCGGAAGCGGGTCTCATAGACCATCAGAACCGCCGCATCGAGGATTCCGTCCGCCGTCGCCTCCAGCGTGAGCGTGTCCCAGATGCGGTGCTCGGGATAAAGCCCTCCCCCTGCGCGCGCATCCAGAAACCGGCAGATCACCCGGCTGTCGTAGAGGGTTGGCCCGTCCGACCGCACAAGCGCCGGGATCTTGCCCACCGGGTTTGCCGCAATGAGCTTGGAATCCGGTGTCAGCGGCGTTGTGGCCACGTCCACATGTTCGATATCGTCGTACTGCCCGGTCTCGTGCAACGTCACGAGAACCTTGCGCACGAAGGGTGATGGCCCTGAACGAAGAAGTTGCATCTGGCTGCTCCCAATGTCTGTGATGTCTCAGGTAATCCTGTTGCGTGGCGATTGCCAAGCGGCACGAGCCGATGCGTTGACGCATCGTCCTCTTTCGATCAACCGAAAGTGCGCTCTCACAGGTCTCACAGGACCGGCGGTTCCGCCATCAACGCGGCGAGGGCATCAAGGTCTGTTCCCATCCCACCCGGAACCTGCGCCGCGGCCTGCCCGCGCACCGCGTCATCCTTGTTCTGGCCCAGCTTCCATGTCGCCGCGATCTCCTCGACGACCATCCGGCAGGGCACGATCATCCGCATCATCCTGTCCGCAACCTCGGGTGTCATCTTGTCCATGGTCCAGGGGGCCTTGCCCTTCAACCGGGTTTCGTAATGCGCCGACTGCGCATCCAGAACCTCGCGCATTCTGTCATGCGGCAAAAGCTCCAGAACTCCGGTAATCTGCACCGCCACGTAATTCCAGGTCGGAACCTGATCCGCGACCCCGTACCAGTCGGGCGAGATATAGGCATCCGGCCCCGTTACCGCGATCCGTGCGGGGCAGGGCTGTGCCAAGGCCCGCGCAATCGGGTTGGACCGCACCAGATGGATCAAGACCTCGCGCCCATCCTCGGATAACAGCACCGGCACATGCGCGACCAGCGGCACCGGATCGCCATTCATCACCAAGGTGCCGAACCCCCGGTCGCGCACAAAAGCGATGTCCTTGGCGTGATCCTGGCTGTGAAATGTCGGGTTCGGGTGCATGGCGCTCACTCGCAACGTCGCGGAAACACCGCAGAGCTTGCACAGCCGCGCGCGAAAATCCCGCCCTAAATTGTACCTGTGACAATCATCCCGCCTTGGGATGCGTCGCCTCGTAAACCTTCATCAGGTGCACGGTGTCGACGGATGTATACGCCTGCGTCGTCGACAAGGATGCATGGCCCAACAATTCCTGGATCGCCCGCAGATCGCCGCCCGCCGACAGAAGGTGCGTCGCAAAACTGTGGCGCATCGCATGCGGTGTTGCCGTGGCAGGCAGGCCCAGTTGCATCCGCGCCTGCTCTGTCACCTTCTGCACCAGCCGCGGATTGAGCGCCCCGCCGCGGACGCCGCGGAATACGGGCTGATCGGCTGTCATTTCGAACGGGCAGAGATCAAGATAGGTGGCCACCGCCTGCCGCGCGACGGGCAGGACCGGCACAACCCGTTCCTTGCCGCCCTTGCCGACGATCCGCATCGCATCCGTCAATGGCAAATCCCGTCCCGTCAGGCCCAGAGCCTCGGAAATCCGCAAACCGCATCCGTAAAGCAGCGTGACAACGGCCATGTCCCGCGCGCCCACCCAGCTTTTCTGCGATTGCTCACCGACAGTTTCGATCATCGCCCGGGCCGCATCTTCGTTCAAAGGCCGTGGCAGTTTCTTTTCAAACTTGGGCGCGCGGGTCGACAGCACGGCTGTTGGCTCGAACCCTTCGCGCTCGGCCAGCCAGCGGTAGAAGGATTTGACCGCCGACAGCTTGCGTGCCAGCGATCGTGCGCTTGCGCCACGGCTGCGCGTCTGGGCCATCCACGCCCGCATATCCGGCACGGTGATGCGCGCAAGCGGGGCCAAGCCCTGTGCCTCGCCCTTGTATTCCGTCATGAACGTGACGAATTCGATCACATCGGTGCGATACGCCGTCAGCGTGTTCTCGGCTGTCCCCTTCAGCGCCCGGCTTGCCGCCAACCACCCCTCCAGCGCGTCGCGCGCCGCCGGAGAGATCATGACAGTCACGACAACCAGCGCCGCATCTGACGCTCGAAAACCCCGGTGAAAAAGGTCAACAGATCGGTGCCTTGCTGGGGCGTGAACTGGTGGGGATCCTCGGCACCCATGACCAGCAGACCGGGCAACCGCCCGACACCGAAATCCAGTTTGAGACAGGCCTCGGATCGTACCCAATCGGCCTTGTCGCCATAGATATCGCGGTCTCCGACCTGGATTTGGCGCAAGGTCACCTGCCGCGCGGGCACATCGCGCCCCCCGGTGAGGTAGTGATCGATAAAGCCGGGTGCCGCCACCGACAGAACCGAGCCAAGACGCTTGATTGCCGGGTCTTCGTCGTTCTGAGTGGATTCAAGAACCAGCTTGATCACATCGACCCGCAGGATCTCGGCAACCTCTCCGCCAAGGTCTTTCAGGAACGGTTCAAAATCCACCGGATCCATCAGGCGAAGGATGGCCCGGTGCACCTGATTGGTTCCGGCCAGGTTTTCGTAGGCCGCCGCGATCACGGACCGATGCGTGTCTTCCAAGCGGTCCAGACGCGCCTCGAGCCGATCCATCGCGATGCCGCGCAGATCGACAATATTGCCGCCCATCGCGCGCTCGTTCGCGGCAATCAGGGCGCGCATCAAATCCTGATCCTCGAGAATCACATCAGGGCGCGTCATGATGGTTTCGCGCAAATCATCGTCCATGCGGGGGCTGCTCATGCCATCCTCGTGTCGTTATTTTTCGGCACAGTATCAGTGCTTTTCGGGAATTGCGCGCTCTTTTTCAATCTCTCTCCTGCACTGTGGCAGAAGCGCAGATTGACCGCGGCGCGGTGAAAAATGACGGCCCGCGCGCCGAATTTACGGCAATTTACGGATTTCTTGCGGATCGGACGGTCGACACCTGACGCAGGTTTTGCGGGCGCATGGGACAAATTTCTTGTCTTAACCAAGGAGAAACACCATGCCAGCCCAAACCCGTATCAACCTTCCCTTCGCCAAAACCGCTTATGCCGCGCCCCGCAAGTCGGCCCGCAATGGGCTTCTCATCTGGCTGGACGCCTGGAGGGAATATTCTGTGCTGCAAAAACTGGACGCCGACGCTCTTGCGGATATGGGGCTGACGGAAACCGCGCGCGCATCGGTCACGGTGTCCCAGATTGCGGCCCGGATGCGCGGATAGCGTCAGCCGTTCCAGCCTGCGCGGCGCAAGCCATCGATGATGAACTCCGTGTGTTCGGCGCGGGCGTAGGGATAGGTTTCCCGGATATAGGTCTCATCGAAATCGGGTTGCAGGGTCAGAACCTTCGACAGCGCGTCCGCCGCCTCTTCGGTGCGTCCCGCATGCCCCATCGTCACCGCAACGCGTTGCAGGCCGCGCACGTAATCCGGGGCGATATCGCGAAGCTGGCGGGCGGTCTCGACCGCCGCATCGACCTGGCCCGAGAATAGCTCGCAGGTGGTGATGTCGCCCAAAGCCGCCGCGCGGTTGGGATAGTTCGGGTTCAGATCGAAGATCGCCCGCAGATGATCGAGCGCGGTCTCCGGATCGCCCATCAGTTCATGCGCGCAACCACAGCCGTGGCGCGCAAACGGGGCCGACGGATTGAGCCGGACAGCCTCCAGCGCATGAAACCGGGCCGGTCCGAACGACCTTGGTCCGAAGATGAACGCGATGGCAAGAATGGCATGGCCTTCCCATTCGACCGGATCGCACTGTACCGCGCGTTCCCCATGTTCAAGCGCTCTTTGAAACGCCGCGTCCCGGTCGGAGCACCAGCCAAGCAAGCCGCTGCGAAAGTGATACCGGGCCAGGCGCGCCCAGACCCGCGCATAATCGGGCTCAAGGCGCAGCGCCTCTTCCAGCAAAGTGGCCTGCGCGGCGTTGGACTCCTGTGTTCCATAACCCTCGCCGCCGGTTCGGTCCAACTCGTCGGTTTGCGCCACAAGCTGCCAAGCCGCCATGTTGCCCGGGCGCTGACGAATGACACGTGCCGCTGCGGCACGACCGATCTCCGGCGTGACCCGCGCGACAACGGCCTGACCGATCGCTTCCTGCATCTCGAACACATCCGACATTTCACCATCGAAATTCTCGGTCCAGACAAGATGCCCCCGCTCGACCTCTGTCAGGCTGGCAGAGACCCGGATGCGGTCTCCTGACCGGCGAATGGCGCCGCTGATCGCATAGGCCGCGCGCACGGATTTTGCCGTCTGCAACAGGTCGCCGTCACGGTCAGTTTTCCAACCGATGGCCTCGGGCGCAATCACCGGGAACCAGCGCCACAGCGACAAGGACGTGCGCAGGTCGATGACCAGCCCGGTTGCAAAAGACGTGTCCTCTGCCGATGTGCTGGCCGGTGCAAACCCCATCACAAGCACTGTGGGATTCTCGAATATGTCCTTGGTGGATGTGTCGCCTTGGTGATGCGCGGCCAGTTTGGACGTGTTGGCCAATCGCGCTTCTTCCGTGCGCCGCCAGTCGTCGAACGGTTCCGACCTCAGGTCCAACCCTTCAAGGAAGTCACCGTCGCCGGGCGAGCCGATATCGCCGGACAAACTGTCCCTGTCGATCCGCACGCAATGCGCATCTGCCGCAATCAGCCCGGAGCTGCCCAAGGCCCGGCGCAGGCTTGAAATTTCCTGCCTCAGCGACGCTTTCGCCTGCTCCTCCGACCGATCCGGCCAGAACGTCGCGGCAAGGCGATCACGGGCAACCGAAGATGTCGGCGCAAGCGCAAGCATCGCCAACATCGCCTGTGATCGCCGCGAACCGATCCGAAGCTCCTGTCCGTCAAGCGCGGCGCGGAAAGGCCCGTAAAGCGAAAGACACAAATTCATGGGCCGGACTGTGGCACGGTCATCCCGATCTGGGAAGTCCTTCCGAAACCCGTCCGACCGGGGCTGGTCAAACGATCTTGATGTTGGCCGCAGCCGCGTCCTTGACGAACTGGTCCAGACCCTTGTCGGTCAAAACGTGACTCGCCATCGCCTTGATCACACCCGGAGGCGCGGTCGCCACATCGGCCCCGATCTTGGCGCATTCGCTCATGTGGTTGGCGGTGCGGATCGACGCGGCCAGGATGTTGGTCTCGAACCCGTAGTTGTCGTAGATTTCACGAATATCCGCGATCAGGTCCAAGCCGTCCATGTTCAGATCGTCCAGACGCCCGATGAACGGAGAGATGAACGTCGCCCCGGCCTTGGCCGCCAGAAGCGCCTGATTGGCTGTGAAGCACAGCGTGACGTTCACCATCTTGCCTTCGTCGGTGAGCGTCTTGCAGGCCTTCAGACCGTCCCAGGTCAGCGGCACCTTCACCGCGATGTTCTCG
>CAYZAD010000181.1:0-5871 GCA_964476315.1 uncultured Rhodobacterales bacterium
CTGAGCCTCCAGATCGCGGCACGGATGCACGGCATCGATACGCCGGTTTACGGCCTGCAGGAGGTGCATCACCTGTCGTGATCTGACAGCACGCGCCCGCGACAATCGCGGGCGCGTGCTCTCTTCATCTGATCGTCTCCGCCCCGACGCAGACGGACAGCGCGGGCGTTAATCCGCGGATTCGCGAATTTCGAGGATCGTCGTTTCCGACAGTTTCCGGACAAGGGTCTGTTCGACCTCTTCCATGACCTTGGAGACCCGATCAAGCAGCGCATGTTCCACGCGGCAATCATGCGCCCCGGCGTCGATGTCCGGCGCGGCGAGGCGTTCGTCCAGTGCCAGGTAGACGTCCGCAAGGGTAATGTCTTGCGGTGATCGCGCCAGCCTCCATCCCCCCGCATGTCCGGCTTCGGACACCAAAAGCCCGGCCTGCCGCAAACTTCCCAGAACACGCCGCACGACAACGGGGTTCGTTCCCGCATGTGCAGCAATGTCAGCGGATTTGCGCAGGCGCTCGGGCTCTCGTGCCATGTGGCTGAGTGTATGAAGGGCCAGTGACAAGCGGCTGTTGCGTTTCACGAGATGGCTCCCGATTTTCACCCGGTTTCGTAACAATGGAAGTTGCGAGACTTCGGTAACTCGTGTAGTTACGGGATTCGAAATCCACAACCAGGAGAGCCCCGCCATGAACCAAGACCGTCTCCCCGTCACAGTCCTGTCAGGCTTCTTGGGTGCTGGCAAGACAACGCTTCTGAACCGGGTGCTTAACAATCGCGAGGGGCGGCGCGTTGCGGTCATCGTCAACGACATGTCCGAGGTGAACATCGACGCCGATCTTGTCCGCGCCGACACAGAGCTTTCCCGCACCGACGAAACGCTGGTTGAAATGTCGAACGGGTGCATCTGCTGCACCCTGCGCGACGACCTTCTGCAAGAGGTGCGCAGGCTCGCCACCGAAGGCCGTTTTGATTACCTGCTGATCGAATCCACGGGCATTTCCGAACCGCTGCCCGTCGCCGCGACCTTCGATTTCCGTGACGAAACGGGCGAAAGCCTGTCGGATGTGGCGCGGCTTGATACGATGGTCACCGTCGTCGATGCGGTGAACCTGTTGCGCGACTATTCCAGCCATGACTTCCTGCGCGACCGCGGAGAGACATTGGGCGAGGAGGACGACCGCACACTGGTGACCCTGCTGGTTGAGCAGATCGAGTTTGCCGACGTGGTGATCCTCAACAAGGTCGCCGATGCCGATCCGCACCGCGTAGACGCCGCGCGCAAGATCATTCGCAGCCTGAACGCGGATGCGCGGATTATTGAGACCAACCATTCCGATGTGCCCGCAGATGCGATCCTCGACACCGGTCTTTTCGATTTCGAAAAGGCACATGAACACCCAATGTGGGCCAAGGAGTTGTACGGCTTTGCGGACCACGTTCCCGAGACCGAAGAATATGGGGTGGCAAGCTTTGTCTACCGGGCCCGCCAGCCGTTTGAGCCGGAAAGACTTCTGACCGTTCTGAATGGCGACATGCCCGGCGTCATTCGTGCCAAGGGCCATTTCTGGATCGCGACGCGCCCCGACTGGGTGGCGGAATTTTCGCTTGCAGGAGCGCTGTCTTCCGTCAAGCCGCTCGGCACATGGTGGGCCGCAGTTCCAAAAGAGCGTTGGCCCGAGCACGCCAGCGCCCAAGCCTACGTCAAACAGCACTGGGTCGACCCTTGGGGTGACCGGCGGCAGGAGATCGTCTTTATCGGGTCCGGCATCGACTGGCCCGGGCTGAAGGCGCGGCTTGACGCATGCCTGTTGCCCGAAACCATCGCGCCCGGTCCCGACATGCTGCCGGACCTTCCGGATCCATTCCCCAACTGGCAGCGCACAGAGGTCGCGGCATGACCGTCGCCACGGACGTGTTGGTGGGCGAAGCCGCTGGCGTTTTCGTTGCTCAAAAGGCCAGAGACCTTTCTGCCATCCGTCGGCCTGGCTGCGCCGCCGCAATCTGGCGACGCCAGCCCGTGCCCGATTTTCAGGCGTGGATCGACGCGTTGGAACCGGCAAGGCTTCCACGGGCCCGCGTGATCCTTCGCCCGCAGGCGGTGCGCGCCGCCGCCGCGCAGATTTGCGAGGTGTCCGGAACACCCGACAGCGCAGAGCGCGACGTTCTGGTGGAGGATATCGCCACTCTGGCGGACATGTTCGCCGAACTGATGCACGCGCGATGGCTGCGCGTGCGGCTGGACGTCGTGACCACGAACGCGTGCCGCAGGTTTCACGTCGATGCGGTCACCGCACGATTGCTGTGCACCTATCGCGGCACCGGTACGCATTACGGGGTCTCGACCAATGGCGATACACCGGTCCACATCCACACGGTTCCGACAGGTGCGCCGATCCTCCTGCGCGGAACGCTTTGGCCGGAAATGCCCCGATCCGGTGTGCTGCACCGCTCACCGCCGATAGAAGGCACCGGCGAGACGCGACTGGTTCTGGTCATCGACCCCGTTGACGATCCGGAAGACACGGCATGAACGGAAATCTTGGCCAAACTTCCCTGCGTCGAAAGCGTCGCGCGACAGACCCCATGCGCGACTACGATGGTCTGCCTCCACCGCTGCGACGCTGGCTGTCCGAGGCGGCGTTGCCATGGTCCCCGTCGTCGTGTCGCCGCATCTGGCTGCGCGCCCGTGCTCGCGGTGAGACCACGGAGGCCATTCTGTCACGCCTCGATCGGGCGCAGTCACAGGCGCTATCGAAAGATGCCCCAGGTGATATGACCACGCCAAACGTCTCCCAACCCAGTCAAGACGGGCGACACTGCACCCAATAGCACCCCGGCGTGTCGCCTCCGGACATCAGCGCGATGCGTCCCGCTGCACCATCAGCTTGTCGATACGCGCACCGTCCATATCGACGATCTCAAAGCGCCAGCCCTCTATGATGGCGGCTTGGCCAACTGTGGGCACCTCATCGAGATGGTCCATGACCATGTCGGCCACGGTGGTCTCTGCATCCCGGGGACCGGGCTTCAAACCAACGCGTTTCTTAAATGCATCGGCCTTCATCGATCCCGCAACCAAGAGCGATCCATCCTGACGCCGGATAACTGTAGGCGCGTCCGGTGTGCCCTCGTCGAAGCCGCCGGCAATCGTGCCAAGAACATCCATGGGGGTGACGATCCCTTCGAAATGACCGCGTTCCCCATAGACAAGCAGCATGTGACCCGGGGAGGTGCGCAGCCGGTCGATCACGTCAAGAGCCGGCAGTTTGGACGGGATCACAACAGCAGGAGACATCAGCGCCCGGGCATCGAAATTTTCGTTCGTCGTCGTCAAAAGATCGCGGCTGTGCAGCACGCCGATGATATCGTCGGGACCCTTGCCTTGCAGGGGAAGGCACGAATGGCCCGAAGATTGGAACCGTGCGAGGATTTCGGCGCGCGTTTCAGAGATTTTCGCGATTTCGACGTCACGGCGCGGTGTCATCAGGCCCAAGGCATACCGGTCAGAGAACCGCATGACACCACCGATCAGGTCTTTCTCGGCCCGATGGATGACCCCGGCGCCCGCGGCCTCGGTCAGCATCGTGTGGATGTCCTCGTCGCTGACGGGCGCGTCGTGCCGCCCCGAATGGCCGATCCCGTGCAGGACAAGTTTGCCGGTGCGGTCGAGCAGCCAGACGACAGGTGCCGCGACACGGGACAAAAGCAGCATGCCGGGCGCGACGCGGCTGGCCACGCGTTCCGGTGCGGCCAATGCGATCTGCTTCGGAACCAACTCTCCGACGATCAGCGAAAGAAAGGTGATCGCAACAACCACCAGCCCGACACCCACTTCATCTGCGGCGGCATCCGGAACGCCGATGCTTCGCAGCAGATTGGACAGTCGCAGCCCGATCGTGGCCCCCGAAAAGGCACCGGCAAGAATGCCCACCAACGTGATGCCGATCTGAACGGTCGACAGGAATTTCCCGGGATCCTTTGCAAGGGCAAGGGCGATTTCGGCACCGCGATTGCCTTTGTGGGCTTGGGATCTCAACCGCACCTTCCGGGACGAGACCACCGCCAGTTCCGACATGGCAAGAAGCCCGTTCACGCCGATCAGAAGACATATAAGAAAAATCTCAAGAAACATGTCGAAGCCCGGTGCTGGATGTGCCTGACGGCGCAAAGGATACTCTGCGCAGTGTGGCCTGACAGCCTTTGCCGTGCATTGACGCGGCGCAAAATCAGACCGATCCGCCTCACAGACCGTGCGGACGGGCGATGCGCGGTGATTGGCGCGGTGGCGGTTGTGACCGGGGACGTCGCCCCCTATACCATCGACACAGGTCCGCAATGAGGATCAAGCGGCGTTTTGCCAAAACTCCGACAGCGGCTTTTCCGCTTTTGCGGTCGGGGATGGACCAAGAAAAAACAAGACGGCTTTGCCGGATATTCGGGCACTGGACAACGATGCCTTCATTGAAAAACATTGCGGCTGATCCGCCGCCCGAACAGCCTGTGCGCCGGGTGTTTGACACCGGCTTTGCCATTCTGGCGGCCTCGGCCCTGGTTGCGGGCGCATTGGTCGTTGTGCTCAAGGGCTGGGACCGGGCCGCCGAAATCGTGATCGAAGAACTTGGGTTCATGGCCATGCTCACGCCCAAGATCGCGGCGGGCATGTTCATCGCCGCCGTTCTTCCGCTGCTCTTGCCGCGCCAGAAGGTGGCGGTCTGGATCGGGCGCGAAAGCGGCCTGCGGGGGTTGCTGCTCGCAGCCTTCGCCGGTGCCGCAATCCCCGGCGGCCCGGCGATGACCTTTCCTCTTGCGGCAAGTTTCGGACTTGTGGGCGCAGACATCGGCGCGATCATGGCCTTTGTCAGCAGTTGGGCGCTGCTCAGCCTGAACCGCACCCTCATCTGGGAGTTTTCATTCCTGCCGGTCGATCTTGTCTGGTGGCGCGTCCTGTTGTGTTTGCCGTTCCCTATCCTGATCGGCCTTGGCGCGCGCGCCATATTTGGAAAGAAAGACGCGTGAACATCCTGATCGGTACGGTTCTGCTGGCTGTGGTGGCGGTCTGGCTATATTGGCGGCTGCCCAATGCCGAATGGCGGGCCGCCGGCTTTGCGAATGCCTGGCGCATGGCGCAATTCACGGCACCGCGGATCGTCGTCGCACTGCTGGGGGCGGGGTTTTTTGCCGAACTCCTGCCACCGGATCAGGTGCGCGCCCTGTTCGGTGAAGGTGCTGGTGCCTCGGGCGTTCTGCTGGCCATTGCGCTTGGTCCGGTGACACCCGGCGGCGCGTTCGTCAGTTTTGCCGTCGGCGCGGCCGCGCTCAAGGCCGGGGCCACATCAGGGCTGGTGGTGACTTATGTGACATCCTGGGCCTTGTTTTCGGCATCGCGATTTCTGGCCTATGAACTTCCGCTCATGGGACGTCAGCTTGCCTTGCGACGGTTGATCCTGTGCCTTCCCGTGCCATTCCTGATTGCGGCAGCCGCGCACCTGTTCTGATGTCCCTGCACAAGGGCTGAGGTACACGTCGCCCAACATCGGTCAAAGCGGTCAGGCGACGCGATTGCCCCGGCTCCACACACCGCGCAGAAGCGGCGTGGTGCCGACGCATCGCACGCGGATCACGTCTCCGCGCAAGCCGGTTTCAAGGCGTCCACGATCCATCAGCCCGGCAGCCCTTGCGGCATTGCGCGTCACGCATGCCACAGCCGACGGCAGATTTGCCCAGATCGAAGCGAGGTGAAAGGCTGACATGAGCAGCGCGGCGGGCACATAGTCGGACGAAATGATGTGGAGTAACCCGGCCTCGGCTAGCTCGCGCGCGGCCACGTTGCCGGAATGGGACCCGCCGCGCACAAGGTTCGGCGCGCCCATCA
>CAYZAD010000182.1:0-4679 GCA_964476315.1 uncultured Rhodobacterales bacterium
TTGTGGCAACGACCGATGCCTCACTTGTCAGGATGGACAGTGACCTGCTTTCAGACCTGATGGTCTTATCGCCACCCATCCGGAATTGGGCGAACGCGGTCATGCAGAGCGCATTGAACGAAAAAGCGGAAAGAGAGTGGTGTCTCGCGGCTCTTGGAGGGGCCGACCGACTCATTTGGTTCCGCGAGGCGTTCCCGGGGTTTGAGGCCAAGTTCTCCCATTCACTGATTGCCTCATTTTTGGGGATGACACCCGTCACGCTGAGCCGCCTGCGCGCCAAACACAAATAATAAGCGCACATTTGCGGGTGGCGCAGCATCGGTGAATATAGGCTCAACGCGGGCAGTCAGTCGGATGGGCCTTCAGACGGTCCAACCTAGAGAACGAAAAAAGCGGCACCCGGGGGTGCCGCCTTTTTTGATAAGGTGAGCGGTTCAGCGCAGGTGGGAGCGCAGGAACCAGGCGAATTTCTCGTGTTCCTGGCCGCGTGCGATGCAGAGGTCTTCGGTCAGGGTGTCGCCGTGTTCGGCCGCAAGCTCTCCTGCGCCGGCGAGCGTTGCCGCGAGGGTTTGCTGGGCTTCCATCAGGGTCTTGATCATCTCTTCCGCCGAGGCGTGGCCGTCATGTTCGGCGATCTTGGAGCGTTTGATCATGCCGGCCAATGTGCCTTCGGCATGGGCATCGAGCGCCTTCACGCGTTCCGCCAGATCATCCTGCGCCACAAAATGGTCTTCGTACATCTTCTGAAACAGGTCATGCAGCGGGCCAAAGGCCATGCCGGTCACGTTCCAGTGGAAATTCTGCGCCATCATGGTCGTGACGGCGGTTTCCGCGACGCATTGGTTCAAGGCATCCGCAATCTGTTTCTGAGCATCTGTGGACATCGACATCGCTGTTTGTGTCATGTCACCCTCCGTATCGGTTAAAACAATTGCTGGCTGGCGCGGCGCTGGCTTGCTTGGTGCATAGATAACGTCACCAAGACAAATGCCAAGAACTTTTTAGAATTATTCTAAATCAGAGAAAATTGCTCGACTATCGACTTCATCAGGAAGCCGCAATGGCGGCGGGCGTGTGGATGCACCCGTGACCGAAGCAGGAACTCTGTGCTGTGGGTGTCTTCCGCGGCAATCGCCGACGCCAGTTGCAGGAGCCACGCTTCGTCGAACGAGACCTCGGCCTCTCCGGGCAGGTAGAGGATGGGTTCTTTTCCCAGCGCCTGCGACAGGCACCGCATGAGCGTTTCGGCATAGGCCGTATGGGCGACGGTCCTGTCGCAGGACAGGACGGCACAAGCCTGGAACAGGTCCTGGCGCGCCTTGGCCCGGCAGGCGCGCCCCACGAGGCGCAAGGTGTTGAGGAACCGCCGCTCTTCATCCGACAGCGGCCGTCTGGGCCGGTTGTGTTCCCATCCGATGTCGAGTTTGTGCGCTTGCATGATGCACCCGTTCCTTGCCTCGGGGCATGCGGGAATCGCAGCGCCCCTATTCCTGAGTGTTATACTAGGAAAATGGGGATGGTGCACTGCGACGTAAACCCCGCGCGGCAACGCGTCTGTGCGTCAGGGCAAAACCTCGTCCACGGCACGGGCAAGCTTGTCGACCACTTCGCCGATCTGGTCATCCGAAATGATGAAGGGCGGGGCGAGCAGAACGTGATCGCCCAGGTTGCCGTCGCGCGTGCCGCGCATCGGATAACAGATCAGCCCTGCCTCGAAGGCGGCTTTCTTGAAACGACCGGCGGTGTTGCGCGCGGGATCGAACGGGGTTTTCGTTTCGCGGTCCTCGACGAACTCCATCCCACGGAACAGCCCCTTGCCGCGGATGTCGCCGATATGCGGGTGCTGGCCGAATTGGTCGATCAGCGCCTGCTGCAAGGCCTCGCCCTGCTGTTTCACCCTTGGGATCAGGCCGCGCCCCAGCATTGCCTTGACCACCGCAAGCGAGGTGGCACAGGCCACGGGATGCCCCAGATAGGTATGCCCGTGCTGAAAGAACCCGGAGCCGTCGGAAATGGCCTGGTATATCCTGTTCGTGCACAACATGGCCCCGATCGGCTGGTAGCCCGCGCCCAAGCCCTTGGCGATGCACAGGATGTCAGGTGTCACGCCATCTGCATCGCAGGCAAACAGTTGGCCAACGCGGCCCATGCCACACATCACCTCGTCGAGGATGAGGAGCACACCGTAGCGGTCGCAGATCTCGCGGATGCGCTTGAAATAGCCTTCGACTGCCGGGACGGCCCCCATCGTGGCGCCCACCACGGGTTCGGCGACAAATGCGATGACGCTGTCGGGGCCAAGACGCAGGATTTCGTCTTCCAGTTCCTGCGCGGCCCGCTGGCCGTAGTCGTGGGCGCTTTCGCCATCGGCCCGGTCAACATATTCGTAACAGGGCGCGATGTGGGAGACATCCATCAGGATCGGTTCGAACTGCGCCCGCCGCCATGCGTTTCCGCCGGTCGCCAGAGCGCCCAGCGTGTTGCCGTGGTAGCTTTGGCGTCGGGCAATCACGTGACGGCGCTGTGGTTCGCCGGTTTCGAGGAAGTACTGGCGCGCCAGTTTGAGCGCGCTTTCCACCGCCTCGGATCCGCCGGACACGAAATACACGCGGTCCAGATCGCCCGGAGCATGTTCGATCAGAAGATCGGCAAGCTCTTCCGCCGGGGCGCTGGTGAAGAACCCGGTATGTGCATAGGCAAGGCTTGCCGCCTGATCCTGGATTGCCTGGATGATCTCGACGTCGCCATGTCCAAGACAGGATACGGCGGCCCCGCCGGAGCCATCGAAATACTGTTTGCCGGTCTCGTCATAAAGATAGCATCCCGCGCCACGCACGGCTTTGACCGGCGGCGCGAGGTTGTGTCGGGGGAAAACGTGGCTCATGGCAGGGACCGGGAATGAGGTTGCGACAGATGGCGGGCGTGGTGCCTCACCTGACCAATTTGGACGCCAAAACGCAAGAGATCGCGGCAGCACGCACAGATCACGTTACGGCGGGCTGGTCCATCCGGGACGAATCGCGTTTTATGACCCAAGGAGCGTACGAAAATCTTCGCAGCTACAACGCCTTGGCGAGCGCGAAAGCGGATGGACAAACATCTACACGTCTCCACCTGACTGGGCCCTGGCCCATCACACAACTGGGAGAACCACATGACGATTCAAAAATTTGCGGCGGGCCTCGTCGCTGCAGCCTCCATTACTCTTGGCGGTGCCGCAATGGCGCAGGACCAGCAATTCATCTCGATCGGGACCGGCGGTGTGACCGGTGTCTATTACCCGACAGGTGGCGCGATCTGCCGCCTGGTGAACCGCGACCGCAAGGAACATGGCATTCGCTGTGCCGTGGAATCCACCGGTGGCTCGGTCTACAACATCAACACGATCAAGGCCGGTGAGCTTGAGTTCGGGGTGGCGCAGTCCGACTGGCAGTACCACGCCTATAACGGCACATCCCGCTTTGCCGACAACCCGTTCCCGGAAATCCGCGCGATGTTCTCGGTCCACCCGGAACCGTTCACTTTGCTGGTGCGCGGCGACAGCGGCATCACGTCGTTTGAAGAGCTCAAGGGCAAGCGCGTGAACGTCGGCAACCCCGGTTCTGGACAGCGCGCGACGATGGAAGTCGTGATGGAGGCCTTTGGCATCGGGATGGACGATTTCGCCCTCGCGACCGAATACAAGGGGTCGGAAATGGCCAAGCAGATCTGCGACGACAACATCGACGCGATGATCTACACCGTCGGCCACCCGGCGGCGGCAATCCAGGAAGCGACCACAACCTGTGACGTGAAGCTGGTGTCGGTCGTCGGTGAGCCGATCGACAAGCTGGTGGCGGACAACCCGTTCTACCGCGTGGCGACGATTCCGGGCGGCATGTATGCGGGCAATGACGAGGCCGTCACCACCTTTGGCGTGGGCGCGACCTTTGTCACGAAGGAAAGCATCCCGGAAGAGACCGCGTATATCGTGGCCAAGGCCGTCATGTCGAACCTTGACGATTTCCGCGGCCTGCACCCGGCCTTTGCAAACCTCGATGCGGCCCAGATGGTGAGCGACGGCCTGTCCGCCCCGCTGCACCCGGGCGCAGAGCGCGCATATAAAGAGCTTGGCCTGATCGACTAAGGCGCGCCTTGTGACGAGCTAAGATATCAACGCCGGCGCATCGTTTGGTGCGCCGGCGTTTTGCCTGAAAACGACGCGAAAACCGCGCAGCAGGGGGACAACGCATGAGTGAAACACGTACCGCCGATGAGATGGTGGCCGAGGCCGATACAGGTGCCCGTCAGGCCGGACCATTTGCCAACACACTGATCTTTGCGCTGTGCATCGCGTGGTCCCTGTTTCAGCTTTACATCGCATCCAAATTGCCCGGTGTTCTGGCGCAGGCCACAGGCATCGGCATTTTCGCCAATATCGTGGCGCAGGCGCGGTTTGTGCATCTGGCCTTTGCGATTGCCCTTGCCACACTGGCCTTTCCGATGTTCGGGCATCGCAACCGCATCCCCATTTATGACTGGGTGCTGATGATCGCGGGCGTTGCGGCCTGTCTTTACCTGGTCATTTTCCGGTTCGAGATTGCCGACCGGCCCGGCCTGTGGAGCACATCCGACATTGTCATGTCGGCCATCGGCATGACGGTCCTGATGATCGCGGTTTTCCGGTCGCTGGGCCTGCC
>CAYZAD010000182.1:4779-5857 GCA_964476315.1 uncultured Rhodobacterales bacterium
TCGGCGGTGCCTATTTCGCGCTGCCGATCTTTGTTCTGGTCTGGAACCTCATGGTGCGGACCGAGCATCTTGACCGCCTGTCCCCCGCACTGTCCGCCTTTTGGGCAACGATGGCGATGATCATCGTGGCGGTGACCCACCGTCCGTTGAAGGCCATGTTCCGGGGAGAGTCGGACTTTGCCAATCAGCTTGTGGCGGGCGTGACCGAGTTCATCGCCGGGCTGGAAAGCGGTGCGCGGAACATGATCGGCATTGGTGTGGCCACCGGTGCGGCGGGCATCATCGTGGGCACCATTTCCCTGACCGGGGCACACCAGATCATCGGCCAGGTGATCGAGGTGATCTCTGGCGGTAACCTGATCATCCTGCTGGTGCTGGTCGCCATCCTGTCTCTGATCCTGGGCATGGGGCTGCCCACCACGGCCAACTACATCGTGGTGTCATCGCTGATGGCGCCGGTGATCGTGTCCGTGGGCGCGCAATCGGGGCTGATCGTGCCGCTGATCGCGGTGCATATGTTCGTGTTCTATTTCGGCATTCTTGCCGATGACACGCCGCCCGTGGGGCTTGCCGCCTATGCGGCGGCCGCCATTTCACGGGGCGATCCGATCAAGACCGGCGTTCAGGGCTTTGCCTATGACATCCGCACAGCGCTGTTGCCGTTCATGTTCATCTTCAACACCGATCTGTTGCTGATTGATGTCGGCCCGCTGAAAGCAGTCTTCGTTTTCATCATCTCGCTCATCGCGATGCTGACATTTGCGGCGGTGACCCAAGGTTACTTCATCGCGAAGAACCGCAAATGGGAGGCCGTGGTCATGATGCTGGTGGTCTTCATGCTGTTCCGGCCGGATTACTTTCTCGATCAGTGGGAGGACCGATACGTGGACTACACCGGTCCTGCCGCATTGACGGCGATCGAAAGCGTGCCGGTTGGCACGGATGTGCGGCTGACCGTGTCGGCCCCGGATTTCGATACCGGGATCGTCGGCACCAAGACCATCGTCATCACCCCCGAGGCCGAAGGCAGTGGGCTTGACCGGCTGGACGCCTTTGGTCTGACGGTCATGGAAGAGGG
>CAYZAD010000183.1:0-5852 GCA_964476315.1 uncultured Rhodobacterales bacterium
AGCGGACAAGGAACGCCGCGAAATGGTCGAGGCCCGCAACCAGGCCGAAAGCCTGATCCACTCGACCGAAAAGTCGGTGGAAGAGCATGGCGACAAGGTCGACCCGACCACGGTCGAAGCGATCGAACTGGCTATCGCGGCGCTCAAGGACGATCTGGACGACGAAAAGGTCACCGCCGACAAGATCAAGTCCGGCATCCAGAACGTCACCGAAGCGGCGATGAAGCTGGGCGAGGCGATCTACAAGGCGCAGGCCGAAGAGGGCGAAGACGCGCCTGCCGCGGCCGATGAGCCAAGCGATGACGACACCATCGTCGACGCTGATTTCGAAGATCTCGACGACAATAAGCGCGCCTAACGCTTGTTGGGCGGAACCTGCAAGAGGCCGGTCCGGATACCGGGCCGGCCTCTGACGTTTCGCGAAAGGAGGGCATGATGTCCAAACGTGACTACTATGATGTGCTCGGCCTCAAGAAAGGCGCCTCAGCCGACGAAATCAAGAAAGCCTATCGCGGCAAGGCCAAAGAGCTGCACCCCGACCGCAACGCGGACAATCCCAAGGCCGAAGAGCAGTTCAAGGAAGCGAACGAGGCTTACGAGGTTCTGAAAGACGCCGACAAGAAGGCCGCGTATGACCGGTTCGGTCATGCCGCCTTCGAAGGCGGCATGGGGGGCGGCGGCCCCCGTCCCGGCGGCGGGCAGGGTGACTTTGCCAGTGCCTTTTCCGACGTGTTCGACGATCTTTTCGGCGATTTCATGGGGGGCCGCGGCGGAGGCGGACGCCAGCGCGCGTCGCGCGGTGCCGATTTGCGCTACAACCTCCGTGTCACGCTCGAAGACGCCTACCAGGGCATGCAGAAAACCATCCAGGTGCCAACCTCGGTGCAATGCGGCGACTGTAACGGATCCGGGGCCGAAGGCGGTGCAGAACCGACAACCTGTCCGACTTGTTCGGGCATGGGCAAGGTGCGCGCAACCCAGGGCTTTTTCACCGTCGAACGCACCTGCCCGACCTGTTCGGGTCTGGGCCAGACGATCAAGAATCCCTGCAAGGGATGCGGTGGCGCTGGCCGCGTGCAGAAAGAGCGTGCGCTGTCGGTCAACATCCCGAAAGGGGTTGAAACCGGAACGCGCATCCGTCTTGCAGGGGAAGGCGAAGCCGGTCTGCGCGGCGGCCCTCCGGGCGATCTCTACATCTTTATCGATGTTGCGCAGCATGATCTTTTCGAACGTGAAGGCGTGCACCTGCATTGCCGCGTGCCAGTCTCCATGACCGTTGCGGCGCTGGGGGGCAACATTGAGGTGCCCACCATCGACGGTGGCCGCAGCCGCGTCTCCATCCCGCAGGGCAGCCAGTCTGGCCGCCAGATGCGCCTGCGCAGCAAGGGCATGCCCGCGTTGCGTGGTGGTGGACAGGGCGACATGTTCATCGAACTGGCGGTCGAAACCCCGGTCAACCTCACCTCGCGGCAAAAGGAAATCCTGCGCGAGTTCGAGGAACTGAGCGAAGACAACAACCCGGAATCCAAGAGCTTTTTCAAATCGGTCAAAGGCTTTTGGGATTCCATGAAGGGCTGACCAAACGGCCCCGCCCATCGCGGGGCCGTTAGCGTTTGGTTAAAGACTTTTGCGCCATGATCGCGGCATGGCGCGCACTCGTTCTCCTCAACCGACGCTCTTTGAAACCGCGGCACTGGCCCCCACGCCACCACCGCGTTCCATTCCCGCGACCCCGCAAAAACCGAAACAGCCCTCTTACATCGAAGGGCACCGCAAACGCCTGCGCGCGCGCTTTCGCGCCGGCGGGGCCGAACCGCTGCCCGATTACGAACTGCTCGAACTGATCCTGTTCCGGTCTCTCAAGAACGGTGATGTGAAACCCGTTGCGAACCGCCTCATTGACACCTTCGGGGATTTCAATCGCGTCCTGTCAGCCCCGGTCGAACGCCTGCAAGAGGTGACGGGCATTGGTCCGGAAACGGCGCTCGACCTCAAACTGATCGAGGCGGCAACCCACCGCATGTCGCAGGGCAAGGTCCTGAAACGCCCTGTCATCTCAAGCTGGAACGCGCTGCTCGACTATTGCCGGGTGACCATGTCTCACCGCGAGACCGAAGTGTTTCGCATCCTGTTCCTCGACCGCAAGAACGTCCTCATCGCCGACGAAATTCAGGGCAAGGGCACGGTCGATCACGTCCCCGTCTACCCGCGCGAGGTGATCAAGCGGGCGCTTGACCTCAACGCATCTGCGTTGATCCTTGTGCATAACCACCCCTCCGGCGATCCCACACCCTCGCATGCCGATATCGACATGACGGAAACCATAATGCGCGCCTGCGACGTGGTCGGGATCACGGTGCATGACCACCTGATCATCGGCAAATCGAAAGAGGTGAGTTTCAAATCCGAGGGCTATCTCTGACCCGGCTTCAGCGCACCCAGACCTCGACCCGCCGGTTCACCTGCCGCCCCCAGCTTGTATCGTCGCAAGCCATGGGCATGGCCTCGCCAAACGCGTCGGTCGACATCATGACCTGTGCAAGGTTGGATGGCTCCACAACAGCTTCGACCGCTCGTTTCACCGCCTGTGCCCTGTCCCGCGCGATCCGCAGATTGCTGTCGGCGGGGCCTTCACCATCGGAAAACCCGACGAAAACCAACTGCCGCCCATCGTAAACCCCGGCCTCCATGGCCTGCGCCAGTTGCTGGATATTCGACCGCGATTGCGCATCCAGCCGCGTCTGCCCCGGTTCGAACCGGAATGAGGTCGACAACCGCCGCAAGGGCGACAAGGTGTCGATCAACCGCTTCAGATCCTGCAAACCGCTTTCCCCGGTCGCGACTCGTACGGCATTTGCCAGACGGTCGCCCTGGGCATTCAACGTGATTTCTTCCGGGGCCTGATCGACGAACCCGGCGCGCCGCGTGATGATCTGTGCAGGCCCCGTGCGCATGTATCCAAGGAAATCCCGCGCCAGTTTGGGCAACCTTCGTGCGGGCACGTAAAGAAACATCGGGGCCGTCAGTGGGTAATCCTCGGTCTTGATCGTCAACCGGTTGGCGCGCAAGGAAAACCCACAGGTCCCGGTCAACGCGAGGGGCTTGCTGTTGCCCACCTCCGAATAGCTCGCGACACCCAGCGCCAATTGGTCGGCGGCCACGGCCTGTGCCAGCCCGGCGTTTGTGTCGTGCCGGACCACATCGTCCCGCAAAGCCACCGACGCGCGCTGCAACACTCGGTCCTCTACCGCTTGGGAAATCCCCGATTGGGCATCGCGCATGTGAATTGAAATCGGCGCATCCGGTCCGCCGAACACACGCCAATTGTCGATATCCCCCGACAGGACCCGCGCCAGATCGGACACCGACATGGCCGAGACGGGGTTGACCGGCGACACGATGACCGTCATCGCATCCAGCGCCATGATCCGCGACCGGTTCACGTCATCCAGCGTGCCCAGGCCGGCCTCTTGCGCCAGTTTCAACTCACCGGGCCGGATCTCGCGCAGGGCCATCACCAGATCGGCTTCGTCAGCCAGCAGATCGGCAAAGCCTTCATCCGTGCTCGACACACGAAACTGAAAGCGCCCGACAATGGCATCTGTCTCTGCCGCGTGCAGCACGTAAGTGAAATGCGTCTCGTCTTCGGTAAGTCGCTCTGCCCGCAATCCGTTCTGCAGCGCAAAGCCTTCGACCAGCGCCGGCATCAGGACCCTGCCGATGGTTGAGGAACCCGAAACCGAGATCTCGGCCACGAAATCCGTCAGAGACGGGCATCCCGGCCCTTCGCACAGCACGCCGGAGCCATCGACGGTCAATTCGCCGTAGCGCGTCTCGACCCGGTAATACTGGCCGTCAAAGCCCAGCAATGTTCCTGAAAGCTCGATCGCGCCGTCCCGCGAACGCAGCACAACGTCCTCCGACCACGCCGGGGCGATTGCCGACAACAAGAACAGTGCGGCCCAAAGCGCCGCACGCAGATGTCTCATGATTGGGCCTTTGAACTGCCTGCCTAGTAGGCGGCAATTGTCAGGTCTTCGACGATGTTTTTCAACATCAAGAAATCACCGACCGTCTCGCAACTGGGCACATCGATGGTCAATTCCTTCGACACGAGCGCCCGCCCGCTGCGCAGTTCCAGAGTTTGTGCCTCAACAACCGTGCTGCAATTCGAGGTCTGGATTTCCGCCTCGACCGTCAAGGCCACGGTGCCCGTCGCCTCTGTCATGCCGGTGGGAAAGGTATAGACCTCGGCCAAAAGCGCATCCGGCGCATCAAGCTGTCCCAGCGTGGTCAGAAACCCGCCATCGCCTCTGGTTGCGCGGGTCGGATCGGTGTCGGCCCCGTGCCATACATGACCTTCCGAGAAATACTGTGCGTCGAATTCCCGGGCATGCAGTTGCAACCCCGCATCGCCGCGCCACTGCACGACGATCCGTTCGTAAAACGGCACTGTTGTGATCTCGGCCTTGGCCACCGCACCGGACCCATCAAGGAATGACGCAATGACAAGGGCCTGTTCCGCCAAGGCGGGGATTTCGATCTGCAACGTGCCGTCGGGCTGCATCAGGTCGGTGAACATCAGCCCATTGTGGTGCAGCGTCACACGTTCACTGCCGTGACATGGCGCCGTCAGGGACACTGAAATCATCGCACCGGCCGCCGGGGCGGCGGTCATTTCGGCATTGCAGTCAAAGCCAGTCGTGTCGGGCGTTTCGGGAAGGGTAAGCTCTGTCGGCGTTTCAACCTCGACCGGGTTGCTGACCAGCGAGACCGGCAGCAAAGACGCCGTGTTGGTATCCAAAGGCACCACCGGTTTCGGCGTCGATGACACCTCTTGCACATCGGTCACGGTGAGGGGCGCTTGCGCGGCGGCGTTCGCGGGCGTGGCCACAGGCCAATACTGCATCACCGCACCGATCGCCAACGCGGCAAAAGCCGTTCCGGCGGCGATGAGGGAAGAAGTCTTACGGTCCATGGCGGCTGTCCGATAACTGCAATTCATCGGACGGTGTGCCACGGAATTTAGGAGCGGCTAGGGCGCGACTTGGGTCACTTTACGACGCCTTTGTGGCAGAGGCTCTAGGCCAGTCTGCCATGACAATGCTTGAATTTCTTCCCAGATCCACAGGGGCAGGGGTCGTTGCGGCCCGGATTGCCCCAGGTGGTTGGGTCGTTTTCGTCGAACCCGTCAGCGGCCCCTGCGGGGTTTCCAGTCGGTGCCGCCGATGCTGCGGCCTGTCCACCAGCGGCCTCTGCGGCCTTGGCCATCGCAGCCTGCTGGGCGGCCAGTTGCTGCATCATGGCCTTTTGCTCTTCCTCGGTCATCGGGCGGACCTGGCCAAGCTGCTTGCTGACATCCTCGCGCAGACTGTCGAGCATAGATTCGAAAAGCTGGAACGCTTCGGATTTGTATTCGTTCAGCGGGTCGCGCTGTGCGTATCCCCGGAACCCGACAACCGACCGCAGATGCTCCAGCGTCAAAAGATGCTCGCGCCATTTGGAATCGATGGTCTGCAACAGCACCTGCTTTTCGATCTGGCGCATCGTGTCCGGGCCAAACGCCTCGGCCTTTTCCGCCATCACCTTGTCCGATGCTTCTTCCAGCCGTTCGCGGATGATGTCGGCATCGACACCTTCCTCGTCTCCCCACGCCACGGTATCAGCGTCAAAGCCCAAAAGCGCCTTGACGTCGTCATGCAGCCCCTGGGTGTCCCATTGATCGGCATAGGATTTCGGCGGGATGTAGGTATCGACCAGATCGTCGATCACCTGGTGCCGCATGTCCTGCGCGATCTCGGACAGGTCCTGCGCTTCCATGATCTCGCGGCGCTGGCTGAAGATCACCTTCC
>CAYZAD010000184.1:0-5846 GCA_964476315.1 uncultured Rhodobacterales bacterium
GGCCGATGCTTGGGCTTGAGCCGGTGGACATGGATGCCCGCCTGAGAGGCGCGCTGGAAAGTGCGGCCGAGGCCGAGGTGCCGGGGCGGTGGCGGAGCATGCCGTCGGGGGCGCTGCATGACGCCACCAACGTGTCGCGGATGATGCCGGTGGCGATGCTTTTCGTGCCATCGATTGGCGGGATCAGCCATGCTTTCGGCGAAGACACGGATGAGGCGGATCTGGTGACCGGGCTGCGCGTTTTGGCGGGTGCGGTGCAGGCTTTGGGATAAGCCGCCGTTTCATGTTAGGCTCGAACCGGATCGGATAGGGGGGACGCATGGATGTGACGGCGATGGCGTTTTATGCGCTTGTCTGCGGCGGGCTGGGCGCGTTTGCGCCGCGGCTGCCGTCTTTCTGGCAACGGTTCACGGTGGCGGCGCTGGTGGGGATTGTTGCCGCGGCGGTGCTGCCATTCCTGCGCGGGGCGCTTGGGATCTGAGGCGAAAGCGGTTTGCGATAGGTGATCGATGTCGGGCGATCATATCCGGGGTGGGCGGTGCGGGCGACCTCGTGAAATCCCAAAGCCTCGAACACCTTGTGGTTCTCGGTAAGCTCGACACGGGTTTGCAGGTCGATGCATGGGCGCTGCAGAGCGGCGGCGCGGGTTTCGGCCCGGTGCACCAGCCTGCGGGCCAATCCCTGACCGCGCGCGCCAGGGGCGACGGCGAGTTTTCCGAGATAGAGACAATCGGGTTTCAGGGTCAGGACCATGCAGGCCATCGGCGGGTGGCCGATACACCAGATTTCGCCGGTTGCGGCCTGTTCGGTCATGCTGTCCCGTGTCAGCCGGTGCATCGAGGAGGGCGGATCGATCCGTCCGTCCATATCGGCGAAGGCGGTCTGGATCAGCGTCAGCACGTCGGCGAGGGCCGGATCGCCGGGGCCGATCTGGCGCGGCGTCAGGTCCATGTCACGTCGCCGAGAAAGATGTAGCCGGCGCCGTAGATCGTCTTGATCAGGCGGGGATTTTTCGGGTCTTCCCTGAGCTTTGTGCGCAGACGCGAGATGCGGACATCCATCGCACGGTCAAAGCTGTCGCCTGCCGCACCGCCCAGAGTATTCTGCATGTAATCGCGGGTGATCAGACGGTTGGGGCTTTCGAGAAACAGGCGCAGCACTTCGCCTTCGGCATGGGAAAACGGGGTTTCGGTGCCGCTGCTGTCTTCGAGCGAATAACGGTCGAAATGGGCGGTCCAGCCATTGAACCTGGCGCTTTGCCCTGTCGGGGCGGGGGCGCTGCGGGTGCGCAGACGGGCCCGCACGCGCGCGACCACTTCGGCGGGATCAAAGGGTTTGATGATGTAATCGTCGGCCCCAAGCTCCAGTCCGGTGATCTTGTCCTGTACCTGTGCACGGCCCGAGATGATGATGACGGTGGCACCCTGTTCCAGGGCGAGCCGGTGCACAAGGCTGAGCCCGTCGCGGTCGGGCAGGCCCAGATCGACAAGGCAGACATCCGGTGTCGTTCGGCGCAGCGCCTGTTCGAATTCCGTCGCGCGGGCAAAGGAGCGGGTTTCGTACCCGGCCTCGGTCAGGGCTTCCGACAGCATGGAGCGGATTGCAGGTTCATCGTCCAGGATGGTGATCAGCGGTTTGGTCATTGTGCGGCGTCCGCGTGTCCCAGGAATGCGGCAAGGTCGTCATGGGTGAAGGGTTTGCGCAGAACCGATGCCATGGTCAGCGCCTCTGCATGGCGTGGATGCGATACCGGCAGGGATGTCATCAGGTAGACCGGTTTATCGGGAAGCGCGGTAACAAGGGCCGTGCCGGGGGTATCCCCTTCAAGCGAGATGTCCGACAGGACGAAGGCGATGTCGGGAACTCCGCTGGCGAGAGCGAGCGCTTCGTCGGTTGTGGTGGCTTCGATCACACTATGGCCTTGGCTGGTGAGCATGTCGCGGATGGTCTTGCGCAAATCCGGGCTGTCTTCGACCAGCAGGACCAGGTCATTGGTGCTGTGTTCGGCGGCCGGGCGCAATGGCAAACGCAACGTGACACGCGCGCCGATGTCGGTGTTGGCGATCATGATCTGTCCTCCGGCCAGCTTGGCGATATCGTAGACCATGGACAGGCCAAGACCCGAGCCCTTGTCGCCTTTGGTGGTGAAAAAAGGGTCCGTGGCATGGCGGAGCGCGTCCCGCGAGAAGCCACCGCCTGTGTCCTCGACGGTGAAATCGATCCAGGTGTCGCGCACGTCTTTCGCGTCCAGCCGGATTGCACCGCTGTCGCCGCAGGCGTCGCGGGCATTGAGGATCAGGTTGAGCAGGCTGTCCTGCAACTGCCCGGGATCAAGGCGCACGCGCTGCGTGAGGTCGGTATGCACGTCGAGCGTGATGGAGCTTGGCAGGGACGGGGTTGCCAGGGTTTCAAGGTCTCGCAGGAAACCCGCCACGTTGAGCGGTTCGGGCTGCCAGGACCGGTGTGCCGTGATGTCGGCGATCCGGTTCAGCAGATCGCCACCGCGACGGGCGGCTTGCAGGGTCGATGTGATAAGCGGTTCGGCGCCGGATGGCAGATCCATCCGGGCCAGTTTGGACTGCATGCCAAGGATGATGGTGAGAAGATTGGAGAAATCATGCGCGAGGCCAGAGGTCAGCTGTGCCGCGATTTCCCGCCTGCGGGTTTGTTGCAAGGCGGCGCGGGCCTGCGTTTCCTCGGTCACGTCCATCGACAGGATATAGACCCCGTTTTCGCTTTCGTCCGGCGTGAAGGCCACGCGGATGCGGCGCGAGCTGAGCGTGTCGGTGAATTCAAAGGTGGACGGGTCGCCGGCCAGCGCCATTTGCAGGTTGGGCAGGACGCGGGCATAGGCGTCATCGCCGAGTGCCTCTGATATGTGCAGGCCTTCGATCCGGGACGGACGGCCCGGCATGACGGAGGACAGCTTGCGGTTTGAGAAGGTGTATCGTCCGGCACTGTCCACATGGGCGATGTGAGCCGGCATCATCTCGGTGGTGAGGCGTGTGCGGGCCTCCATCTCGGTCAATTCGCGCTGGGCTTCTTCCAGAGCGGAGACGGTCGCGGCAAGCTTTCGGTTGGCTGCGGCGGTTTCCTCGGACCGCGCGATGACCTCTTCGGACAGGAGTTCCGAGCGGGTCCGCAAAAGCTGTTCCTGCGCTTTTACCTTGGTGATGTCGGTATAGACCGTCACCCAGCCGCCTTGCGGCAACGGCGCCCCTTCGACGCTGATCGTCCGGCCATTGGCGCGCGGCCGCTCCATGTAATGGGGTTCGAAGGCGCGGGCCTGTTCGACCCGGACCTGCACAAAGCTGTCGATATCATCAACCGGGCCGTATTCGCCCTGGTTGACGAGATGGCGGATGGTTTCCGCGAAATCCGCACCCGGCCTTGTGAGGTGGGTGGGCAGATTGAACATTTCGGCAAAGCGCGCATTGCAGGCGGCAAGCTTGAGGTCGCTGTCATAGATCGAGAGTGCCTGGCCGATCAGGTTCAGGCCCGCCTGGATCAGGGCATCGGTTTGTGGCCGTTCAGTCATGGTGGGCGACCCGGTCGAGCATGTCTTCAAGCCGGTCATCGCCCCAGAAAAGCTCGTCTTTGACGGTGAAGGACGGCGCGCCGAAGATGCCCTTGGTTTGCGCGTCTTCGGTCGTGGTGCGCAAAGCCAGTTTCACCTCATCCGAGGTGGCGTGGTCGATCACGTCCGGGCTCAGCCCGGCGATCTGTGCGCAGTGCGCGATGGTGTCCGGATCAGCGATGTTTTGACTGTTGGCGAATTGTGCCTCGTACACGGCCTGACAAAACCGGATACCGGCTTCCCCCGGCAAGGCGGCTGTTGCCACGCGGGCCGCCAGAAGGCCGTTTTGCGGAAAGATATCCGGTTTTTTGAAAACGAGTCCCAGCGCATCGCACCGGCGTTCCATGTCGCGCCACATGTAGCGGCCCTTGATGGGATAAAGATTGAAGGGGGAATCGGTCATCCCCTGTGCGGCGAAAATCGGACCGAGCAGGAAGGGCCGCCACACCACATTTACCCCGCGTTGATATGCCAGGTCCGGAAGGCGCATGACGCTGAGATATGAATAGGTCGACGCGAATTCGAACCAGAAGTCGACTTTCATCGCTGTCTCCGCAGGGCCGGTTGGACGTGTACGTTCCGGCGCGATGCCGCTTGTGTCAAGCGCAGGGCGCGACTGTTACAATTCGTAAGGATTGAGAAAACTTCGCGAAAAAGTTGACGTTCACCGTCGTGCATGTCCAATCTTGAGACAGAGTCGCGTAAAGCGATCCGTTCGGGGCAACCCGGGCAATGGGAGGAAAAGCTTTGGCACATTTGACCGAGGGCGCAGAGGGGCTGCGCTCTGTCCCGGCGTTGTTGGCGCGCAATGCTTCGCAATACGGCACGTCGCCTGCCTATCGCGAAAAGGAATATGGGATCTGGCAAAGCTGGACATGGGCCGAGACCGCGCGGGAGGTCGAGGCGCTGGCGCTTGGCCTGCTGAACCTTGGGGTCAACGAAGGCGATTTCATCGCGATTATCGGGCGCAACCGCCCCTATCTCTACTGGTCGATGGTCGCGGCGCAGTCGGTGGGCGCGATCCCGGTGCCGCTGTACCAGGACGCGGTCGCCGAAGAGATGGAGTATGTGCTGGGCCATTGTGGTGCGCGCTTTGCCATCGTCAGCGACCAGGAACAGGTCGACAAGGTCATCGAGATCCAGGACGACCTGCATCAGTTCGAACACATGATCTATCTCGATCCGCGCGGGTTGCGGAAATACGACCACACCCGGTTGCACGAATTCAGCCACGTGCAGAACCAGGGTCGCGCGGCGCATGACGAATATATCAAGGAACTCGAAGCGCGGCGCTCCAAGCTGGGATATGATGACACGTGTGTCATGCTGTATACCTCGGGGACGACCGGCAAGCCGAAAGGCGTGGTCCTGTCAAACCGCAACATCATCGAAACCGCGAAGGCGTCGTCCGAATTCGATCACCTGAAGGCCGATGACGAGGTTCTGGCCTACCTGCCCATGGCCTGGGTGGGGGATTTCATTTTCTCGATCGGGCAGGCCTATTGGTCCGGTTTCTGCGTGAACTGTCCGGAAAGCCCGGACACCATGATGACCGACCTGCGCGAGATCGCGCCGTCCTACTATTTCGCCCCGCCGCGGGTGTTTGAAACGCAGCTGACGCAGATCATGATCCGCATGGAGGATTCCGGCGCTTTCAAGAAGAAGGTGTTCGACTATTTCATGGAGCACGCGCGCAAGGTCGGGCCTGCGATCCTGGACGGGCATGACGTCGGGCTGATGGACCGCTTGAAATACACGCTGGGCGAGATCATGGTTTATGGCCCACTGAAGAACGCGTTGGGCTTTTCCAATGTGCGCGTCGGCTATACGGCGGGCGAGGCGATCGGGCCGGAGATCTTTGATTTCTACCGGTCGCTGGGCATCAATCTCAAGCAGCTTTACGGTCAGACCGAAGCATCGGTGTTCATCACTCAGCAGCCGGATGGCGAAGTGCGGTCAGACACGGTGGGGGTGCCGTCGCCGGGCGTGGAAATCCGGATTGCGGAGAATGGTGAGGTCTATTACCGCTCCCCCGGTGTGTTCGTGGAATATTACAAGAACGCCGAATCGACGGCCGACACCAAGGATGCCGAAGGTTGGGTGGCCACGGGCGATGCCGGCTTCATCGAGGAAGCCACCGGTCATCTGCGGATCATCGACCGGGCCAAGGATGTGGGCGCCATGGCCAATGGTGCGATGTTTGCGCCCAAATATGTCGAGAACAAACTCAAGTTTTATCCCAACATCCTTGAAGCCGTTGTGTTTGGTG
>CAYZAD010000185.1:0-5810 GCA_964476315.1 uncultured Rhodobacterales bacterium
CTCAAGCCGGCCCTGCGATATCTCGGGCTGATACGGCGTGTAGGCGGTGTACCATGCAGGGTTTTCAAAGATGTTCCGCTGGATCGCGGGCGGCGTGACCGTGCCGTGATACCCCATTCCGATCAGGGACGTGAGCACGGTGTTCTGCGTCGCCACCTGTCGCATGTGCCACAGCAATTCGCGTTCAGACAGGGCCTTGCCGAAATCCAGCGGCTCTGCCTGGCGGATCGCTTCGGGCACGGTTTGGTCGATCAGGTCGTCAAGCTTTGACACCCCGACGACCGTGAGCATCTCGGCCATTTCCGCCGGAGAGGGCCCGATATGACGTCGGTTGGCAAAGTCGTACGGCAAATAGTCAATGGCGTCGTAACCCATGAAATCTCTCCCGGAGTGTCGGGACGGAGGACCGGTCCCTGCGTCTTCTTTTCCAAAATATGCCTAGGCACCCGCAGTGCCGGGTACCCCGACACCGCGGCGTGCCGCGCTCAGGCGATGAACGCCTTGTAAGCGGCCTCGTCCATCATCTCGTCGAGGGCGGACATGTCTTCGACCTTCATCTTGAAGAACCACGCTTCGCCTTCGGGATCGTCGTTGACCTTGCCCGGCTCTTCGACGAGGGCCTCGTTCACCTCGGTGATTTCCCCGTCGAGCGGAGCCAGGATGTCAGAGGCCGCCTTGACGGATTCGATCACAACGATCTCGTCATCCTTGGCAACCTCGGTGCCTTCTTCGGGCAATTCGATGAACACCACGTCCCCCAATTGCTCGGCCGCGTGCGCGGTGATCCCGACAACCACTTCGTCCCCTTCGACGCGCAGCCATTCGTGTTCTTCGGTGAATTTCATATATCCCTCTTGATCAGATTATCGTTTGAAACCGGGGGCCACGAAGGGCAGCTTTGCCACCGTGACCGGCATTCTTTTGCCGCGCACCTCGCCGAAAAGCCGTGTTCCCGGCATGTGCAGCGTGTCATCCACAAGACCCATGGCAACCGGGGCCGCAACAGATGGGCCGAAACCGCCTGACGTGATGACACCGACCTGGCGGCCCGCCTCGGCCTCGGCGAAAAGCGGCACGCCCTGACGCATCGGCGCGCGGCCTTCGGGCTGCAGGCCGACGCGATGCCGGCTCACGCCGTTGTCCAGGGATGGCAGGATGACATCAGCGCCGGGAAATCCGCCCGCGCGTGCCCCCCCGGAGCGGCGGCTTTTCTGAATGGCCCAGGTCAACCCGGCCTCGACCGGGGTCACGCCCGCGTCCATGTCCTGTCCGTAAAGACACAGGCCCGCCTCAAGGCGCAGGGAGTCGCGGGCACCAAGGCCGATGGGTTCGACATCGTCATGCGCCAGAAGCGCCTTGGCCAATGCGTTGGCAGACGCCACCGGCACGGATATCTCGTACCCGTCTTCGCCCGTATAACCAGACCGCGACACCCAGCATTCCGCACCTGCCAGCGGCACCGTCTCCACATCCATGAAGCGCATGTCGGCCACGGCCGGGTGATGTTCGGCCAGAACGCTTTCGGCTTTCGGCCCCTGCAGCGCAAGAAGCGCGCGGTTCTCCAGCTGTTTCACCGTCACGTCCGGTTCCAGCGCGGCGCGCAGACGGGCGACATCCGCGTCCTTGCAGGCCGCGTTCACCACAAGAAACAGGTGATCCCCGCGATTGGCGAACATCAGGTCATCTTCGATCCCGCCGGTGTCGTTTGTGAAAAACCCATAGCGCTGGCGGCCCTCCGGAAGCCCCAGCACGTCCTGCGGGAGCAATCGTTCGAGGCCAAGCTTTGCTGCTTCCGGGTCTCGGGCGCGCAGAACGACCTGCCCCATGTGGCTCACGTCGAACAACCCTGCGGCCGCGCGGCAATGCAAGTGTTCTTTCATGACGCCAAGCTGATACTGGACCGGCATTTCGTATCCGGCGAATGGCACCATCTTCGCACCAAGCGCGACGTGCAAATCGTATAGCGGTGTACGCTTGAGCTCTGTCACGCGGGCATCCTCTCGTCCTTGGCCGGATGCCTTTGCAAAAGCAAGAACCGGCATATTCCAAACCGCGCATCTGCGCAGCCGTCCTATGCCCCCCCTGTCCTTTTGCCTGAGATCGTTATCCCTTCGGCGCCCTGGTGGTGGCCAGGATCTCTCCAGAGTTTATGTCCACGACGGTCCTTAAGCCTGAGAGTTTCCGGGGGCGGTTGCTCCTTCGGCACCGAGCGAGTCGGTTCTCCCATCGCAGATGTATGCAGTGGTAGACGCGTTTTCGGTTTCGCTCAAGCCCTCAAACAGCGAGCGCCTTGTCCTGCACGGTGCAGGCCTCTGGGTTGAGGATGCGCAGCAGGCTTTCGTTGTGACAGATCAGTGCGTCCAGCGTGATCGGATCAAGCGACCGGTAGAACGCTTCGACCGCGTCGGTAAGCGCGGTGCGCAGGCGGCAGGCCTCGGTCAGCGGGCAGGTGTTGTCGACATCCGCAAAGCATTCGGCCAAGGGAACCGGCGCTTCAAGCACCCGGAACACATCGCCAATGCGAATGTCTTCGGCCGGTTTGCCCAGCGACAACCCCCCGTTGCGGCCCCGCTGCGTGTGCAGGAAGCCCAGTTGGGCCAGTTGATTGATGACCTGCGCCAAGTGGTTCTCCGAGGCGTTGCAGCGCTCGGCGATCTCTGATTTCGTAACCAGGCGGCCTGTGTTCGCTCCGCAGAACATGAGGACGCGCATCGCGATATTGGTCCGTTTGGTAACCCGCAAAGTGACATCCTTCCAAGTATGATGGTCAACCGTATCGCTTCGTGCAAAGCTGTCTTTGATATACATCAACTGTCGGTAAGTGGCTATCTTGGAAAAACATCCCCATTTTTTCGGCTACGGATCGTTGGTCAACCGCGACACCCATGACTTTGCGCCCGTACATCCGTCGCGCATCACGGGGTGGCGCCGTGTCTGGCACCGTGCGCCTGTGCGCCCCGCTGCGTTCCTGTCGGTCGTCCGGGATGCCGACGCCACGATTGAGGGCGTGATCGCCCCCGTACCCAACGATGACTGGATCGCGCTGGATGCCCGCGAATACGCCTATGACCGGGTCAAGGTCACAGAGGCCGTCCTGCACAGCGCAGAGGATGTGCGCGACATTTCCATCTACACGATCCCACCGCACAAATCCGCGCCGCCGGACGAGGATCATCCCATCCTGCTCAGCTATGTGGACGCCGTGGTGCAAGGCTATCTGAAGGAGTTCGGCGAACAGAGCGCGGTGCAGTTCATGCAAACCACCGAAGGGTGGGAAACAACGGTTCGCAATGACAGGGACGCGCCGATCTACCCGCGGGCGCAGATCCTGACCGCCCTGGAACGCAGCTTTGTCGACGACATGCTGGTGACCGTTCGCGCAAAGGTCAGGGCCTGATGCGCGCGCGACTGGTCCTGTTGTTCAACCGGCTTTGGCGCAGGCCGGGTGTGCGCATCTCCGCGTTCGGCGCGGCGGCGCTGGTCGTTGCGATCCTTGCGCCCTTGCTGGACCGGTCGATCCCCGCCACCCTTGTCGACCGGTTTTCCCGGGACGCGGTTCTGCCGATCCTGAATATCCTTGCCTCGTCGATGCTGGCGGTGACCACGTTTTCGCTGGGCATCATGGTGTCCGCGTTCCGATCGGCCGCCGGTCAGGCCACGCCGCGCGCCTATCGCATCCTGATGCAGGACATGACGACGCTGAACGTGATGTCGGTCTTTGTCGGTGCGTTCCTGTTTTCGCTCGCGGCCATCGTGCTGTTCCGGGCCGGGTTTTACGGCGAATCCGCCGCCGTGATCGTCTTTGCCATGACCATGGTCTGCATTTTCCTGATCATCGTCGCGATCCTGCGCTGGATCGCTCATCTGAGCCAGCTTGGCAGCCTCGATCACACGCTGTCCCTGGTCGAGGATTTCGCGGTTCCCCCGCTGGAACGGCTTGCCAAGACACCCAACCTTGGCGCGCGCGCCGCGCAGGACGCACCGCGCGTACCGGATGATGCGCAACCGGTCCTGTCGAAAAAATCCGGCTACGTGCAATATGTCAGCCTTGGTGAGCTCAACACGGCGATGGAAAAGGAAGACGGCACAATCTGGGTCACGACGCCGCCAGGAAGCTGGGTTCTGGAAGGCACTCCGCTGGGATATGTGAGCGGCGTGGAGGACCCCGACGCGATGGCCACACATTTCACCCTGGGATCGGGGCGCACCGTGGAACAGGATGCGCGGTTCGGGATCGTCATCCTGTCAGAAATCGCGTCACGCGCGCTGTCGCCCGGTGTCAACGATCCGGGCACGGCCATCGACGTGATCCACCGGATCGAACGCATTCTCTGGGATCTGGGTCAGCGCATGACCGCCGAGGATCGCGACACCGAAACGCGGTATGAACATGTCATCATCGGCACCGTGACAGCCGGCGACCTGCTTCAGGACGGGCTGGCCGCCCTGATGCAGGATGGTGGCAACCGGTTCGACGTCATGGCGCAGGTGCTCAAGGCCACAAACCGGCTGAGCGGCAGCGACTGGCCCGAACTGGCCAAGGCCGCAGAGATGTCGCGCGACACCGCGCTCGGGATCATAGACCGGCGGATCGACGACCCCGACGCCGTAGACTCGCTGCGCAGGAAAGCCAAACAGACGGCTTAGGATCGGGACGCGTCAGCCCTTGGCCAGTTTCCGCGCCGGAATGGTTTCCAGCAGCGGCAGCAGGTCTGCCATTTCCGGCCCCCGCTCCTGCCCGGTGATCGCTTTGCGCAAGGGCATGAACAGGGCTTTGCCCTTGCGGCCTGTCGCGTCCTTGACCGCGTTGGTCCACGTGCTCCATGCGTCCTGGGCCAATGGGCCTTCCGGCAAGAGCGCCATGGCTTGCGCGATGAAGTCGGCGTCTTCCTCGGCCACCATCGGTTCTGCCCCTTCGGAACACAGTTTCCACCACGCCGCGATGTCCTTGCGCGTCGTGATGTTGGCGCGCGCCACGTTCCAGAATGCTTCGGCCTTGTTGTCCGGCACGCCCAGCGCCGCGAGTTCGTCTTTCATCGCCGCGTAGTCGAGACCATGCAGCTTGCGGGCTGTCAGCGGAAAGAGATCCTGAACGTCGAATTTCGTCGGGGCAGAGCCAAACTGGCCCAGATCGAACCCGTCTGCGATCTCGTCCAGCGACAGGCGCAATTCGACCGGCTGGCTTGATCCAAGCCGCGCCATCAGGCTGAGCAGCGCCTCGGGCTCCACGCCCTGTTCGCGCAGATCGCGCAGGGCCAGGGTGCCAAGCCGCTTGGACAGCGATTCGCCCTGCGGGCCGGTCAGCAGCGAATGGTGCGCAAATGACGGGACTGTGCCGCCCAGGGCCTGGATGATCTGGATCTGGGTCGCGGTGTTGGTGACATGGTCCGACCCGCGCACGACGTGGGTCACGCCCATATCCGTATCGTCCACAACCGACGCAATCGTATAGAGCACCTGACCATCGGCCCGGATCAGGACCGGGTCCGAGACAGAGGCCGCATCGATCGAAATCTCGCCCAGGATGCCATCGGTCCATTCGATGCGTTGCTGATCCAGCTTGAAGCGCCAGACGCCGTTGCCCCGTTCGCTGCGCAGGGCGTCTTTTTCATCCTCGGACAGGGCAAGTGCCGCGCGGTCATAAACCGGTGGCTTGCCCATGTTCAGCTGCTTCTTACGCTTGAGATCCAGTTCGATGGGCGTTTCGAACGCCTCGTAAAAGCGCCCCATCCCGCGCAGCGTGTCCGCGGCCTCGGCGTAGCGGTCCAGCCGTTCGGATTGCCGCTCGATCCTGTCCCAGGTCAGGCCTA
>CAYZAD010000186.1:0-5791 GCA_964476315.1 uncultured Rhodobacterales bacterium
ACATTTGGCAACATCCGAAAGGGTACTGGTATGTTCGTATTCGGGGAAAATACGAAAGGATCAAAGCCGAAGAGGGTACGGCGGAGTTTGACCGTGAGTACTGGAACATACTGAATGGCAAGCGTTCGGAGAGCCGGACGTCTTGGAACGCTTTGATCGAGAGCTATCGCAAATCCAGTCGATGGAGCGGTTTGAAGCCACGAACCCGCACAGATTACGAAAGGGTGCTCTCATACCTCATCGACAAGATCGGCACCAAAGACACGTCGCGTCTTTCACGAAAGGATGTGATTGCCGCTATGGAAGCAAACAAGGCCCGTGTTCGCTTTGCAAATTACATCCCGCAAGTCATGAGCATTTTGATGGAGCATGCAATCGACCTCGGCTGGCGGGCAGACAACCCAGCGAAAGGTGTCAGGAAACTCAAGACACCCGAGACAAAACGGCAACCGCATCTTCCTTGGCCGGACGCTGCGGTGGCCCTGTGGCGGAGCAAGGCAGAGCCATTGCCGTTATTGATCTTTGAGCTGGGCGTCGGGAGCGTTCAAAGACCGGATGATTGGACGAAGTTTCGCTGGGATCAATACGATGGGGAGGCCCTCAAGATCACACAGGGCAAGACAAGCAAGACGCTATATCTCCCCTGCACACCTCAATTGCGCACCGCCCTTCGATCAACGCCCAGGAAGGGGATGACCATACTAACGGGCCCGACTGGCAAGCCGCTGAGTTACTTTGCTATGGCGAGGATCATGCGGAAAGAAAGGGAAAGGTTGGGTTTGCTCGACTACGACCTCCACGCATTGCGCTATCGGGGTGTCATGGAGCTTGCGTGGGCTGGATGCTCTGATGACGAGATCGCCAGCTATAGCGGTCATTCCTCAAAGGACATGATCCGGAAGTACGCTGGCGAAGCAAGGCAGATCATGCAGGCAAAACAAGCCGCCAGTAAGCGCGCTTGAAAAGAACGGAAACAGAACGAGAAAATGATAACTGCTGTGATAACTGCTTGCAGCCCACTGAGGAGAAGTCTAAAGAAACCAAGGCTTCGGCGAGTTGGCGGAGTGGTTACGCAGCGGATTGCAAATCCGTGTACACCGGTTCGATTCCGGTACTCGCCTCCATCGGTCTTTCCCAACACATACAGTTCATGATCCAAGGGCTGGCTCCAAAGGGTACGCTTTCATGAACTGCTTGCCTGTCGTTTCCGCGGTTTGGGGGTAGTCTGCACTCAGACCTTGTGCGCTATTCAACTCGCGGCCTTGCCGTATTGGCGGCGAAAGGGCGTCACCCTTCTTCACATCTCCGCATAAGCGCATTGACGAAAGGTGCGGAACCATCGCCGAGAAGGACCGGCGGTTCACAGCCGGGCGGCCACTGCTTAACGAGGTGGATCGCGTGACGGGTTACGCGCCTGGATCACGCTACCGCAAACTACCGGGGCTGGGGGCATCAAAGTGGTCTCCGGCGCGGCGCAGGTCTTGCCGCTGCGGCGCGCGGATTGCGTTACGGCTCCTGCAGGACCTTGCGCGCCACGCGGAAGCATTCGAGCGCCTGGGGGACGCCGCAATAGATCCCGATCACGTGGATGATCGCGCGGATCTCGTCTTGGGACACGCCGTTGGTCACGGCGCCCCGGCAATGCGTCTCCCATTCGGTCATCTTGCCGAGAGCGCCGATCATGGCAAGGTTCATCATCGAGCGGGTCTTCGCGTCGATGACATCATCGCCCCAGCCGAAGCCCCAACACCATGCGGTCATCGCTTCCTGGAACGGTCGGGTGAAATCGTCAGCCGCCGCCAGGTTCTTTTCCACGTAGTCGGCCCCGAGGGTCGCCTTGCGCGCCTCGAGGCCTTTCAGGAACAAGTCTTCGTCAAAGCTGCTCATGGGTTCTCCTTCCCTTTGGTTCGCAACCCACCCGAGCCGTCCCGGTCATCGACGGCCGCGCGCATCCAGCGTTGCAGGTGCATAATCGAATGCTCTGACTCCACTCCGCATGCGGGGTCCACCACAAGCGGCCCCGGCACGTAGCCGCGCGATTTCAGTCCGCGCTGCACCGACTCGACAAGATGGATGTCCTCTTCCACCGTCGTTGCGCGGTCCTGGCTTGCCATCCGTCGCACTGTCTCATCGTCACAGCCGCCGACGGAATACCATCCCCGCCAGACAACCACGCGACCGGCGTCCACAGCGCGCCAATGGTAAGTGTTCAGGAGATTGCCCGGATACACCTGGAACGAGAACATCGGCCAGAGGAACCATGAAGAATACATGTCATTGTTTGGAAAGCCGCTGTCGATACTGTAAGTGAGTTGATCGAGCGATGAACACTCGGTGGTATGGCGCAGACAATACCCCTGGGGCTGGATGTCATAGCTTTCGGGCTTGATGACACCCGTGGAAAAGGTCGGGTGGTTGAGCTTGCAGTGATAACATTCGGAATAGTTCTCCACCGAGACCTTCCAGTTGCAGTTCTCCGGGATCTCCACCCATTCGAGGGGCATAAGCTCTTCCCAGTGCGGCACAAAGGCTTCGAGCTCTTCGCGGGCTCGCGGAAACCAATCGTCCATCGGTGCCGCATCGCGGTCGAGATTGACGAAAACGAAGCCGAGGAACACCTCTGTGCGTACTTCCGTCAGACATATCTGTGACCGGTCAAAGCCCGCCACGGATTTCGTATTGGGCGCCGCACGCAGCGTGCCGGTCAGTTCATAGGTCCAGGCGTGGTAGGGGCAGACGACAACCCGCGTGCTGCCGGAGCCCTGCACCAGCTGGTGCGCACGGTGTTGGCAGACATTGTAGAAAGTGCGGATCACCCGGTCGCGCCCCATGATGCAGAACAGGCTCTCGTCGCCGAGGTCGAAGGCGTAATAATCGCCAGGGGCCTCGAACTGGCTGGCGTGGCAGGCGAACTGCCAGGTCCGGGCGAACAGACCGGCTTTCTCGGCGGCGAAGATGGCCGGGTCGGTGTAGTAGCGCGCATCAAGCGTGCGAACCGGGTCTGCGTGAACGTTCATTCCCGGTCCTCCGTGTAAAGACCCAATTGATGGCGGCGGCGGTGGAACCGCGCGACGCGGTCGACGATTTCGTCCGACGCCAACGCGACCACGAAACTCAGCAGCGTCTCGAGCAGGGCGATGGTCGGCACGGAGGACGGAAAGAATTGCGGGGTGTCCACCGCGACGACCAGACCGTGATGCGCGGCGCGCACGATGGGGCTGGCGGGGCTGTCGGAAATGCCGATGATGGTGAGACCCTGTTCCTTTGCGACATCCAGCGCGGTGACGATTTCGGAACGATAGGGTCGCATCGACATCGCGATAAGCACGTCGCGTTTGTCCGCCCAGGCCAGATCGTCCGCCGGCGTCGACCCGGAACGCGGGATGGCATGGAACCGGGTCATCCCGGTCGAGGCAAGATAGGTAAAGTTGCGCGCATTGGCGTTGTTTACGCCAACGCCAAGGGTAAAGACCTGCCGGGAGCTCCAGATCGCCTGCGCCGCAGCCTTCATTGCGTCAGCATCGATTCCTGCGAAGGTCTCCTCGATATTGCGGATCGCGGCTTCGACCATGTCGGCATAAAGCCCACCCAGATCGTCTGACTTGCGAATCTCCTGCAGCCAACGCGCGCGGTCAGGAAAGCTGACGGCACCGCGCCGGATCGCGTCCCGGAACGGCGCACGGAAGTCCTCGTAACCTTCAAAGCCGACCTGGCGGGCCATACGCACGACGGTGTTCGGCTTGACCTTCGCGGCTTCGGCGATCTCGCGCACGGTGGAGACCCCGACTTCCGTGGGGTTCTCCAGGACGTAGCGTGCCGCTTTCTGAGCCTCGGGCGTCAGCGTGTCCCATTCCTCGGTCAGACGTTCCAGAACGCGTGATGACATGTTTGTACCATTCATGATTGACAGTGATACAAACATCCCAATACGCTGTCCATCAGTTTGTGACCGCTGCCCGAAGGATGCCGGAATGTCAGACACAACCTTTCCCGGCCACGCCCGCGTGGTCATCGTTGGCGGCGGCGTCATGGGGGTTGGGCTTGCCTATCACCTCGCACACGAGGGTTGGGGGCCGGATGTCGTCCTGCTTGAAAAGGCCGAATTGACCAGCGGCAGCACCTGGCACGCGGCGGGCCAGATCACCCATTCGACATCGTCCTTCAGCCTTGGCAAATGCGTCGATTACAACATCGGCCTCTATTCCGGCGGCCTTGAGGCCGAAACCGGGCAGGCCGTGACGTGGCATGGCTGCGGGTCGTTCCGACTGGCCTATACCGGGGACGAGATGGACTGGCTGCGCCACACGCTGTCGGTCGGGCGGAGCCTCGGCTTCAACATCGAACTGGTCGGCCCCGAACGCGTCGCCGCCCTTCATCCTTTCTATAATCTCGACGGGGTTCTTGGCGCGCTGCATACGCCAGACGATGGCCATGTCGATCCGACCAATGTGACCATGGCCATGGCAGCCGGTGCGCGGGCGCTGGGCGCCCGGATCATCCGGCGCTGTCGTGCCACGAACATCACCCAAGCCAAGAACGGTGAATGGGTCGTGGAGACCGAGCGCGGCACGATCATCTGCGAACATGTTGTCAACTCCGGCGGCACTTATGCGCGACAGATGGGCGAATGGTCCGGCCTGCAACTGCCGATGACTTCCATGACGCACCATTACTTTGTCACCGAGGACGTGCCGGAGTTCCGCGACCTTGACCGGGAATTGCCAGTGATCCGGGATGACCGAAAAGTGTCTGGCTACATCCGGATGGAGCAGAAGAAGGGCCTGATCGGCATCTACGAAAAGGCCAACCCGAACACCGTCTGGGAAGACCACTGCCCCTGGGAGGCCGAGAACGAACTGTTCGAGGCGGATTATGACCGCGTGATGCCCTGGCTCGAGGAAGCGCTGAACCGCATGCCCGTCTTTGCCGATCTCGGTATTACGCGCGATGTGCATGGCGCGATCAGCCATCCGCCGGATGGCAATCCGCTGATCGGTCCGGCACCGGGGGTGCGCAACTACTGGTGCTGCTGCGGTACGCAGATCGGCATCGGCTGGGGGCCGGGGCTGACCCGTGAATTGGCGCGCTGGATCGTGCATGGCGCGGCCGACATCTCGATGCGCGACTACGACCCGCGCCGCTTCGGCAGCTATGCCACGAAAGACTGGCAGGTGGTCAAGGCAAAGGAAGACTACTGCCTGCGCCACGAGATCCCGTATCCCCATTTCAACCGTCTGGCCGGGCGGCCGATCAAGCCCTCGCCACTGCACGAGACGCTCAAGGCCAAGGGTGCGGTCTTCGAAGAGGTCTACGGCTTCGAACGGCCCCGCTGGTTCGCCAAGAATGGCGTCGCGCAAAAGGATCACTACAGCTTCCGCCGCACGGTGGTGGACGATCTGGTGGCGGAGGAAGTGCGCGCGGTGCGCGAGCGCGCGGGTATCATGGACGTCACCGCCTTCACCAAGGTGCTGGTCGAGGGACCGGACGCCTACGCCCTGCTCGACCGGCTGACCGCCAACCGGATGCCGCAGAAGGTCGGTTCCATCACGCTAACGCACATGCTCAACCGGCGCGGCCGGATCGAGCTGGAGACCACCATTGTGCGCATGGCCGAGGATCGTTTCTACCTCGTGTGCGCGGCCTTCTTCGAACAGCGGCTGCTCGACCATCTGGCCCAGAACCGCGACGGTGCCGACGTTACCGTGACCGCTCTCTCCGACAGTTGGGGGGCTTTGGCGCTGAACGGTCCAAACTCCCGCGACGTGCTGGCCGCCTGCACCTCCACCCGCCT
>CAYZAD010000187.1:0-5743 GCA_964476315.1 uncultured Rhodobacterales bacterium
CGTTCGAGGATTTCGACGGCATGATCGAAGAGGTCGACGACGAGAACCAGCGCCTCAAGGTGTCGGTTGTCATCTTTGGCCGGGAAACCCCGGTCGAGCTGGAATACACGCAGGTGACAAAGCAGAGCTGACGCCTGACAGGTTTCACTGCAAAAGGCCCGCATTGTGCGGGCCTTTTTTGTTGACGCACCAGCGCGCCGGCCGGGCGGTCAGTCCGGGTGAATGTCGCGCGGTGTGCAGCCCGCTTCGAGGATGACGGCAATCCAGTTCACATTCGGCTCAAGCCCGAGTTCGGCAAGCCAGGCTTCCTGAATGCGGTAGGCATCGAGTTCCTGCGCCCCGGGGCAATACCAGTGGCCGCCGCCATTCTGCCGGTGGTGGACCAGTTCGTGCAGCAGCACGCTGACATCAAAGGGATTGCGCGCGTCCCAGGGGCGCACGAGGTAGATCGCCTGCGCGTCAGGGTCGTAAAGGCCCCGGGTGGTGTCTGCCCTGGCCGCCTGCGCGCCGCGCTGAAGGTCATTCGCTTTGGCGAGGCTGACTTGTGCGAAGGTCGGCATGCTGTCGCGGCGTGGCAGGTCGGTGTTGGTGTCGAGCCAGGTTTCAAGATGCGATACCAGTTCCGCGAGATTGCCGGCATTGCGCCATGCGAGCGGATCGGACTGGGCGGCCGCGGCGGTGCGGGCCATGGGGGACAGGAGGATCAGGGCGCACGTCACCAGTGCGCCGAAGCGGTGAAACAAGGTCATGGCAACCTCTGCTGGATTTTGAGATTTGATGGAAAAATGTTAGGATTTCGGTGATCCGCGCGCAAAAGGGGAAAATTCACGCGCGGATGAAAGGAATTCATCCATGGGACGCCAACTGCCCCCATTCGCCGCCGTCAAAGCGTTTGAAGCCGCGGCCCGGCATCTGAGTTTCAAGAAAGCCGCCGATGAGCTGTGCCTGTCGCCCTCTGCGGTCAGTCATCAGATCCGGGCCCTGGAAGACTATCTGGACACCGCGTTGTTCGAGCGGTCCGGGAACACCATCGCGCTGACCCTCACCGGGCAGGGATATGCAGGCAAACTGACAGGGCTTCTGGATGCGTTCGACGAATCGACGCGATCTGTCACGCAATCCGGTCCGCGCAGCTTCGGAGTTTTATGCACCCCCGGCTTTGCGGCGCGCTGGCTGGTGCCAAGGCTGCATCGGCTGTCGTTCGGTGACCGCGTGCGTTTGCGCGTGTCGGTCGGTGCGCCGTCGCTCGATTTTTCTTCGAACGAAAGCGACGTGGTGATCCAGTGGCAGGATGATCCGGTTCCCGGTCTTGTGACGGAACCGCTGATGCGGTCGAACCGGTATCCGGTGATCAGCCCGGACTTGCGGGCGCGGGAAAACGTGCAGCACCCCGAAGACCTGTTGCGTCTGCGCCTGATGCATGACGAGGTTCTGGATGCCTGGCCGGAATGGTTCGCAGCCGCCGGAATGGATATTCCCGATATGCCACGCGGGCCGACCTTTCCGAATTGCGAATTGTCGACCACGGCGGCCGAGCAGGGGCAGGGCGTGTCTTTGGCCTATGACATGATGGTGCGCGGCACCTTGGCATCCGGGCGTTTGGTCCGGCTGTTCGAAGCGGTCACGATGCCTGTGGTGATCTATTCCGTCGCCTATCCCGCCGCGCGCCGGGATGACGAGATGGTTCGGGACTTCCGGGACTGGATCTTTTCCGAAATGGCCGACACGGCGCCGGGCATCGCAGCGCAGTAGCGGCCATGTGCAATCTGGCCGGGAAACGCTTGCAATGCGCGGGGGGAGGGTGTATCGCGCACGCCTGTCGCCAGTGGCGGCACCTCTGTGGGAGGCGAGGGCATCGCGATGTCCGGACCGCACCACACAACACATGAGGCTGTGACACGCGTGTTGCGGCCGTTGGAAAAGGAGAGGCCAGATGGCCAAGAAACTTGCTGGCAAGATGAAGCTGCAGATCCCTGCAGGCAAAGCCAACCCAAGCCCGCCCGTGGGCCCTGCGCTGGGTCAGCGCGGCATCAACATCATGGAATTCTGCAAGGCGTTCAACGCCAAGACGCAGGACATGGAGCAGGGCGCGCCCTGCCCGACAGAGATTGTCTACTACCAGGACAAATCTTTCACCATGAACATCAAGACGCCGCCCGCGTCGTACTACCTCAAGAAGGCCGCTGGTCTGAAGCCGGTGGGCAAGCGGAACCGTCCGCGTGGTGCCGAGAACCCGGGTCGTGAAACCGTGGCCAGCGTGACCGTTGCGCAGGTGCGCGAGATTGCGGAAGCCAAGATGAAGGACCTCAACGCGAATGACGTTGAAGGCGCAATGCAGATCATCCTGGGCTCTGCCCGGTCCATGGGCATCGAGGTGAAGTAAGATGGCAAAGCTTGGAAAACGTACCACTGCCGCACGCGAAGCATTCGCAGGCAAAGAGGATGTCACCGTTGAAGAAGCCATCGCGCTGATCAAGGGTAACTCCAACGTCAAGTTTGACGAGACACTCGAAGTTGCGATGAACCTTGGGGTCGATCCCCGTCACGCCGACCAGATGGTGCGCGGCGTTGTCGGCCTGCCCAACGGCACCGGCAAGACCATGCGCGTTGCTGTCTTTGCCCGTGGCCCCAAGGCCGAGGAAGCTCAGGCCGCTGGCGCTGATATCGTTGGTGCAGAGGACCTGATGGAAACCGTTCAGTCCGGCAAGATTGATTTTGACCGCTGCATCGCAACACCTGACATGATGCCGATCGTCGGCCGTCTGGGTAAGGTGCTGGGACCCCGCAACCTGATGCCGAACCCCAAGGTGGGCACGGTGACCATGGATGTGGCGGATGCCGTGAAAGCCGCCAAGGGTGGTGAAGTTCAGTTCAAGGCCGAGAAAGGTGGCGTTGTCCACGCGGGCATCGGCAAACTGTCCTTCGACGAAGGCAAGCTGGTCGAGAACGTGCGCGCCTTTGTTGGTGCGGTGGCCAAGGCCAAGCCGACAGGCTCCAAAGGCACGTACATGAAGAAGATCAATCTGAGCTCCACCATGGGCCCGGGTATCTCCATCGCCGTTGATGATGCGATGGCCGCTGAAGGCTGATTTTCAGCGACAGAGTAAGGAAAAGGGGCACCGGATTTGGTGCCCCTTTTCTTTTGGGTTCTCGAAAGTCTCGCCTTACTTCGCGATCAGCAGATCGCAGGGCGGATTGCGAATGAGGATCGAGGCGAACTTGCCAAGAATGTAGCGGCCTGCCGCTTTGCGGGTATGACCACCGATGGCAAGCAGATCATATTCAGCGTCCTTCATCATGTCCTCCAGAGCGTCAGTCGGTTTGCCCTCCACGAAGACGGGTGCTGGCAGGTTTGGGGGCAGGGGATGCACGGCTGTCCAGGTTTCGTAATCACGTCTGGCCTCATTCCCGAACGAGATTTCGTGCGCATGAAACAGGGTCAACTCTGCCTCCGGCGCAACCAGAGGCACCTTGTGCAACGCCTTGGCGCAGACGTCTGACAAGGCAACGCCGCACAGCACCTTGCGGTAGGTATCCTCCGCTGGACTTGCAACAAGCAGCACCGGCATCTCGCTGGAGCGCACAAGGTGCTCCATGGTGGTTTCCCTGATCTGATCCAGAAATGCCCGCCGACGGTGCAACCCCACGACCAGAAGGTCCGCATCCGACTGGCCGGCGAAACTGCTGATTTCACCTTTCGCATCGCCGATGATCACCTGTATTTCAGCAGAGACGTCCTGCCCGGCTGCATCTTCGTCAATCTGTTCGGACAGCAGGGTCTTGGCCCCGATCTGAAGCTGTTTGCAGATCGCATCAGGAATGGACTCGTCCACCACATGTACAACTGTCAACTTGGCGTCCGCAGCTGCCGCCAGCATGACGGCCCGGCGGACAGCCTGCCGGGACCGCTCTGACAGGTCTGTGGCGACGATAATGCTGTTCATTCTCCCGATGCTCCCCGAAACCCTTTGATGGCTTGTCGTTCATCTAAGGGGTCTTGGAACCCATACAAGGAGCGGCGGCAACGATGGGTTGAGTTTCGCGAAGTTGGCCCGCAACCCCCGTCGCTATTTCATTATCCAGTCACGGAATACGGGCGTCGATGGCTCTTAAGGAAACTGCAGTCATCGACGCTCAGAAGCCCCGGTCATGCTCACTGAACAGTGTTGGCCTGTCGATAGGCTCTGCAACAAGCCTGATGCGCCTCTCGCATTTCTTCATAGTCCGGATGTCTAGGGCCCAAGTTTTTGGTCTGCCACCAGTCACCTTCGAGATCATATAGAGCTGTGGTGCCGTCCCCGTACTGAATGAACCTATATCGTCCTTTCCGGATCGCAGCGCTGTCGTCCATGAATGTCGGTATTGCCCTGTCGGGGACTTGCGCGCCATCGATCTGTGCGCGCAGTGAGCGCCCCGGCGCATTCGGGATCGGAGGCATATCCAGATAATCTAGGACAGTTGGACCAACATCGATCAGACCTACGGGGTCGGTCACAACTTTGGCCTGTGGCTTGTCCGGATCATGGATAATCAGGGGTACATTCGCGACCTGCTCCCATAGAGTGTGCTTTCTAAAGCGGTTCCGTTCGCCCAAATGCAGACCGTGATCGGAGAGGATCACCACCATTGTGTTCTTGGCGTGCCGCGAGGCCTTGAGGGCGTCCCACACGCGTCCCAAATGGTGGTCCGCGTGAGTGAGGGCGGAGAAGTAGTTGCGGACGCTCTTCTTCCAGTACTTCCTTTTGCTGCTGTCCATGTTTTCGGGCGCTTGAACGTCCATGTACTGGGACGTATCGAAGCCCTCTTCCCACTCTGCAGGTTTGCGAATGTTCCTGAAAGAGCACATCTCCTTGAACCGTGCTGGGGTCGTCCAGGGTCCATGCGGCCCCGAGAAGCCAACCTCCCGATAGAAGGGCTGAGGTTTCTTGTACTTGTCTAAGAAAGTGAGGGCGGAGTCAGCCACCTGGTGGTCGTAAAAGTGAACGTCGTCCGCTTCATCGAGTGTTCCTTCACCGCCACGGAAGCCTCCGAAGCTTTTTCGACGAATGGCATCGGGTGGGTCATCAAGATCAACAAAGCGTTTGCGCCTGAACATGTTGAAACGCCTGCGCCGGTCCGAGAACAGTGTCTCATGGATATCCTTGGGCAGGGGGCCGTAGCCAAGCATGACCTTTCCGCCGGACGAGTTGAAATAACCGTTAGATTTCAGCGTGTAGGGCCAGAGCTCTTCCGGTGGAATGGTGTCAAAGTAACTTTTGTCGGTGCTAGTGATGCCTGTCACGAGCGGTGATTTGCCGGACATGAAACTGGCGCGCGCGGGGCTGCACATCGTTACTTGGGTATAAGCGGCGTGAAATGCTGTGGACTGCGCACAAATCCGGTCGAGGTTTGGCGTCTGAAGTTCTTCGCCGAACAGTGTCTTATATTTCCAGAAGGCAACCGCGTCGCAGAAGCTGATGAATAGGATGTTCTTTTGGTGCTTTTTGGCGCACATGTCTTGGCTCTTGTCGCTGCTCCGGGGCACCTTGCGATGAAGACGACGGGGGGTCAATCTGCCTGAGTCCAGCACTTAGGAGAACGCTGTCGGCCTTAAGATCTGCGGTCGCTCACAAAGGGACTTGGAAAACCGGTCAGCGCATTGTACCCCACCGCCCAAGCACATAAGCGCGATTCGTCGTGCGGTCTGTGCTTTTCGTCCGAGACGGTGGGTGAGGGGAACCTCATAATTCCTGCCTGAGACGGG
>CAYZAD010000188.1:0-5728 GCA_964476315.1 uncultured Rhodobacterales bacterium
CCTCTTTCAAGGCGGTTTCGAAACCGCCTAGCGGTAGCGCGCCACGAACCGGCGCAGGATCTCGACCGGGACGGTCACGTCCGCCGCCTGGCAGGTCGCGATCAGCTCTTCTGCCGCGTCGGGGTCGAAATAGCCGCGGTGCCTGTAAGTCTTGATGCGGGCCTCGAACACGTCGCCATCCGCTTCGGGATGGAACTGCGTGGCATAGACGTTTTCGCCGTAACGGATCATCTGGTAGGGGCACGGGTCTGAGGCCAACAGATGCACGCAGCCGTCCGGCAGGTCCTGCACCGCTTCCTTGTGGCCGACAAACGCATCGAACGTCTCCGGAAGCCCCTGCAGAAGCGGATCCTCCCCCACCACCGAACAGGATACCGGCCCGACAGGTTCGCCATAGCGGCGCTTGGACACCTCGGCCCCAAGGTGATGGCCCAGAATTCCGATCCCGTAACAACAGCCCAGGAACGGCACGTCGCGCTCCGTGATTTCCGGCATGAGCGACAGGATCTCGGCCTCGATCCGCGCCTCGACCGGGTCTTTGGTGGCCGGATCATCCGAAACGCAGCCCGGACCACCGCCCACGATCACCCCGGCATAATCACAAAGCTGCAAACCGTCGGGCAAAGGCTCGCGGTCCAGACACACCCGATGCACATCGCTGTCCTCCAGTCCCCCCTTGGCCAGAAAAGCGGCATACTCGCCGTCGCTCGCCTCCACCTCGGGGCGCAACTGAAGGATCAGAAAACGTTTCATGACGTCTCTCATAGCCTGCGGCTCAAGCCGCGCAAACCTCCAAAATGCGCCACTTGTTCCTGCCCACGCTTCTGCGCTAAACACCCGCGAAATCACTGCATCCGAAGACTTACGGGAGAGTCGTCATGGCCGGCCATTCCAAATGGGCAAACATCCAGCACCGCAAGGGACGCCAGGACAAGCTGCGCGCAAAGCTGTTCTCGAAACTGTCCAAGGAAATCACCGTGGCCGCCAAGATGGGCGACCCCGATCCCGACAAGAACCCGCGCCTGCGCCTCGCTGTGAAAGAAGCACGCGCACAGTCGATGCCCAAGGACAACATCGAACGCGCCATCAAGAAGGCATCCGGCGGCGAGGGCGATGATTACGAAGAAATCCGCTACGAAGGCTATGGCCCGAACGGCGTTGCAGTGATTGTCGAGGCCATGACCGACAACCGCAACCGCACGGCGTCCACGGTGCGCTCCACCTTCACCAAGAACGGCGGCAACCTTGGCGAAACCGGGTCTGTCGGGTTCATGTTCGAACGCAAGGGCGAAGTGACCTACCCCGCCGAAGTGGGCGATGCCGACACCGTCATGATGGCCGCAATCGAAGCGGGCGCAGAGGATGTCGAATCAAGCGAGGACGGCCACGTCATCTGGTGCGCCGACACGGATCTGAACGACGTGTCGAACGCGCTTGAAAAGGAACTGGGCGAATCGGAATCGACCAAGCTGGTCTGGAAGCCGACCACCACGACCGAACTTGACCTCGAAGGCATGCAGTCGTTGATGCGCCTTGTCGATGCGTTGGAAGACGATGATGACGTGCAGCGCGTGACCACGAATTTCGAAGCCTCCGACGAGGTCATGGAGCAGCTTTAGGCCGCCGCCACCGCGCCGGCCTGACCGGCGTTTTCCACGTCTTTGCCGACCCTCGCATCACGGACATGCGCCCGCATGCCGCCGTCCGGCCTTGGCGTCGTGTGGCCTCACATCAAACCATATTGCCGCACACGGCTTTGAACCGTATCGCAACGGCCATTCTTCGCCTATGAAGGGGTCCGATAACAAAACGAAGCAGGCATATGACCAACACATCTGGCGCGTCGCAGTCGCACCCGGGCTCCCGTTCCGCGCAAGAGTGGGTAAAAATCCTCTCCAATTACCGCCAACCGAACACCTGGCGCAGCTGGTACGAAGTGGGTGTCACCATTGGCCCCTTCGTCATTCTGTGGGCGCTGGCCTGGTGGTCTCTCGACATCAGTTACTGGCTGACCTTCGCCATCGCGCTGGTGAACGGGGCCTTCCTCCTCAGGCTCTTCATCATCCAGCATGATTGCGGCCACGGGTCGTTCTTTGCCAGCCGGACCGTCAGCGACTGGGTGGGCCGGGTGCTGGGCGTTCTGACCCTGACACCCTATGACGTGTGGCGGCAGTCGCACGCCATCCACCACGGCACGACCGGCAACCTGCACCGGCGCGGCATTGGTGACATTCACACGCTGACGGTTGACGAATACCGTGCCCTGACACCTCGGGGCCGGTTGATGTACCGGCTCTATCGCAACCCCATCGTCCTGTTCGGACTTGGCCCCGGATATCTTTTCCTGCTCGAAAACCGGGTGCCCGTGTGTTTCCCGGACAAGGCGAAATACTGGTTCAGCGCCATGGCCACCAATGCCGGGATCCTCGTGGCCCTTGGCCTGATCCTCTATTTCGGTGGCATCATGCCGATCCTGCTGATCTTCCTGCCGACCACCCTGCTCGCCGCAACGGCCGGGATGTGGCTGTTCTACGTCCAGCATCAGTTCGAAGACACGCATTGGGAAGCCGAGGATGACTGGCAGTTGCACGAAGCGGCACTGCAAGGCAGCTCGCACTACGTCTTGCCCGGCATCCTGCAATGGGCCAGCGGCAATATCGGCATCCACCATGTGCACCACCTGCAAAGCCGCATTCCGTTCTATCGCCTGCCCGAGGTTCTCAGGGATCACGGCGAACTGGCCGTAAGCAACCGCATGACGATCCGCGAAAGCCTGCAAACCGCGCGCCTGCATTTGTGGGATCCCGACAAGAAACAACTCTTGTCCTTTGCTCAGGCGCTTGCTCCGGAACGCTGACCCGTCACGGTCACCAGCGCGCGCAAGCCAATCAGCAGGTCGTGGCGGCGCTCAGGGCGGCGGCGCTGTAGGGGCCAAGATCGCGGCGCGACAGCGTTGTGCCATCAAAACGGACCGCCACGATAGACCGCCATTCGCCATCCGCCAGGATCATTTCCGGGCCCTCACCGCAATCGCGCGTGCCGCCCGCGATGTAATCCCACCCGATACGGTGATTGGTCAAACCGCGCATCGTCGCCACCTCGGTCAGGCGCGCATCGCCGGTGGGATCGGTTTGATAGCGCCAGACGCGCAAGGTCTTGGCAAGATGCGGACGGTCGATATAGGCCAGCTCGACCACCCCGTCGCCATCGAGGTCTTCCCAAGCCACCGGGGCCAGCCAGCGAAAGCGCGTCCCGATATGGGGTGTCGCGGCCCGCTGAACCAGTCGCCCGTCCTGCACCCCCCAGATGCCCAGCCGCGCCCCTTGGGTGTCAGAGCTTTCGATGGTGATCACCTCGGACACGCCGTCACCATCCAGATCGGCAACACGCGGCGCAATATCCTCGAACACCATCCCGTCCGGCCAGGTGGCCGCGCTTTGCGTCCCGTCGGAAAGGCGCACGATCAGGGTCGTGTATTCGACATCATCGCCCAGAACCGCATGCGGATAGCGCGTGGTCGGCCCGTCATAAGCGGCCGACACGATGTCCTGCGCCGACGCCTGCGCCGCTGCCACGCAAAGCGACGCAACACAGGCGCCGCGGGCCAAACGGCGCCACGGGCGCGTCACGCGTCGCGGCGCCACCCGGGACATCAGATCTGCTTTTCCGGCATTTGCACGACAAGACCGTCCAGGGCGTCCGTCACCTTGATCTGGCATGTCAGACGCGAGCGTTCGGCATCGGGTTCATAGGCGAAATCAAGCATGTCTTCTTCCATGTCTTCCTTCGCGGGCAATTTGCCGACCCAGTCGGGATGCACGTAGACGTGACAGGTCGAACAGGCGCAGGCCCCGCCGCAATCGGCCTCGATCCCCGGGATGCCGTTGTCCCGCGCGCCTTCCATCACGGTCAAACCGTTTGCCACTTCCACGACATGTTCCTTGCCGCCATGCTCAATATACGTGATCTTTGCCATGTCACCGCACTCCGTCTTTTGATCAGCGCCATAGGTAGTCCCGCATGGCGCCCGCTGCCAGCCCCTTTTCCACGCGCTGGCGTTGATTTCGGCACAGATTGTTCTTGCATGCCTCACGGTCGCGTCACCCGGGCGCTGAAACGCGCGACAATCCAGAGACCGCGTGACAAGACCGTCTTGGGCGCGGCTGGCGGCGCTTGGCTGTTCACCGCCTGTCACAAAGATCCGACTTGCGGGATCTCGCAAATGTTCTATTTTTGTTCTCATGCGAAATATCTATGCCGCCCCCGCACGAACCGACTGGCCGCGCCCGCCCTCCTGCCTGACCGCAGATCAGTTGCGCCTGCCGCCCAATGGCGCGCGGGTGGCGGTGGCCGGGCTGGTCATCCTGCGGCAACGGCCGGGCACCGCCAAGGGCGTGATCTTCCTCACGCTCGAAGACGAAACCGGCGCGGTGAACATCATCGTCTGGCGCAAGATGTATGAACGGTTCCGCCGCGCCGTGATTGCCGGGCGGATGCTGCGGGTGACGGGCCGCATCCAGAACGATGGCGACGTGATCCACGTGATCGCGGAAGAGATCGAAGATATCTCTCCCCTGCTGGATCAGCTTCTGGCCACGGAAAACACGCCCCAACCGCCCCAGGATGCGCAGGCGCTTTCGCCAGCCCCGCAAACAGGCTAAGCTGCCGCCATAAAGAAGCAGGCAACAGGCGCAGTACAGTCTTGACCCGTCCCCAGACAGTGATCCGGGCCGTATGGGCCATGGCCTTTGCCAGCCTGCTGGCCGGATGCGGCACGCCGCCCTCTCTTGACGATGGCGCGCCCCCCGTCCCGGATTTTGCATCCGCCCAAATCCCGCCGCCCCCCGGTGTCTCGCCTGACAGTTGCTGGGTGCGCGACGTCTCTCCGGCAGAGCTTCGGACCGTCACACGCCAGACCGAAATCGCACCTGCGCAAGTGACCGACGCGGGCACCGTGCGCATACCGGGCCGGTTTCAAACGGAGACCCTGCAGGAAATCGTGAAGGCGCGCGAGGAACTGATATTCGAAACGCCCTGCCCCGACGTTCTGACCCCCACATTCATCGAAACCCTGCAACGCGCCCTCGATGCGCGCGGTCTCTATCGCGGTGCAATCACCGGCGTGATGGACGTGCCGACCCGGCTTGCCATCCGGCGCTATCAAGCCGGCCAGGGATTGCCCAGCGGTCTGTTGTCCATGCAGGCCGCGCGGCGTCTGGGGCTGTTGGCAACCCCGCGGGATCAGCTTTGAGGATCTGCCCATGGGGCCGACAGTGCCGCGCCGCAGCGTAACCGGAAAACACCCGAACCGATCCGCCCGCCGCGACTCAGGTCTGCCCATGGGTTTGCAGTCAAACATTTGCAACTTTGCAAAAACCGTCTGTCCGCCGGATCAAACTGCATAATAGCGATGGCTTTGCAAAAATTTGCAAGCGCAACCTGCGAATTCTGCAAAGTTTTTGCGGCCTTCTGCCGCGCGCCGCATCCAGAGACTTGCCGCAACGCCGCCCGCGCCGTACGCCCGAAAGCGACCAAGATACGGAGGAGTTCAGGATGGGGTATCAAGAGGTTTACGAGGGCTGGAAGTCCGACCCCGAGGGGTTCTGGATGCAGGCTGCCGAGGCGATTGACTGGGACCAGAAACCCAGCAAGGCGCTGTTCGACAAGGGCAACGACCTCTACGAATGGTTCGCCGACGGTCTGACCAACACCTGCTGGAACGCGGTCG
>CAYZAD010000189.1:0-5699 GCA_964476315.1 uncultured Rhodobacterales bacterium
TGACCTTGGTGTCATAGCCCCGGGCCTTGGCTTCGGCCATGACCTCTTTCTGCTGGTCCGCGATGTCTTTCTTTTCCATCTCCAGACGTTCGAACCGTTCGATGAACTGGCGCAGTTCATCAGCGGTGACGCGGTAGTTGGCTTCGATTGCGCTGTCGTCCATCGGGGGCTCCTTCAAGCTGTGACGCTGTGGTAGCGGCGAGCGCCAAGGCCTTCAAGGGCTTGTCTCGTGGCAGGGGATGAATTACCGCCCCCATGGACAGGATGGCAGGAGCGGATGCAATGGATATACTGATTTGGGCGGGTGCGACGCTGTCGTTTCTGGGGCTTGTCGGTCTGGTCTACTGCATCCTGCGCGTGGCCAAGGCGCGCCGGGCCAAGTTGGGCGACGAGGCGCTGCGCGAAGAGGTCAAGCAGGTCGTGCCGATCAACCTCGGGTCGCTCTTTGTGTCCGTCTTCGGGCTGATGCTGGTGATCCTGGGCATCTTCTACAGCTGACCCGTCACCGGGATGCGGTGCTTTGCAGGCTATCGAAACCAACACCGTTCTTGATCAGGTCTGCAAACACCGGGTGCGGTGTCCAGAAGTCCGTGTCCGGATGGCCCAGATCGGTCATCGCGCGGGTGATTTGCAGCAGGCCCCCGGCATGGGCCGCATGAAGCAGACCGCCCCGCCAGCGCGGCACCAATCCCGCGAGGACAGAAACGACATCCACATCCGAGGCCCGATCCACGGATCCGTCCAGCACGGCGCGGACGGCTTCGTTCGCAAGGGCACCCAGCATCAGGCGGGTGATCGCCGATTTGTGCAGGGCCGGTTGCGGCGTCCGTAGCGCGTCGAGGAGGCCGGGGACGGCTTTGTCCTCCACGACGTGCCCCTCGTCCAAGGCAAGATAGAACCCGCCGGACCCGTCGACGGTCATCCGCCCCTGTTGCATCAGAACACCCGACCAGTTGCTGCCCGAGGCGTGGCGTTCCTGACGGGCGACCGTGCCAAGACCGGCAAGGTCGGCGGCCCTGTAGGGGGGCGTCTCCATCCCCCAATCGCGCAGGGCTGCGTCGATCGCGTAAGGCGATTGGCCCAGATCGACCAGCGCATCCGCAGCGCGCCACTGTGCGCGGCGCAGGCGGTCTGACAGGCAGTCATCCGCAGATCGCTGCACAATCGGCAAAAGGGTCAAACGCCGTGCCAGGGCGAGGACGGTTTGCACATCCGTGTTCCGGCTTTCCGGGCCAAGCACGATTTCGGCCAGCCGGGGGTGCATCTGCGCCGGACCAAGACGCAGCGACAGGCGCGGATCCGTGCCGGGCAGGCAATGCGCCACCAGAAGCTCTGGCGGCAGGTGCAGATTCCGCTGGCCCTGCGCGGCACGCAGGGCGAGATCGGCATCGCCTGTCATCTCGGCGGCGTCGCCAAGGCGCAGGGCATTGCTGTATTGCTCGGCCTGTGCTGCGGTGATCCGGCCTTTGGTCACGCCGTCCTGCAACATGGCCCGCACACGGCCAACGCTGTCGCGCTGTTGTGCGGCGTCCTTGATCGCCCAGTTCACATGCAGCCCCGCGTCAAGAGCGGCGGCAACGATCTGGCTGGCGAAGGGGCCGCCGCCCAGCACGGCAAGGGTGGTGATCTGCGGCAGGTCGCTGCGCCGTGCGCGCGCGGCGGCAGAGTTTTCGGCATGAAAGAGATGCGTCAGCGCATGGGCATCCGGGGCTTCGCAGCAGTCTTCGAAAGCCGCGTCTTCAAAGGCAAGGCCTGCGTCCATCGGCAAGACAAGCGCCGCCTCCACGGCGGACAGGATATGCGAGACCGCACTGACATGTGACGCCTCGAATTTGGTCTTGGCTTTGGCCAAGGCCGCAAGAAAGCCCTGCGCATTTGCAAACCCGGATCGGATCTCTTCTGTCGGACGCGGCGTTGCGCCTTTGGCCCGCAGTGCCTGCGTGAACGCGATCACCGCCTCGAAGGGGTTGGTGTCGAAGACATGGTCCAAAAGGCCGGTCAGCATGGGGCTCGTCATCGGCAGGATATGCCCGCCCAGCAAAAGTTCCAGCGTTGCCTCTGCACCGACAAGGCGGGGCAGGCGTTGCGTCGCACCGGCATGCGGGATCAGCCCCAGACGCACATGCGGAAAGCCGATGCGCGTCTCGCTCTGTGCGATGCGGTAGTGACAGGCCAGGGCAAGCTCTGCCCCGCCGCCAATCACGCTGCCGGTCAGCACTGTGACCACGGGCTTGGGAAAGGTTTCGATCGTGCGGCAGAGCCGCGACAGGGTGTTGTCGGGGTCGTCGCCACCGGCCTGCGGTTCGGTCAGGCCCGACGGAAATCCGCTTTTCCCGCTCAGAACCACGATGTCGACGGTGTCATCCGCGCGGACCGTCGCCAATGCGGTGTCGATTTGCCGGATGATGCTCTGGCTCAGGCGTGCGGCCCGTCCGGCGTTCAGCGCGATATGGGCAACGCCGTCGTCGACCAATATGTCGGCTTGCGTGGTCATCATCTGCTCCGAGGGTCTCTGTATGGCTGTCGTGCCGGGACCGTTGAAGCGTATTAGAGGTCAAATCCGATGATCTGGCAATGATCCCGAATCATTTGCCGCGTGCGTGCATCCTTCGCGCGACATCCAGCATGCGCGCCGAGAACCCCCATTCATTGTCATACCACCCGAAAATGCGCATCTGATCGCCCGTCGTCAGCGTTTCATTCGGGGCGATGACCAGCGACTCCGTGCGCGCGCGCAGGTCCACGGACACGCAGGCGTCTTCGACGACCCCAAGCACCGGGTGATCCAGAGCGATGGCGCGCAGGGCATGACCGGCATCCGCGGGCGGGGTCTTCAACCGCACCACCAGATCCACCGCAGACACGCTGATCGCGGGAACCCGGATGGCCGCGCCGGTCACCTTTCCGGCAAGGTGCGGCAGCACGCGGTCGATCAATCGTGCGGCGCTGGTCGTGGTGGGCACCATGCTGACCGCCCCGGCACGGTTGCGGGCAAGGTCCGGTCCGCGCGGCGCGTCAACCATCGGCTGGCTGCCGGTATAGCAGTGCACGGTGGTCATATGGCCCTGGATCAGCCCGAACCGGGTGTCGAGCGCGCGCAGCAGGGGCGCAACGGCATTTGTCGTACAGGACGCGTTCGACACGATCCGGGCCGACCCGATTTCGGTCTCGTTGGCACCCAGAACCACTGTCACGTCGGCAATCTCGGACGGGCCCGAGATCAGAACGGCCCCTGCGCCCGCAGCCAGTGCGGCGTCCGCGGCGTCGCGGGATTTCAGTGCGCCCGTGCAATCAAGCAGCAGATCCACACCGTCAAGCGGCAGGTCGGCAATCGAGGATCCGGTCCGCACCGGGATCACGCGCCCCCCGGCATGCAGCGCGCCATGTTTGAGCTCCGCACCACCGGGCAGCGGGCCAAAGACGCTGTCATATTTGAACAGGTAGCAGCAGGTTTCGGGCGGGGCGATATCATTGATCGCCACGACCTCGATATCGGCATGCGACGGATCGGTCAGGATCTGGCGCAGGATGACCCGGCCGATCCGGCCAAATCCGTTGATGACAATTTTCATGCCGCAGCCCCCGTTCCTCGTGCGAACCCGGCTTGCATATCAACTCTGAATTTTTCACAATGTAAAAATGTTTTTTGTATCGAGACAATCATGAGCATGGACGGCCCCCCCGAACGCCGTGCGCGCGGGCGGCCCCGGGCGTGGGGCGACACCAGTGCGCAGAACAAGATCAAATCTCTGGATCGGGCGCTGGTCATCCTTGAACGGCTCGGTGAACGGGGCGGTGCCACGCTGAGCGATCTGGCCGAAGACCTCAAGCAATCACCTGCAACCGTGTACCGCGTGCTCTATACGTTCGAGGCCCGTGGCATGGTGGATTTCGATCCTGTCGCCCAGACATGGCATATCGGGGCCGGTGCGTTTCACATCGGCTCGCGCTTTCTGCGGCGCACGTCTCTGGTGGAACGGGCACGCCCCTTTTTGCGGGCGCTGATGCAAGACACCGAAGAAACGGCGAACCTTGGCGTCATGCGCGACGGCCAGGTCCTGTTCCTGAGCCAGGTCGAGACACATCACAACATCCGGGCTTTCTTTCCGCCGGGCGCAATGTCGCCCATGCACGCGTCGGGCATCGGCAAGGCCCTGTTGGCGCAATTGCCGGATGCAGAGGTGGCGGCGATCATCCGCACCCACAAGCTGCCGCGTTTCACGGACGAAACCCTGCTCACGGCCGAAGCCCTCGCCGCCGATCTGGAAGACACCCGTCGGCGGGGCTATGCCTTTGACAAGGAAGAAAAGAACCCCGGGATGCGCTGTATCGCGGCCCCCGTCTTTGACATGCACAGCGAACCGGTCGCCGGTGTGTCGATCTCTGGCCCGTCGGCGCGCATTCCCGACAGCCGGATCGACGCGCTTGCGGCCTCGGTCAAAACGGCCGCGGCAGAGCTGACCAAGGCGCTTGGCGGCACGCCGCCCTAGGCCACGTTCCTGAGATCCACCGTCGGCGTCACCCCCAGCGCATGGCAGACATCGCGCGTCAGGTCCGGGCGGTTCAGCGTGTAGAAGTGCAGGCTGTCCACGCCGCCTTCCAGAAGGTCTGAACACAGTTCGGTGCAGATGGCCGTCGCAAGCAGGTCTTCCCGCCCATCACGCTCGGCTTTTTCGAACGCATCGACAACCCAGGCGGGGATATGCGCGCCACAGCGTTTGGCAAAGCGCACCGCACCCTGCCAGTTCTCGATCGGAAGGATGCCCGGCGTGATCGGCTTGTCGATCCCGGCCTTTTCGCAGGCATCGCGAAACCGGAAGAACGTGTCGGCTTCAAAAAAGAACTGGGTCAGGGCTTCGGACGCGCCCGCCTCGAACTTGCGCTTCAGATAGGCGACGTCGGCACCGGCATCGGCGGCTTCCGGGTGCGTGTCGGGATAGGCCCCCACGCGAATGGTGAAATCGCTGGTATCCGCCAGCGCCTCGATCAGTTCGACGCTGGAGGCAAACCCCTCCGGATGCGGTGTGAACCGGCTGGTGCCCTTGGGAGGATCGCCGCGCAGCGCCACGATGTCGGTCACACCGGCCTTTGCGAACTCCTTGGCGATGCCCAGCGTCTCTGCGCGGGTGGCGTTGACACAGGTCAGGTGCGCCGCGACAGGCAAGCCGCTTGATTTGTGCAGTGTCGCCACCGCGTCGCGGGTCAGGTCCCGGGTCGTGCCACCGGCCCCGTAGGTGACGGAGACAAAACGCGGGTTCAGCGGTGCGAGCGCCTGCACCGTGTCCCACAGCCGAAAAGACGCTTCCAGCGATTGGGGCGGAAAGAATTCGAACGAAACGGCAGGTGTTTGCATGATCTGTCCTCTTGCGGTGGCCCCTTGTCGCACGCATCTCATTGTGAGACAAACTCATAAAACTCATCACAGACATGAAGTGAATCGATAATGCACATCGAATTTCGGCATCTGCGCACGATCAAAGCCATTCACGACTATGGCGGTGTGGCCCGTGCTGCGGATCAGTTGAACATCACGCAATCCGCGTTGAGCCACCAGATCAAGGCCCTCGAAGACCAGGCCGGCGTCGAACTCTTCGTGCGCCGCTCCAAGCCGATGAAGCTGTCGGCCGCGGGGATGCGTCTGCTTCGGCTGGCCCACCAGGTCTTGCCGCAGGTCGAAGCTTTGGCTGCGGAATTCGAAG
>CAYZAD010000190.1:0-5685 GCA_964476315.1 uncultured Rhodobacterales bacterium
TACCTGTCGCGTGTGGCGGCGATGCAGGCGGGCATCCCCGACACCACGCCAGCGATGAACGTGAACCGCCTCTGCGGGTCGGGGGCGCAGGCGATTGTGTCGGCGGTCCAGTCGCTGATGCTGGGAGATGCCGATTTCGCGCTGGCCGGTGGGGCGGAATCCATGAGCCGCTCTCCCTTTGTGGTGCCGGATCAGCGCTGGGGCGCCAAGATGGGCGATATCCGCACGCTCGACATGATGTTGGGGGCGTTGAACTGCCCGTTCGGCACCGGGCACATGGGGGTCACTGCGGAAAACGTGGCGGCGGAACATGACATCACCCGCGACGCGCAGGACCAGTTCGCGCTGACCAGCCAGGAACGCGCCGCGACCGCGATCCGCGACGGGCGTTTTGCAAGCCAGATCGTGCCGGTCGACGTGCGTAAAAAGCGCGACACGGTGGCGTTCGACACCGACGAACACCCCAAGGCAACAACGATGGAGGCGCTGGCCGGGCTGCGCACCGTGTTCCAGAAGGACGGCACGGTCACGGCGGGCAATGCTTCTGGCATCAATGACGGTGCGGCGGCCATGGTGCTGGCCACGGCGGGCGCCGCGCAACGGGCCGGTCTGACACCAAAGGCGCGCATCCTGGGATACGCTCATGCCGGGGTGCGGCCCGAGGTGATGGGCATTGGCCCGGTGCCTGCGGTGGAAAACCTGCTGAAACGCACAGGGCTGTCGGTCTCTGATTTCGACGTGATCGAATCGAACGAGGCCTTCGCCGCGCAGGCGCTGGCCGTGAACAAGGGGCTGGGCCTTGATCCTGCGAAGGTGAACCCGAATGGCGGGGCCATCGCGCTGGGCCACCCCGTTGGGGCAACCGGCGCGATCATCACCATCAAGGCGCTTTACGAACTTGAACGCATCGGCGGCAAGACGGCGCTCATCACCATGTGTATCGGCGGCGGGCAGGGCATTGCGCTGGCGATTGAGCGTTTGTAGGCGCTTAAAAATGAGGCAGGGTTATCCATGGGTAACCGCATAGGTTGTATTTCAAACCCGGCAGCAAGGCATCTGCCGGGTTAATGTCTTTTTCACCATGATCCGGGAAAGTTACCGGCGACGGTGACGGAGATCTGGATGAGTCTGGCCAACAAACTGGCGCAAGAACGCCGCGCGCGCTTGGCTGCGGAACGCCTTCTCGAACTCAAGCAAGCCGAACTTTTTGCGGCCAATCGAAAGCTGGGGAACCATGCCCAGCAACTGTCCGAGGAAATCGTGGAAACCCGCGCCGAGGTGGCCATGGTGCGCGGCGAGAACAAGCGCGTCCGCACTGAACTGGGTGTCGCCAACGAAAAGATCCAGATCGCAGAACGCCGGTTGTGGCATTCGATCGAAACCATCCAGGACGGGTTTGCCTTTTTCGACTGTGACAATCGGATGATCGTCGCAAACCGGTCGTATCTGGCAATTTTTGACGGGCTGGAAGAGGTGCAGCCGGGCATCACCTATCCACGCATTCTGCAACTGCTGACAGAAGAAGGCATCGTCAATATCGGTCGCGAACCCCCGGCGGACTGGCGCGCGCGCATGCAGCACCGCTGGCAACAGGACGTGCCCGAACCGATGGAGCTTGAACTCTGGAACGGTCAGCACATCCGCGTGTTCGACCGGCGCGGCCCGTCGGGCGACGTGGTGAGCCTTGGACTGAACATCACCGAAAGCGTGCGGTACCAGCAGCGCCTGCGCGACGCGAGCGCCCGGGCCGAAGCCGCCAACCGCGCCAAATCCGCATTCCTTGCCAATATGAGCCATGAAATCCGGACCCCGATGAACGGCGTCGTCGGAATGGCGGATTTGCTGACCGAAACAGAACTGGACAGCGAACAGCGCCTGTTTGTCGAAACGATCAAGAACTCGGGCGAAGCGCTTTTGGTGATCATCAACGACGTGCTCGACTATTCCAAGATCGAGGCCGACAAGCTGGTGTTGCATCCCGCGCCATTCGATCTCGAAAAGACCCTGCACGAGGTGGTGACGCTGCTTCAGCCGACCGCGCGCAGCAAGGGTCTCAAGCTCAGGATCGACTACGACATCTTCCTGCCCACCCGCTTTGTCGCGGACCCCGGGCGCATCCGGCAGATCATCACGAACATTCTTGGCAACGCGGTGAAATTCACGCTTGAGGGCGAGGTGCTGTTGCGGGTTGTCGGCGTTCCGGCCAGCGGTGGCGCGACCACCCTGCACATCACGGTCGAAGACACCGGGATCGGGATCGCACCGGACAAGGTGGATCACGTGTTCGGCGAATTCAATCAGGTCGAAGACGACCGCAACCGCCAATTCGAGGGAACAGGGCTTGGCCTAGCCATCACCAGGCGACTGGTCGAACTGATGGAGGGCGAGGTCTGGGTCGAATCCGAACAGGGGGTCGGCAGTTGCTTTGGCTTTCGCCTGACCCTGCCGGTGGATGCGGAGAACGCCAAGGCGCTGACGCTTCCTTGCGACGTGCGCAACATTCTCGTGGTCGAACCGCCCGATCACACGGACACGGCATCGCTGGTCAATCAGGTCAGCGCGCTGGGCGCAAGGCCGATCCTGTGTGAAACGCCCGGCGCCCTTGATGATGGGCTGTTGGACGGGGTCAGCCTTGTCCTGATCGGGATGGAACCGGGTGATCCGGCCTTTCCCCCCTTTCTGGACGCGATACAAAGCTCGGCCGCGCAACCGCCTGTCCTGTGTCTGACGCACGATCCCAAAAGCGCGGCGGCGCAAGGCATCAGCGGCGCGCAAGTCTTGCAACGCCCCTACGCGCGCGCCGCGTTGATGGACGCGATCCTGTCGATTGCGGCTGTCCGTAAACCCGAACGGCCTGTCACGCCCCCGCAACCGGCGGCACACCTGCCCAATGTTCTCTTGGCCGAGGACAACCGCACCAACCAGATGGTCTTTCGCAAGATGGTCGGAACGCTCGATATCGTTTTGCGCACCGCGAATGACGGGTTCGAGGCCGTCAGGGCCTTTGAGGACGACCGGCCGGACGTGATCTTCATGGACATCTCGATGCCCGGAATGGATGGCAAGCAAGCGACGGCCAAAATCCGGGAACTCGAAGGCGACGGACCGCATGTGCCCATCATCGCCGTCACCGCACATGCGATGGAAGGCGACCGGGAAACCATCCTTGAGGCCGGGCTGACCGACTACCTGACCAAACCGTTGCGCAAGCAAGCCCTGCTTGAAAAGCTGGCGCTGTACTGTCCGCAGGTTCAGTTGGCGTCGTAAGGTCTGACAAAGACCGGCTTGTCCGCCTCTGACAGATCCGCGCGATAGGCGTAGCCGCCGCTGTCGAATTCGAGGATGCTTTCAGGATCGGTCAGGCGCTTTTGCACCACGTAACGCGCCATCGCGCCGCGGGCTTTCTTGGCGAAGAAACTGACCATCTTGGGGCCTTTGCCATCGCCCTTGTCTTCCATGAAGGCCGGCGTGATGATCCGCAGCCCCAGCGCCTTGGGCGGCACCGCGCCGAAATATTCCTGACTGGCGCAGTTGATCAGCGTATCGGTGTTCAATTCGGCCGCTTCGCGCTTGAGTTCCTTCGCAATCTGGTCGCGCCAGTAGTCATAGAGATTTGCACCCCGCCGGGTTTTCAGGCGGCTGCCCATCTCGAGGCGGTAGGCTTGGATCCCGTCCAGCGGTTTGAGCACGCCGTAAAGGCCCGACAGGATGCGCAGATGATCCTGCGCCCAGCGCATTTCATCGGCGTCGAGCGTTTGCGCCTCGAGCCCCTGGTACGTGTCGCCCGCAAAGGCCAGCGCGGCAGGCCGCAGATCATCGCGTGACGGCGCATCCTCGAAGGCGCGGAACCGGTCGCGGTTCAGCTTGGCAAGGTCATCGCTCAGGTCCATCAGTGCTTTCAGATTGCCGAGCGTCAGGTTGCGCGAGGTCTTGGCCAGACGGTTCGCATCGTCCTGAAACACCGGCGTGGACATTTCGACGTCACGCTCGGACCAATCAAGCCGTTTGGCCGGGGAAATCACGACGAGCATGGCAGCACCTTTTTTCGTTGGCAGTTGGTAGCGATCTAGTCCGCCGCGCGCAGGACGTCCAGAAACGACTGGGCAAAGCGTTCGGCGCGGCGATCGCCGATGATGCGGGCGATGCCGTCTGCGTCGCGCGGTCTGGACTGAGCGAGTTTGGCCAGTTGTCCCGCCTCGCAGGACATCGGCTTGAGCGTGCCGCATGCGCCGCGCATCAGGGCCGCCTGACTGTCGAGCAGGGCATCGTAAAGCCCACCCGCGCCCTTGCTGGCCAGCTTGCGCCGTGCCGGGTGCGTGGCGGGCACATCGCCTGCGATCACCTCGAGAAAGGCGCGCCCGTAGCGTTCCAGCTTTTTGGCACCAACGCCATTGATCCGCGCCATGTCATCCAGGGTGGCCGGACGGGTCTCGGCCATTTCGATGAGCGTGCGGTCAGGGAAAATGACATAGGCCGGAACCGATTGCTCTTCGGCGAGGGCGCGGCGTTTGGCCTTCAGCGCGGACATGAGCGGCGCGTCTTCGTCGCTGACCAAAGTGCGTACCTTGGGGCGGCGTTCGCTGGCGGCTTCGATGCTGTCGCGGCGCAGGGTGAGGGTTGCCTCACCGCGCAGGATCGGGCGGGCGGCTTCGGTCATGACGAGGGCACCGTGACGTTCGGCATCGGGGCGCATCAGGTCATGCCCCATCATCTGCCGGAACACCGCCTGCCATTCACCGCGTTTGAGCTCTTTTCCAACGCCGAAGGTGGGCAGTGCGTCGTGGTTTCGTTGCAAGACCTTTTCGGTTTTCGTGCCAAGCAGGATGTCGATCAGGTGGCCTGCGCCGAAACTCTCTCCGGTTCTCAGGGCTGCGGACAGGGCTTTGCGCACAGCCTCGGTTCCGTCAAAGGTTTCTGCGGGTTTGTCACACAGATCGCAGGTGCCGCAGGTCACATCGGTTTCGCCGAAATATCCCAGAAGGGTCTTGCGACGGCACTCCTGCGCCTCCGCGAGGCCAAGCAGGGCATTCAGCCGTCCGTGATCGGCATGGCGGCGTTCAGGGGGTGCCAGGCCTTCATCGATCTGCGCCCGCCGCAAGCGGATGTCATCCGCACCATATAGCGTCAGGGTTTCCGCAGGTGCGCCGTCCCGTCCCGCGCGACCGATTTCCTGATAATAGGCCTCGATGGATTTCGGCAGATCGGCATGGGCAACCCAGCGGATATCGGGTTTGTCCACCCCCATGCCAAAGGCGACGGTGGCCACCACGATCAAGCCGTCTTCGGTGGCAAAGCGCGCTTCGACGTGGCGGCGGTCCTCGGCGTCCATCCCGCCGTGATAGAAACAGGCTGTATGACCTTCAGCATTCAGCGCCTGTGCCAGCGTTTCGGTCTTGGCGCGGGTGCCGCAATAAACGATGCCCGACTGATCCTTGCGCGCAGCCGCAAATTCGAGGATTTGCTGGCGCGGTTTGTTCTTGGGGGCGAACATCAGGTGGATGTTGGGCCGGTCGAAGCCGCGCAGAAAAGTGCGCGGCGGGGTTCCGTCGAACAGGCGCGAGACGATTTCTTCCTGCGTTTCGGTATCCGCCGTCGCGGTAAAGGCGGCCAGCGGCACGTCAAGGGCGCGGCGCAATTCACCGATGCGCAGATAATCGGGCCGGAAGTCATGGCCCCACTGGCTGA
>CAYZAD010000191.1:0-5676 GCA_964476315.1 uncultured Rhodobacterales bacterium
GCGTGCCGATCTGGGAGCAGATGGCGGTGATCGTGCCCACGGCGCTGACCATCACGGCGCTGAGTTATACCGGGTTTACACTGCTGGGCGCGGGGCTGGGCCGCGCGGCACTGGGCGCTGTCTTCAACATCTGGGTGCGGCGCGTGCTGGCGGCGTGCTTTGTGATTTACGGCGTGCTTCTGGGCACATCGACGACACCGGGGAGGGCCTGAGATGATCACGGGTAGCTGTCTCTGTGGCGCGGTGACCTACGAGGCCAAGGGCACGCCGGGCGCGCCTGCCGCCTGCCATTGCACGCAGTGCCGCAAGCAATCGGGGCATGTCTGGGCGTCATCCTATGTCGAGGACGGCGCGCTGGACATCCGGGGACCCGTTCAATGGTATCAGTCATCGAAGCACGCACGGCGCGGGTTCTGCCCAACCTGCGGGTCCGCCCTGTTCTGGGATCACGAGGACGATCCTTTCATCTGCTTTTCGACCGGATCGATCGACGGGCCGACGGGGCTCACCCTGCGCGGCCACATCCATACCAAAACCAAGGGGGATTACTACGAGATCAACCCCAATGACCCACAGCGCGAGGACTGAACGATGATCGATCTGGCCCTGTCCATCCCGCTTTGGACCTATATCACCTTCATGGGCGCGGCGCTGGTTCTCTATATCACGCCGGGGGCAGACATGATGTTCACGCTGGCCAGCGGCATGCGCGGCGGAGCGCGATCTGGGATGGCCGCCGCAAGCGGCATCGGACTGGGCGTCATGGGTCACGTGGTGATTGCCGCTGCCGGGCTTGCGGTGCTGCTGATCACCTATCCCATCGCCTATGACGCGCTGCGGTATGCAGGCGCGGCCTACCTGCTCTGGCTGGCGTATCACAGCTGGACCGACACGTCTGATCCCGCCCGCCGCGAAGGGCGCAGCGACACGTGGCGCGCGTTTCGGCGGGGCTTTCTGACCAATATCCTGAACCCGAAGGTCGGGCTTTTCGTTCTGGCCTTTCTGCCGCAATTCGCTAACCCCGATATCGGCCCGGTCTGGCAGCAAATCCTGATCCTTGGCACGCTGCTCGCCCTTGGAGAACTTGCTGTCTACTGCGTTCTGGGTGGCTTTGCCGGTCTGGCCGCCGCCCGGATTCAACGCGCATCGGGTTGGATCAACAAACTGTCTGCAATCGTTTTTGGCGGACTCGCCGTCCGCCTTGCCTGGAACTGAGGAGACCCCCATGTCCGATTTCCCGACCACAGCCCGCGTTGTCATCATCGGAGGCGGCGTTGTCGGCACCTCGTCGCTGTATCATCTGGCCAAGGCTGGCTGGACCGACTGTGTGCTGTTGGAAAAGAACGAACTGACCGCCGGATCGACATGGCACGCGGCTGGCAACTGCCCATCCTTCAGCACGTCATGGGCCGTGATGAACATGCAGCGCTATTCGCTCGGGCTTTATCGCGGTCTGGCGGACGAGGTGGATTACCCGATGAACTACCATGTCACCGGGTCGATCAGGCTCGCGCATTCCAAAGAACGCATGATGGAATTCGAACGCGCGCGGGCAATGGGGCGGTACCAGGGGCTTGATATCGAGATGATGCAGGTCTCGGACATGAAGGACCGCTACCCGTTCATGGAAACCCATGACCTTGAAGGCGGTCTTTATGACCCGGACGATGGCGATATCGACCCCGCGCAGTTGACCCAGGCTCTTGCCAAGGGCGCGCGCCAGATGGGCGCGCGGATCGAACGCTTCTGTCCCGCAACCGGTGTCAGCCGCAAGAACGGGGAATGGATCGTCCATACGGACAAGGGCGATATCCGCTGCGAAAAAGTGGTCAACGCAGCAGGCTACTATGCCCAGCGCGTCGGCGAATGGTTCAAACCCTATGGCGGGCGGACGGTTCCGATGACGGTGATGAGCCATCAGTTCTTCCTGACCGAGCCGGTGGCCGAGCTTGAGGCGTGGTCGAAGGAGAACGGCAAGCTGCCGCTTCTGCGCGATGTGGACAGCTCCTACTACCTGCGGCAGGAAAAGTACGGTCTGAACCTTGGACCGTACGAACGGAACTGCAAGGCGCATTGGGTCACGCCGGACGATCCCATGCCCGATGATTTCAGCTTCCAGCTTTACCCGGACGATCTGGAACGGCTCGAATGGTATATCGAGGATGCGATGGCGCGGGTGCCGATCCTGGGTGCCTCGGGCGTGGGCCGGGTCATCAATGGCCCGATCCCCTACGCGCCCGATGGCCTGCCCCTGCTTGGCCCGATGCCGGGAGTGCCCAACGCCTACGAGGCCTGTGTCTTTACCTTCGGCATCACCCAAGGCGGTGGCGCAGGCAAGGTGCTGGCGGAATGGGTCACCGAAGGCCAGACCGAGTGGGACATGTGGGCCACCGACCCGCGGCGCTATACCGATTATACCGATCAGGATTACTGCAACCAGAAAGCGATGGAAGTCTATGGCCACGAATACGCCATGCACTTTCCGTATCACGAGTGGCCCGCCGGGCGGGACAAGAAACTCTCTCCGGCGGATGCGCGGGTGCGCGAACTGGGCGGTGTCATGGGTGCCTATAATGGCTGGGAGCGCGCCAACTGGTTCGCCAAACCGGGGGACGACACGACCGAGGTCAGCACACACACGTGGTCGCGTTCCGGACCGTGGGAACAGCGCGTCAAGGAAGAAGCCGAGGCGGTGCGCGACAGCGTTGGCGTTCTCGACCTGCCCGGTTTCTCGCGGTTCGACGTCTCGGGTCCGGGGACGGCCGAATGGCTGCAAAGCCGGATTGCCGGCGCGCTGCCGCGTCCGGGTCGCATGAACCTCGCGTATTTTGCGGATGATCGCGGGCGCATCGTGACGGAAATGAGCATCATGTCCCATGGTCCGGATCACTACATGCTGATCACTGCCGCAGCGGCGCAGTGGCATGACCGCGATCTTCTGATGCAAGGCAAGCCGGAAGAGATTGTCCTGACAGACCGGACCCGGGATTTTTCCACGCTGATCGTCACCGGTCCCAAGTCACGCGCCCTTTTCGAAGCCATCGGCACCGAAGCCGACCTGTCCCTGCCCTGGCTGTCGGTGCAGACCGCGCGGGTCCGTGGCATCGAATGCGGGTTGGCGCGGGTGTCTTTTGCAGGCGAATTGGGCTGGGAAATTCATGCCGCGATGGACGACATTCCGGCGCTTTACGACGCGGTGGTGGATGCCGGGGCAAAACCCTTTGGCATGTTCGCCCTGAATTCGCTGCGGCTCGAAAAAGGCTATCGCGCGTGGAAAGGCGATCTTTCCACCGACTATACCTTGCTCGAAGGGGGGCTGGACCGCTTTATCAAGTTCGACAAACCGCAGGATTTCCCCGGCAAGGCGGCCTTGCTCAGTGAAAAGCAGCAGGGCGTGAAAAAGCGCTTTGTGACGCTGACCGTGGATGCGGGTGACTGTGACGCGCCTTACATGTCGTCGCTTTGGCACAATGGCAAGGTGGTCGGCGAAACGACCTCGGGCGGCTTTGGATACCGGGTCAACAAGTCCATCGCGTTGGGCATGTTGCACAGCGACCTGATCGCACCGGGCACCGAGATCGACGTCGAAATCTACGGCGAAATGCGCAAGGCAATCGTTCAGAAGGACGAACCGCTTTGGGATCCCAAGAACGAAAGGCTGCGTGCGTGAGCAAGATCACACTTCTTGACGGCGGCATGGGCCAGGAGCTTGTCCGCCGCGCAGGCCAGGCGACGCCGCTTTGGTCGACGCAGGCGCTTCTCGATAACCCGGACCTCGTGGGGGACGTCCATTGCGACTATGCCGATGCGGGTGCATCCGTGGCGACCACCAACACCTATGCCCTGCACCGCGACCGCTTGCGGGGCGGGGCCACCAATCACTATGCCGCAGACGGGGTGGATCTGCCAAATCTGGAGCCGCAGATCGCAGCGCTGTTCGACACTGCCCTCAAGGAAGCCGCCAGGGTCAAGGATCGGTGCCGGATCGCCGGATCGATCGGACCGCTGGGCGCCAGCTACCGGGCCGATCTGCATCCCGACCTTGTCGAAGCGACGCAACTTTACACCGAAGTGGCGGGGTTTCTTGCCCCGTCTGTCGATGTGCTTTTGTTCGAAACCATTGCGTCGGTCGATGCCGCGCGGGCCTGCCTTGCAGCGGGGCGCACGACGGACCGTCCGGTCTGGCTCGCCTTCACCGTGGATGACGAGAACGGCAGTATCTTGCGCTCTGGCGAACCCCTGGCCGAGGCGGCGCGCGTCGCGGCAGAGGCGGATGCCATGCTGGCCAATTGTTCCGCCGTCGAAGCCATGCCCAAGGCGCTGGAGACCATGCACGGCGCCGGTGTTCCGATAGGGGCCTATGCCAACGCGTTCACGATCATCACCAAGGCGTTCCTGTCCGGTGGCACCACGGCCGAAGACCTGTCTGCCCGCGAAGACATGGTTCCTGACATTTACGCCAGGCACGCAATGGCCTGGGTCGATCAAGGCGCCACCATCATCGGCGGCTGTTGTGAAACCGGCCCGGCACATATCGCGGAAATCGCACGTCGGCTGCGCGCCGCCGGGCATGAAATCGTTTGACGGAGACCTGATGCCATGACCCTTCCCTCACACGCGCGCGCCGTCATCATTGGCGGCGGTGTTATCGGATGCTCCGTCGCCTACCATCTGGCAAAGCTGGGATGGACCGAGGTTGTCCTGCTGGAACGCAAACAGCTGACCTCTGGCACCACGTGGCACGCGGCGGGCCTGATCGCGCAGTTGCGCGCCTCGTCCAACATGACAAAGCTCGCGAAATACACGCAGGAGCTTTATGGCAGGATCGAGCAGGAAACGGGCGTCGCCACGGGGTTCCGGCGAACGGGGTCGATCTCGGTTGCGCTGACCGGCGAGCGACACGAGGAGTTGCGCCGACAGGCGGCGATGGCGCGGGCGTTCGGGGTCGAGGTTGAAGAGATCGACACCGCCGAGATCAAGCGTCGATACGCGCACCTGAACACCGATGATGTCGTCGGCGGGGTGTACCTGCCCAAGGACGGCCAGGGCGACCCGGCCAACATCGCGCTGTCGATGGCCAAGGGCGCGCGGCAGATGGGGGCAACCATCGCAGAGCGCACGAAGGCGACGGGCGTGGCGCGTGACGGTCGGCGGATCACCTCGGTCGATTGGGAGGCAGAGGACGGGTCGTCCGGGACCATCACCTGCGATCACGTCGTCAATTGCGCCGGTATGTGGGGCCGCGAGATTGGCAAGATGCTGGGTGTGAACGTGCCGCTTCAGGCCTGCGAACATTTCTACATCGTCTCCGAACCCATCGCCGGTCTGGAAAGCCTGCCGGTGCTGCGCGTGCCGGACGAATGCGCCTATTACAAGGAAGACGCGGGCAAAATGATGCTGGGCGCGTTCGAGCCGGTGTCGAAACCCTGGGCGCTGGATGGCATCCCGAAGGATTTCGAATTCGACCAGCTGCCCGAGGATTTCGACCATTTCGAACCCATCCTGGAGGCGGCGGTCAACCGCATGCCGATGCTGGCCGAGGCGGGCATTCACACCTTCTTCAACGGGCCGGAAAGCTTTACCCCCGATGATGCTTACCATCTGGGTCTGGCGCCGGAGCTCGATAACTTCTGGGTGGCCGCAGGCTTCAACTCCATCGGCATCCAGTCCGCGGGG
>CAYZAD010000192.1:0-5667 GCA_964476315.1 uncultured Rhodobacterales bacterium
AACCTGCAGCTCAAGGGCGACCTCCACCGCCCGGACAATTCGCGCGTCGATGCCGTGGATGACGATTGGGATCAGTTTTCGAGCTTCAAGGCCTATGACCAATTCACCCGCGATTGGCTCAAGGCGGCGCGGCGGTTGCTGAAACCGGATGGCGCGATCTGGGTGATCGGGTCTTATCACAACATTTTCCGCGTCGGCGCGGCGCTCCAGGATGCGGGATACTGGATCCTGAACGACGTGGTCTGGCGCAAATCGAACCCGATGCCCAATTTCCGGGGCAAGCGGTTCACCAATGCGCATGAGACAATGATCTGGGCGTCGAAATCCGAAGGCGCGAAATACACCTTCAATTACGAAGCGCTCAAGGCGCTGAACGAGGGCATCCAGATGCGCTCGGACTGGGTTCTGCCGATCTGCAATGGTGGCGAACGGCTCAAGGATGATGAGGGCGAAAAGGCGCATCCGACACAGAAACCGCAGGCGCTGCTGCACCGTGTTCTGGTCGGATCGACGAAGCCGGGCGACGTGGTGCTTGACCCCTTCTTCGGCACGGGCACGACGGGGGCCGTTGCCAAGATGCTGGGCCGTGACTGGATCGGGATCGAGCGGGAAGAGAAATACCGCGTCGTGGCTGAACGGCGTATTTCGGCCGTACGTCGCCTCGACAAGGCCGCGCTCGAGGTTTCGGCCAGTAAACGGACCGAACCGCGCGTGCCGTTCGGGCAACTCGTGGAGCGCGGTATGCTGCGTCCGGGTGAAGTGCTGGTTTCGCCGTCTGGCAAAAGCGCCAAGGTGCGTGCTGATGGCACGTTGATCGGGGACGATGTCAAAGGGTCCATTCATCAGGTCGGCGCACATCTGGAGGGCGCGCCAAGCTGTAACGGCTGGACATATTGGCATTTCAAACGCGACGGCAAGATGGTGTCGATCGACGTGCTGCGTCAGCAAATCCGCTCGGAAATGACCTGATCTTTCGGAACACCGCCGGTGCCTGCGGCCAAATCCGCGGCACTCTACCTTGCCCCGCCATTCGATTGGCGGGGTTTTTTCGCAATCCGCAAGTCGCCAGTTCATGGGCGCGATGGGCCGCCCGGCACCTCTTTCATGGTCTGCCGATTGGGGCCGTCAGGTGGTGAATGGGCCAATCCGGTCGGTGTTTCCGGACCGCGCCAACGTTCGGAAATACGGCAGCCGCACGGCGTTGTGGTTCTTGACGGCGACCAGAGGTGTCAGCCCCGTGGACAACAGTTTCTCCGTGTTCGCATCCGACAGCAGAAGTTCGGCGCAGGGCAGCATCGCCTGTTCGCCCGCGTCGTCATAATAGACAAGCGGAAGATCGTCGTATTCCAGGGTTTGATTGATATGCGCGGACCAGCCGTCTTCGGAAAACGCGTTTGCAATCAGGACCGTTGCGACAAGAGACGGCGCGCCCCAAAGCAGATCGTCCGTGGAAAGTGGACCGGGGCCGATTTCCTCGAATGCAAAACTGTCGATGGGGTCCGAGCGTTTGCCATAAGGCTGCCGCATGAGAAACCGGGGCCCAAGACCGACGATGTGCTCTGCCATGCCGGTTTCGCCCAGCACGGCAATGCCGGTTTCCGGGGCTGCCGGGGTGTCGAGCATGGCTGACCACGACGGCGCGCCAAAGGCGGGTGGTGTCAAGGGAACAAGAGCCACCGCTCCGGTTCGGCCGGCAATCGCCCCCAGGGTGGCCAAGAGGCGCAGATCATCGGCGCTGTCCCCGATGGCGGCATCTGTCGCGATCAGCGAGAATGGCGCGTTTGCGCGATCCGCCACGAGGCGCTTGTGCAAGACAGACGCGTCGGGTGGCGCATCGACCGGCCCCATTCCGTCCAACAGCTCGGACTTGCTGACGTTCCAGACGTGGATCGACAGGGTTTCATCCGTTTCGATACGAGAGACCAGCATTTCAAGCCCACGCCATGCGGCTTCGACCGATTGAAAAGCGGGGTCGTGCAGAACGCTTCGCAAATGGGCGGCAGCGGCCGCTTCGACGGCGGCGATGTAGGGCTCGGCCTTTGGGTCGGCATCGGGTACGATATGATCGGCAACAGCCTGTTGGATCATCCGGTCCAGAACCGACCCGGTTGGTTGTGCAGGTTGGGTCGGGGCGGCGTTCGGCGCTGTTCCGAACAGCCTCGACATCGTGTCGGCATCGGATTCGTCCGATGCAGTGCTGTCCGCACCGGCGTCGGTCGCGGGGGTCAGCAACGCCCGAACCCTGCGTGCCGCAGTGTCGAGTGTTGCCGGCGTCCGCAATTGCTGCCGCAGATCAAGCAACTCCTGCAACGCGTGCAGGGTCTTTACAACGTGATCGGGATGGAAATGATCCATCTCCGACATCTGGATGTGTGCCCCATCGATCTGAACGGTCGGACATTCGGTCTCAAGGTAGTCTTCGAATATGTCGACATCCATCTGGCGAAACGGGCGGGATGCATAGCCCGAACCGCTGCGGGATTGGCACGTTTCTCCGAGATCGGTCATGAGAAGAATCCGCAACGGTTCCTGCTCTGATCGCCTCTGAGAGGACGGAGAGGTGCCAAGTTCGAATGAAAACTGCGGTGGGTTGGGCATTGAAAATTCCTTGGACCAAGTCTGGCAGACACCGGCAGTCTACCCATTGCATGTCATTCATCCAAAGGAATTGCGCGCAGGTCATGGGCTTTCGCCCGGTTCCGGCACAGGCTATGAGGTGCCGAACGATCGATGCAAGGACCCGGAATGGACATACGCGCAATCCTCGCAGGGCTGCTCTTTGCGATCATGTGGTCGTCTGCCTTTACTTCGGCCCGCATCATCGTCGCGGATGCACCACCGTTGATGGCGCTTGCGCTGCGCTTCCTGATCTCAGGTGCATTGGCTGTGCTGATCGCACGTTTCATGGGGCAAAGCTGGCGGCTGACCGCGTCGCAATGGCGCGCAACGATCATCTTTGGCATCTGTCAGAACGCGCTCTATCTCGGGCTGAATTTCGTGGCGATGCAACGGATCGAGGCATCCCTCGCCGCCATCATCGCGTCGTCGATGCCGCTGCTGGTCGGGGTGGCGGGTTGGCTTTTTGCCGGGCAACGCATGTCGTCCCTGGGGGTTACGGGCCTCGTCGCCGGGTTTTGCGGCGTGGTGCTGATCATGGGGTCACGGCTGGGCGGCGGGGCCGACCTTTACGGGATCGGTTTGTGCGTTCTGGGTGTCATCTCGCTGACCGTGGCGACCATGGCGCTCAAGAACGCGACCTCGGGCGGCAACTTCCTCATGATTGTCGGGCTGCAGATGCTGGTGGGCAGTGCGGTGCTCTGGCCGGTGGGCCTGTTGCTGGACGTCCCAGAGGTGACAATGTCCACCAAGCTGGTTCTGGCCTTTATCTATACCACCCTTGTGCCCGGCCTTGCGGCGACGCTGGTCTGGTTCTGGCTTGTGAATCGCATCGGTGCGGTGAAGGCATCGACGTTCCATTTCCTCAATCCGTTTCTGGGTGTGGCCATCGCGGCCCTGATCCTGTCAGAACAACTGGGTGCGATGGATGTCATCGGTGTTCTGATCATCACGGGCGGGATTCTGGCCGTACAGGTCTCGCGTCAGGCGAAGGCCACTGAAACAATCGCCACGAGGACGTGAGCGAACGTCAACGCCCGGGCAGGTGACAGACACCGTATGGCTGGTCTACGCCTCGGACCATGGAATTCGTCTTTGCATATCTCGCCGGGCTGCTGACGCTGATCAACCCATGTGTGATCCCCGTCCTGCCCATTGTGCTGGCTTCCGCCGTGCAGGCCGACCGGCGCGGTCCGCTGGCCCTGGCCATGGGAATGAGCGTGTCCTTCGTGGTGCTTGGGGTTGGCGTGACGGCCTTTGGTCACCTGATCGGCCTCACGGTCGACACGCTCGCCATGATCGGCGCATGGATGATGATCGCGTTCGGTCTGGTGTTGCTGGTTCCCAAGGGCGCGGCCTTGATGACGGCGGCCACGTCGGGGCTGTCAGCGCGCGCGGATGCCGGCATTGACGCGCTTGATCAGCAAACCCTGCGTGGTCAGTTCGCGGGCGGCGCATTGCTTGGCGCGGTGTGGAGCCCCTGCATCGGCCCGACCCTCGGAGGCGCCATTGCCTTGGCCTCCCAAGGGCAGAGCCTCGGCCATGTGACCTTGATCATGACGGCCTTCGCGTTGGGTGTTTCGACCATTGTTCTGGGTCTGGCCTATGGCGCGCGCAGAACGCTTGCCGGCAACACGGCCCGGCTGCGCCAGATCGCACAGGCCAGCCGCCCGATCCTTGGCTTTGCCTTCCTCCTCGTCGGGATCGGCCTTTTGCTCCGCTGGAACCATACCATCGAGATCTGGCTTCTCGACATCATGCCGCCCTGGCTCATTGACCTCTCCGTACGTTTTTAACCTGAAAGGAAAGACCCACATGCAGCGTCGCAGCTTCCTTGCCCTGACCGCAGCCTCTGCCGCGTTACCCGTCGCGGCCTGGTCCGAAACTCTTGAATACACTCCGGGCCTTGTGAAAGAACGTCTGGCCGCCGGCGACACCGTGTTTCTGGATTTCACGGCAACCTGGTGTTCCACCTGCCGCTCTCAGGGCCGCACAATACGTGCCCTGAAAGAGGCCAATCCGGCCTATGCCGAAAGCGTGACATTCATCGACGTGGATTGGGACACCTACGGTCGGTCCGATCTGGCGACGTCTCTGCAAATCCCGCGCCGGTCGACTTTGGTGGTGCTGAAAGGCGATCGTGAACTGGGACGCATCGTAGCCCAGACCGGAGAATCGCAGATCAGGGCGTTGATGGACACGGCCCTCGCCGCCGCGACGGCATAAGCCCGTTCCGAAGGCCGTTCTATGTGGCCTTCTACCCGATCTTGCCCCGGTTCTCACCCACCTGCCCGCGATGCAGCAACAGGTGGTCGAGGATCACGCAGGCCATCATCGCCTCGCCCACGGGCACCGCACGAATGCCGACGCAGGGGTCGTGACGGCCCTTGGTGATGATTTCGGTTTCTTCACCCGACTTGGTGATCGTCTTGCGCGTCGACAGGATCGAGGACGTCGGCTTGACCGCAAAACGGACGACGATGTCCTGTCCGGTGGAAATCCCGCCCAGAATACCGCCCGCGTGGTTCGAGGAAAACTTCGGCTTCCCGTCATTGCCCATGTAGATCTCGTCCGCATTCTGGGTCCCGGTCAGCATTGCCGAGGCCATGCCCTCGCCGATCTCCACGCCCTTGACCGCGTTGATGCTCATCATCGCCGCGGACAGATCCGTATCCAGCTTGCCATAGATGGGCGCGCCCAGCCCGGCAGGTACACCGCGCGCCACCACTTCGATGATCGCGCCGACGCTTTCGCCGGACTTGCGCAACCCGTCGAGGTAGTCGGCCCAATCCGCTGCCGCCTTTGCATCGGGCACCCAGAACGGGTTATTCTCGATCTCGTCCCAGTCGAACCGGTCCCGGTCGATCCGGTGCGGACCCATCTGGGTCATGTATCCGGTGATCTGCACACCCGGCAGCAGCGCCTTGATTGCCGCGCGCGCCAGTCCACCCGCCGCCACCCGCGCCGCCGTTTCCCGCGCCGAAGACCGCCCGCCGCCGCGATAATCGCGGATGCCGTATTTCTGCCAATAGGTGATGTCCGCATGGCCGG
>CAYZAD010000193.1:0-5661 GCA_964476315.1 uncultured Rhodobacterales bacterium
CTTCCAGCGCGTCGGCCTGACCCCGGAAAACAAGATCATCGGCCATTTTACGGCCACCGGTGTTCGTTCGAACTTTTCGGAACGTTTCAAGATGTGGGGGTACGATTTGCCGCCTTCGATCTATGAACCCTTTAACGGGAACCACTGACCATGTTGACCTTTAGTTCAGAGCCGATCGTCTACGGCCTCATCTTCGTGGCTGTCCTGGTGCTTGTCGAAGGCGCCTACCTTGTGGCGTTCGGGAAATCGATCAGCCTGAACAAGCGGGTCAACCGCCGCCTGGAAATGCTTGATAAAGGCACCAAGCGCGAAGAAGTGCTGGCCAAGCTCCGCAAGGAGATGGACCAGCACATGACCTCGCGTGGCTTGCCGCTTTATTCAATCCTCGCGGATCGCGCACAGAAGGCCGCAATTGCGTTCACACCCAGACAGCTGATCATGATCATGGCCGCAGTCAGCTTTCTGTCGTTCATCGGCCTGACTGTCGGAACCGATGCCGGATTGGGTGTGTGCATCCTGATGGGCATCGCGATGGGCGTCGGCGGCGTGTTCTTCTGGGTCAACAAGAAAGCCAAGAAACGCATCGCGATGATCGAGGAACAGCTGCCGGACGCGGTGGAACTGATGGTGCGTTCCTTGCGTGTTGGGCATCCGTTTTCATCGGCGATCTCGATCGTTTCCAAGGAAATCAAGGATCCCCTGGCAACCGAGTTCGGCCTGATCGCAGATGAATCCAGCTATGGCCGGGACATCGGGGAAGCCTTGAAAGCGATGTCGGAACGTCTGGACCTGCAGGATTTGCGCTTTCTGGCCGTTGCCGTGTCCATCCAGCAGCAATCCGGCGGTAACCTTGCCGAGATCCTTGAAGGACTGGCCAAGGTGATCCGCGCGCGCTTTCGCCTTTTCCGCAGGGTCAAGGCCATCACGGCCGAAGCGAAATGGTCCGGTAACTTCCTGTCCGGTTTCCCGGTTGCCGCACTGATCGGCATCCAGCTTCTGGACCCGAACTATTACGACAACGTTCTGGATCACCCGTGGTTCATCCCGGCATGTTTTCTTGTCGGAGCATTCCTGGTCGCCAACCTTCTGGTCATGCGCCAGCTTGTCGACATCAAAGTCTGAGGGGCCGTCATGGAAGCCATAAACGCCATTCTCGTGGATATGTTCGGCCCGACCGGACCACTGATCGCCATCGCAGGTCTTGGGGTTGCCCTGATCCTGGCGGCAATTCCGATGTTCTTTGCCTCCCGGTCGAACCCGATGGATCGCCTGAATTCCAAATCGGGCCGGGAAAAACTTGACGCTCAGACACGAGCCGTCCTGCGTGATAAGCGCAAGAACGAGAAGCTCAACAAATACGCTCACTTCCTTGAGCCGCAGAACGAAAAAGAGCTGTCCGAAATCAAGATGACGCTCTTGCAGGCGGGCTACCGCAGCAAGGACGCTGTTCAGTTCTTCTATTTCGCGCAATTCGCCCTGGGGATCGGCGGACTGATCCTTGGGGTCCTCTACTTCACGCTGTTCATGGACAGTTCGCAGGCCACCACGCAACAAACCGTCATGTACACGATCGGTCCGGGTGCCGTCGGTTACCTGGCCCCCAAATACTGGATCACGAAACGCGTCCAGACCCGCCAGCAGGAAATCGAAGAAGGGTTTCCGGACAGTCTCGACATGATGCTGGTCTGCGTGGAAGCAGGACAGTCCATGGACCAGGCGATCGTGCGCGTGGGAAAGGAATTGCGCGCCTCCTACCCCAGCCTGGCGGAAGAGTTCGAACTGGTCAGCTATGAAATGAAAGCCGGCAAGGACAAGAGCGTCGTTCTGAATGACATGGGCAATCGGTCAGGCGTGCAGGACGTGCAATCCTTTGTGACGGTTCTCAATCAAAGCCAAAGCTTTGGTACCCCGATTTCCGACGCCTTGCGGGTCTATGCCGGTGAAATGCGTGACAAAAGGGTTATGAGAGCCGAAGAAAAGGCAAACAAGTTGCCGACAAAAATGACTTTGTGCACAATGGGTCTCACCGTTCCACCGCTCTTGATCATTCTTGTTGGTCCCTCTGCGGTCGGTCTTGGTAAGCTGGGTGAGATGGCAGGAAACTGACAGCATGACACACGGCCGGTTCTGGCCCGCACTCCTTTGTATCGGACTTGCCGCCTGTGGCCCAGGCGGCTTTTCCACGTCTGACGAGACCGTTTTTGCACCCAGTGTCGATCCACGTGGCGATGCCGTGGATCAGGTGCTTGTCGGACACCGGCTGATGGCTGCCGGCGAATATGAACTTGCGATGGGGTCATTCCGGCTTGCTGCGTCGGAACAGGGCCTGACACCGGAAATCATCACCGCACTGGGCTCTGCAAACCTCGCACTCGGCCGATTGGGTCAAGCCGAAGACCTGTTGCGCCGCGCGGTGAAAGAGGAACCGGAGTGGCCGGAAGTCTGGAACAACCTTGGCGTTGTCCTGATCGAACGGGGCAAAACCCCCGAAGCGGCACAGGTCTTTCGCCGCGCGTTTGCGCTCGATAATGGCGAAAGTGATGCAATTCGCGATAATCTTCGCTTGGCGCTCGCAAAAATGGAAAATTCGCAGTATGATGGCGCAGAAGAACAACAATACAAACTTGTGCGACGCGGCAGCAGTGACTTTTTAATCCGCGCGACACAATAATGAGGCAGAGCAGCAAAGGACGCAAAAATGCGCCACCCCATTATCGTGACCCTGTGCGTTGCAGGGGCAGTCGCCCTATCCGGGTGTGAAAAAGGCATCGACACAGACGCGGTAGACCGCAACTTCCAGGATGTGAATGCCATCGACGGCACCAATCTGAGCGAAGTGATGCTGTCCGTCTCGGACCCGAACGAGGCGGTGTCGTATTTTCAACGCGCCTCTACAGGTGATCCGGACCGCATTGATCTTCAACGGGGTCTTGCGATTTCGCTGATCCGCGCCAAGCGCAATACCGAAGGGGTCGCCGCATGGGCGCGTGTCGTATCGCATGAAGAGGCGACGAACGCGGACCGTGTAGAGCTTGCCGATGCGCTGATCCGTAACAACGAATGGGACCGCGCCGAGACGGTTCTGGATGCAATCCCGCCCACGCATGAGACCTACAAACGTTACCGTCTGGAAGCGATGATCGCCGACAGCAACGAAGAATGGGAAAAAGCGGACAGTTTCTATGAAACCGCCGTCGGCCTGACGACGACGCCCGCCTCGGTCATGAACAACTGGGGCTTTTCAAAACTCTCGCGCGGTGACTTTTCCGGGGCTGAACGGCTCTTCTCGCAGGCCATTCAGAACGACCCGTCCCTGTTCACGGCCAAGAACAACCTCGTCCTGGCGCGTGGCGCACAAGGCAATTACGTTCTGCCCGTTGTGCCGATGACACAGATCGAACGCGCAGAGTTGCTGCATTCGATGGGTCTTGCGGCGGTCAAGCGAGGCGACGTGATCACCGGACAGGGCCTGATGCGGGAAGCCATCGACACACACCCGCAGCATTTCGAAACCGCCGCGCGCAGTTTGAAAGCGCTTGAATCCAACATCTCGAACTGAGCCCCGACCATGGACATTTCGGCGTTTTCGGCTTTGTTCTTCTTGCCGCTGGCCCTGCCCATCTGCATCTACGTCGCGTTTTCCGACATGCGGGACATGCGCATTCCGAACCAGATGGTCGTGGCGCTGTTCCTTGTGTTCGCGATCGTTGGCCTGATTGCATTGCCGCTTGATGTATATGCGTGGCGCTATGTCCACCTGATCGTTGTGCTGATTGCCGGGATTGCGCTGAACGCGGGCGGTGTGATGGGGGCCGGTGATGCCAAATTCGCCGCCGCCGCCGCCCCCTTCATCCATTTGGGAGATGTGCAGTTTCTGGTTGCGCTCTTCGCGGCTAACCTGCTGGCGGCCTTTGCCGCACACCGGATCGGAAAATACACCGGACTCAAGAAGATAGCACCGCATTGGGAAAGCTGGACCAACCCCAAATTTCCCATGGGCCTCGCGCTTGGGGGCACCCTGGCCTTGTACCTGTCACTGGGTGTCTGGCTCGGAAAGTAAACCGCCAACAAGCCGTCCCGACCAAGCCCTTGTGTTGCCACATTGGCCTGACACGATCTGCCACACAACATTGGCTGAATCGATCCGGGGCTCTTAATGAACATGCAACCCAACGCGGTCATGGCACCGCCGCCGCCGAAACGCATGGAAGACATGCATCTGACACCGGTCATGATGCGAGACATCATGCTCAAGTCGATCTTCCGCAAGAACGTGTCGACCGCGACCGAGATTGCGAGGAGCATTTGCCTGCCCGTCCCGATCACGCAGGAATTGATCGACTACGCGCGCGGTCAATTGCTGTTGGAAGCGACCGGCACGCTGAACGCCAATAACGGCTCTGAAATGGGCTACCAGCTGACTGACGCGGGCAAGGCACGCGCATTGGATGCCTTGTCGCAGTCTGAATATTACGGCGCCATGCCGGTGCCACTGGCGGTCTATGCCGAACAGGTCAAACGCCAGTCCATCCGCAACATCCACATTTCACGGGAGCAGTTGAACCACGCGATGGGGCATCTGGTTCTTCCAGAGAACCTGCTCAGCAATCTTGGCCCGGCCGTTGGCGCGGGACGGTCGATCCTGATGTATGGCCCACCGGGCAACGGCAAGTCATCGATTTCGAATGGCATTCGCGACGCGATGGGGGACAAGATCTACATCCCGCATGCCATCGAATATGCCGGTCAGGTCATCACCGTTTTCGATCCGATCGTGCACAGCGCAGCCGAAGCTGCGGCAAACTCCAACGGGTTGCGCCTGAACAATCGCTTTGACTCGCGCTATGTCCTGTGCGACCGCCCGACTGTTGTCACAGGCGGCGAACTGTCTCTGGACATGCTCGATCTTGTCTACAACCCCACCGCGCGCACCTATCAGGCGCCACTGCAGCTCAAATCGACGGGCGGAATCTTTATCGTGGACGACCTTGGTCGCCAGCAGGAACCGCCGCAGAAACTGGTCAACCGCTGGATCGTTCCGCTGGAGGAAGCACGCGATATCCTCGCTCTGCAGTCGGGCGAAAAATTCGAGGTGCCTTTCGATACGCTGGTGATCTTTTCCACCAACTTTCACCCGAACGAGATTTTTGATACCGCCGCCCTGCGTCGTATCTTTTTCAAGATCAAGGTCGACGGCCCGGATCAGGCAAATTTCCTCAAGATCTTTTCGCTGGTCGCCAAGAAAAAGAAAATGGCCCTGTGCGAAAGGTCTTTGATTCACCTTCTGAAAAACAAGTACCCGACGATCAACAACGTCTACGCGAACTATCAGCCTGTGTTCCTGATCGACCAGATGATCGCCGTGTGCGACTTTGAAGGCTGGCCTTACAAGATGACACCGGAGCTTGTTGATCGAGCCTGGAGCAACATGTTCGTCAAGGATGAACACATCGTCAAATAAGAGCCATCGGCCCAAGGGCTGGCACAAATCACCCGGATCCGGTGGCGCATTCGGTGGTCGCGCATAATTTGCAAATTTCCGTCTTGACGACGGCGCATACCGCCCGTAATCACGCGGCGGTCTGGCGGTGTAGCTCAGTTGGTTAGAGCAGCGGAATCATAATCCGCGTGTCCGGGGTTCAAGTCCCTGCACCGCCACCA
>CAYZAD010000194.1:0-5654 GCA_964476315.1 uncultured Rhodobacterales bacterium
GTGCCGTCACCGTCGGTCAAGCAACAGAAGCGCAATCAGAGAGGCAACGCCGAAGGCACCCGTCAGCCACAGTGCCGATAGGCCCCAGGTTGCCAGCGCAGCCCCAAAGATCAGCGGGGCCGCCGCCTGAAGAAAGCGCGCCGGAACATTCAGCCAACCGATCCGCTGGCCATAACCCGCAGCCCCAAAAAGCGCGAGCGGAAGGGTGCCCTTGGCGATGGTCAGGATGCCATTGCCTGCACCGTGGAGAAGCGCAAACACATAGGCCGCAGGCCCGCCCACCGTCAGAAGCGCCACAGCGGCCAGAGGATGCGCCGCAGCCGCCGCTCGGGCGGACACCAGAGGATGGAAGCGACGCAAGAGGCCGAATTCCAGCATCCGCGCCGCAACCTGCGCGGGGCCGATAAGCGCGCCTGCCGCGATGGCAACCGCGGTGGAGGCGCCTGCTTCCTGCAGAAGGCCGGGAAGATGCGCGGCCATCGCCGTGGAGTTGAACCAGGTCGCCGCAAAGACAAAGGCCAACAGCCCCAGCGCCAACCGTGATGGGGGCGGACCTTCCTCGTCCGGGCCGGTGGTCACGGCAGGGCGTTGAGTGCCCGCGGGCAGAATCGCATTCAGGGGCAACGCAAGGAACAGCTGGATGGCTGCCCATCCCAAACACGCTTCGCGCCACCCCCAGGTTGCGAGCATGACGCCCGAAAGCGGCCAGCCGACAGTGCTGGCGAAACCCGCGATCAGTGTGATTCCCGTGATCGGACCGCGCGCCTCCTTGCCATAGATCCCGGCCAAGGTGGCAAAACCTGCCTCGTAAAGGCCGATGCCCATAGCAAGACCCATGATCCCCCATCCGACAAACAGAAGCGGGGCAGACGGCGCGACCGCAAGCAGCAGAAGCCCGGCAGCAAAAACCACGTTCGACAGCATCAGGACACCGCGCCCACCATATCCATCGATCCGGCGGCCTGCCCACGGCCCGACAATGCCCGCGACCACCATCGCCATGGAAAAGGCACCGAATACCCAGACTGACGGGATCCCGAGGCTGTCGGCCATGGGGACGGCCAGAACGGCCGGGATGTAATAGCTTGATGCCCAACTCACGGTCTGCGAGACGCCAAGGGTCGTCACCACAGCCGCCCGCCTGTTTGGCTGCAACCGGGGTATCACGACGTCCATCCTGCCTTGGCGCATGGGGCGTAACAGATCACTTCACCTGTTTCCTTCTGCGAAAGTGACCCGGGACCGGAACGTCGAACCGCATCACCCACCGGCCAGCCGGTACGGGAAAGATCGGGCAAGACACGCGTCACAGGTCACAGCCTGCCGCTTTTCGCACAGCTTTCAACCAAAGACGAGGCGATGTCAGCTTGGAAAGGGAAATACGCCGTTCAATCTGTAAGACATCCCGCCCGCGCCATAGCCATAGGCCGTGTAGCTTTGAAAATAGAACCGCCATTGCATCCCGTAGCGAATGCCAAAGGTTGTGGCCTGATGATTGCCCGGGCCCATGTTGCGGTAATGTGCCGGCTCCAGAAGGGTCAATCCCCCCAACCCGCCATGTGCGCCCGATAATTGTGTTCGCTGAGTGGTCGAGGATTGCGAATTGGCATGACTGACCTGGACAGTGCCATTGGCTTGCGGCGCGCCGACGGCAAAGCTGCATCCGTTCATGTTCGGCGTGAAACAAAAGTCGCCCGCGGTCGACAGCAGCGCTGAATGCACCTGGTTCCCAACGTAGTTGCACACAAACGCAGGTAGGCTATCGACAGGACCTGCACCGCCTTGCATCAACTTGAATGTATCAACCGGTTGGCCTTGGTCGTTCACCGCAACGGCTTGCAGTGGTTCGATCTTTATCCAGTGCCGCGCATTCGGCGCAATGGTGTTGCCCATGAAACTGGATGACAGCAGATTGTGTTCCAACCAGTTCAACAGCGTGTCTGGTCCTGCTTGCAGCGCGGCGAGATCGGGGGCTGGCATGGCATGCGCCTTCACATGGAAAGATGATGACGATCTCTTTGCAAACCGCCATTTGCAAATCATTGCTGCTTTCTTCTGTTTCGATCAAGCATCTTGCACAGGGGACGCGTCAAACAGCCTGCACGCGCCACTACTCTGCCGCGTCTTTTTCAACTGCCTCCATGCCCGCCAACTCACCAAGCGTGACCGGCTTGAGCGGCGGACGAATTCGGTAATAACCGGTCTCATCCGGTGTCTGCCCGTTGGCTTCTGCCAAAAGGTTTGTCACGGTCAGCCCGCAATACCTGCCCTGGCATGGTCCCATCCCGGCACGCCCAAAGGCCTTGGTCTGGTTCGGCCCAAGGCAACCCAGACCGGCATAGCGGCGGATGTCACCGGCGGTGATTTCCTCGCAGCGGCAGATGATTGTCGGATCGCTGGGCGACAGTGCTTCGCGGTACGGCGGATAAGCCGCATCAAGAAAGGGTCTTGCCGCCAGTTCGTTTGACAGCCTTGCGCGCAAAGAAATGGCGCGACGATCCCTCTCGGCCCGTGACAGGTGGCCCATATCCTCGGCGATTTTCAGGGCCGCCAGACGACCTGCGACCGCTGCCGCATTGGCACCACCGATACCGCCGCCATCGCCCGCGACGCAGACACCTGCAACATCGGTTTGCCCCCAGGCGTCCAGCACGGGCTTGAAACACGCCTGCGCATCGTCCCATTCATGCGTCACGCCCAATGATCTTGCGGCCTGGGTGTTCGGCACAACACCGTGGTGCAGAAAGACCGTATCGCAGTCCAGAAGATGAGACCGTCCTCGGCTGGTAAATCTGATCGCTTCGGCCCTGCCCTCTCCCTCCACCTTGATCGCGGTTGCGCCGGTGTACCGCGTCGTGCCGGATCGCGTGATTTCGACCAGCATTTTCAAACCCTTGGCCAGATAGGACCAACCACGCAGCGCCCCTGCGACATGCCGCATGGACCGACGCAGATCGTGCCGGGTTTGCGTTTCCACGAGGGCCAGCGGCGGCGTGCCTGCGCGCACCATTTGAGCGGCAATCAGGTACAATAAAGGCCCCGACCCCACCAATACCGCCCTGCGGGCCAGCATGCCGGATTGCTTGAGCAGGATCTGGCCCGCACCGGCGGTCATCACACCGGGCAACGTCCAACCCGGAACAGGCATCGGCCGTTCAAGCGCACCGGTGGCCAAAAGCACCTGTTTCGCGAGCAGTTGCCGACCCCGGCCTTTTTGCGTGTAGGAAATGCGAAAACCGTCGTCCTGTTCTATCGACCAGACGACAGCACCGGCCACATGTTCAATGCCGTCACGGCGCAGCCCGACGACAAGCGGGACGCCCTCGGCATAGTCCGGGCCAAGAATATCGCTGCGCAATGGGGCCACCCGCTCCACGTCGCGATAGATCTGACCACCTGCCCGCATCTGTTCATCCAGAACGGTTACGCTCAGACCGAATTCCGCCGCTTGCGAAGCGGCGGCCATGCCTGCCGGGCCCGCGCCGATGATAACCAGATCACGCTGTTGCATCATCGGCCTCCGGCGAACGTGGCTGACGGATCTCAAGCCCCTCTGCCACCTCGATCATGCAGGCCTGTCGCGTGATGCCGTCGATATCGACCAGACAGTCGAAACAGGCCCCCATCATGCAAAACGGTGCACGCGGGTCACCGGACACCGGCGAATGCCGAAACACGCCGACACCTGCGGCCAGCAACGCTGCGGCCAGGTTGGCACCTTCCGGTAAATACAAGGGCTGCCCTTCGAACGACACCGCGACACGCGACGTCTCCTCCAGTTCAAGAAATGGCGAAACGGGCTTCACTGAAAACCTCCAGATCGGGTGCGGCGTCTGTGCCCTCCAACCAGTCAGGCAGGACACGGGCATGGGCCGCGGCAAGGGTGATGCCGCTGTGACAGGTGACAAGGTAAGCCCCGGGCATTTCAGCGCTTTGTTGGTAGATCGGCAGACCGTCCGGGGACAAAACGCGCAGCGCGCCCCATGAGCGGACAAGCTGCGCCTTGGCAAGCGCGGGATAGGCAGCAATCGCTTCGGCGGCCAGGCCGGACAGACCCGGCTGGGTCACGCGGTCGTCCGTGCCGACCTCTTCGTTCGTGGCGCCGATCTGAATACCGCCTTCATCGACCTGGCGCGCAATAAGCGACGGGCGGTTGATCAGCTTGGGCAGCTTTTCGGTGATCAGAACCTGCCCGCGCTGTGGGCGGATCGGTGCCTTGAATCCCATCTTGGGCCCAAGCTCTGCCGCGCCAAGCCCCGCTGACAGGATCACCTTCCCGGCATGCACCAGTGTTCCATCCGAACATGTCACGCGAAACCCGTCGGGCCTGGTGACGTCCGTGACCTTTTTGCCAACAAGCACCTGCCCCCCAAGGCGCCGAACATCCGCAGCCAGTGCCATCAGCAGCTTCAGCGGGTTCGCATGCCCATCCTGATGGTGCAGGATCGCGCCCACCACCTTGGGGCCGATATGCGGCTCTTCCTTGCGCAAGGCGTTATGGCCCAGCACCTCGAACGGATAATCGCCACCGAGTTGCTGTTTCAGTGTCTCGTATTTCTCGACCGTCGCCTGCAACGTGTCTTCAGAGAAATGAAGATCATATCCGCCCTTCTGCTCCAACGGCACGCTGGTGCCGGTATTGTCAGCCAGTTCATGGGCAAACTCTGCCCAGATGGCGGCGGATTGCTGGGACCATTGTGCATAGCGAGGCTGGTTCATCCCTTTGGACTGAACCCAGACCAGCCCAAAGTTTCCCCGGCTTGCCCGAAAGGACCCGTCATCCCCATCGAGAACTGTGACAGACCGACCACGCCGGAGCAGCCCCCACGCAACCGAGAGGCCAACAACCCCGCCTCCGATGATGGCATAATCGGTTTCCATGTCTGTCTCGCTCAATTGCCGGGAGTGCAGGGCGGGTCCCCCGCCCTGCCTTGCGTTGATCAGTTGGTTGCGGCAGCCACCTGGTCAAGGATGGACTGGCCCCATTCCATGCCGACATCTTCCAGAACCTGCGGCCAGACATCGGCCCGCGCCTTGGCCGCCATTGCCGCCAGTTCTGCGTCGCTGAGGGCAACAACGGTCGCGCCGAGTTCGTCGACAAGACGCTGTTCGTTGCGGCCCTGATCGGCTTCGGCGACTTCCCAGCGGGTCGCTTCGAACGCCGCGGCCTGTTCCTTGAGCGCCGCCTGATCTTCGTCAGAAAGGCCTGCAAGGCTTTCGTTCGAAATGATCATGTACCAGACTTCAAAGTGGGTATTGGCCGGGATGTAGGTCTTGGTCACATCTCGGAACGACGCATAATACCCTTCGGCGCCCGACCCGATCACGCCGTCAACAACACCGGTCTGCACGGCGGTGAACGCTTCGGAGAACGGGATCGGCGACGGGATATAGCCCAGTGCTTCACCGGTCAGCTGGAAGCTCTTGATCCCCGGCACGCGCACCTTGATCCCGTTCGGTTCGACCGACCCGGCATTCGGGTTTTCCACGTTCAGCGAAATCCCCCCGAAATAGACCGGATAGGCGGCAAGCATGGTGATGTCCTGCTCGGAATACAGCTCTGCCATCACCTCGCGGACAACACCGCCCGGACCATAGACCGCGCGGGCCTGATCCCAGTTCCCGGCAAGATACGGGAAGGACGAAATCTGCAT
>CAYZAD010000195.1:0-5648 GCA_964476315.1 uncultured Rhodobacterales bacterium
CGGTGCAGGTGCATCAGGACAATTCGATGAAGATCGAAGGTGCCAAGGTGTTCGCTGTTTACGGTAAGGGCGGGATTGGCAAGTCGACAACGTCGTCGAACCTATCCGCTGCGTTTTCCAAGCTCGGTAAGCGCGTGTTGCAGATCGGATGCGACCCGAAGCACGACAGCACCTTCACGCTGACTGGCAAACTACAATCGACGGTGATCGACATTCTGAAAGAGGTCGATTTCCACGCCGAGGAACTGCGCCCCGAAGACTTCATGGCCGACGGTTTCAACGGTGTGAAATGCATCGAGGCCGGTGGCCCACCTGCCGGAACCGGCTGCGGTGGTTACGTGGTTGGCCAGACGGTCAAGCTGCTCAAGCAGCATCATCTGCTCGAGGACACGGATGTCGTTCTTTTCGACGTGTTGGGCGACGTTGTCTGCGGTGGCTTTGCCGCGCCGCTCCAGCATGCGGACCGCGCGATGATCGTCACTGCGAATGACTTCGACAGTATCTACGCGATGAACCGCATCATCGCCGCTGTTCAGGCGAAATCGTCGAACTACAAGGTGCGCCTCGCGGGCTGTGTCGCGAACCGGTCGAAAGACACCGACGAGGTGGATCGCTTCTGCGACAAGGTCGGGTTCAAGCGCATCGCGCATATGCCGGATTACGACGCCATTCGCCGGTCGCGCCTGAAGAAGAAGACGCTGTTCGAAATGCCGGACGAGGAAGACATCGTCATGGCGCGCAAGGAATACATCCGCCTTGCCGAGACGCTTTGGAACGGAACCGAGGCGATGACGCCGACGCCGCTGGAAGACCGGGATATCTTTGAACTGCTGGGGTTCGATTAAGTGACTTACGAACTTACCCGCGACAGGGTCGAACACTATTTCGACCGGACGGCCACCAAGGTCTGGGAACGTCTGACATCAGACGCGCCGGTCAGCCGTATTCGCGAAACGGTCCGCAAGGGCCGCGACCAGATGCGTGACAAGTTGTTGTCGGCTCTGCCGACTGACCTGACAGGCGTGCGCGTTCTGGATGCCGGCTGCGGTGCAGGCCAGATGACGCATGAACTGGCCATGCGCGGTGCAGAGGTGACGGCCGTTGATATCTCGCCCTCGCTGGTCAGGATCGCGGAAGAGCGGTTGCCAACCCCTTTGAAGTCACGCGTCACTTTCTCTAGCGGTGACATGCTTTCGGCCGATCTGGGGTCTTTCGACCACGTGATCGCCATGGACAGCCTGATCTATTATACTGAATCCGATATTCGCCGTGCGCTGGACACCCTTGGCCAGCGGACCAGCGGATCGGTGGCGTTCACCGTCGCCCCTCGCACGCCACTGCTGATGGGCATGTGGTATGCAGGCAAGGTGTTTCCCAAGTCTGACCGGTCGCCCACGATGATCCCGCATGGGCCCACACGGTTGTCGAAAACAGTCTCTGACATTGGGGAACTCAACGATTTGGGCCGCGTGAATTCGGGGTTCTACATCAGCCAGGCGCTGGAGTTCCGCCCATGATCGTCACACGCTCTCAGGTCAAGTCTCTCGGCGTGCGCCTGCTTCCGTTCTCGGATGCGGCCTCCGACGATCTGCCTTTGGGTCAACTTTTGCGGCTGGCGCTGTTCCAGGTTTCGGTGGGCATGGCGGGCGTCATGCTGCTGGGTACGCTGAACCGCGTGATGATTGTCGAACTGTCCGTGCCTGCGACGCTGGTCGCGATCATGGTTGCGCTGCCGGTTCTGATCGCCCCGTTCCGGGCGCTTCTGGGCTTCAAGTCCGACAATTACCGCTCGGCCATCGGGTGGAAGCGGATCCCGTATCTCTGGTTCGGCACGCTCTGGCAGTTTGGCGGCCTGGCCGTGATGCCTGCGTGCCTGCTGGTTCTGGGCGGCGATGTCACGCACGAGGTGCCGTTCGCCGGTGAAGTCCTCGCGGCGCTGGCGTTTATCATGACGGGCCTTGGCATGCACATGACCCAGACCGCAGGTCTTGCGCTGGCGGCCGATCGCGCGACCGACGAAACCCGTCCGCGTGTCGTGGCGCTGCTTTACGTCATGTTTCTTGTCGGCATGGGTGTGTCTGCTATCGTGATTGGCTGGCTGCTGCGCGATTTTTCGGGTGTTCTGCTCATCAGCGTCGTCCAAGGCTGTGCCGTTGTCACGCTGGTGCTCAACGTGATCGCACTCTGGAAGCAAGAGCGTGTTCAGCCCATGTCCAAGAAAGACCGTGATGCCCCACAGCCCGCGTTCAAGGATGCATGGCGGGATCTGACCCATGGTGGCACCGCCGGACGCCTGCTGGCCGTGGTGTTTCTTGGGACGATGGCGTTCAACATGCAGGACGTCCTGCTGGAGCCCTATGGCGGCGAAATTCTGGGCCTGAGCGTGTCGGCAACCACCCTTCTGACCGCCACATGGGCCGCTGGGGCATTGGCCGGGTTTGCACTTGCCGCACGCGTTCTCGCCAACGGCGGCAACACGTATCGCATGGCATCCGTCGGATTGCTGGCGGGCATTGCAGCGTTCAGCACAGTGATCTTTGCGGCCCCGATGAACAGCACGGTTCTGTTCTTCACCGGGGCGTCCCTCATCGGTTTCGGTGGCGGCTATTTTGCCATCTCGACCCTGACTGCCGCCATGACCCTGCCGGCCGAGGGCCTTGCCGGTCGTGGCCTCGCGCTGGGCGCATGGGGCGCGGCGCAGGCAACGGCGGCGGGATTGTCGACCCTGATCGGGGGCGCAACCCGCGACGGTGTGAACATGGTGGCAACATCCGGTGCCTGGGGCGAAGCGCTGCAGACGCCAACCACCGGTTACTCCGTCGTTTACCATCTCGAAATCGCACTTCTCTTCGCGACGCTCATCGTTCTGGGCCGTCTTGTCAGCCAAAGCAGAAGCGCACCGACCTTTAACCAGAAACCGACAGGGCTGGGCCTTGCCGATTTCCCAACCTGACCAAGGCCCATCAAGGAGAACTAACAATGACCGAAGACTATATCCTTGGAAACCTCGACCTCGCGAGCATTTCGCTCTGGTTGTTTTTCATTTTCTTTGTTGGACTCGTGATCTGGATTCAGCGCGAGAACCAGCGTGAAGGCTATCCGCTTCTGGACGAAGACGGCACCCAGGCGGATGCCGGCAGCGTGTTCCCCAATCCGGCGGACAAGACCTTCAAACTGCCGCATGGCCGTGGCGAATACACCGTTCCATCAGGCCAGACGCCAGAGCGTACGGATATCAACGAAAAGCTGACGCGCCAGTTTGACAGCGGCGGTTTTCCCTACGACCCGGTTGGCAACCCGCTTGCCGATGGCGTTGGACCGGGCAGTTGGGCGCCGCGCCGCGATGAGCCTGAACTCGATGGTCATGGCCATCCAAAGATCATCCCGATGTCGGGCAGCGAAAGCTTCCGCGTGGCCGCTGGTCGCGACCCGCGTGGCTTGCCTGTGGTCGCCGGGGACGGTGCCATCGTCGGCAAGATCACCGACATGTGGATCGACGAACCGGAACAGCTTGTCCGCTACCTCGAGATTGAACTCGATGCCGAATACGGTGGTGGGTCGCGCCTTGTGCCAATCACGTTCACCCGCATCTGGGGTAACCGTGTGAAGGTGCGCTCGATCTTTGGCGAGCATTTCGCAGGCGTTCCGACACTCGCCGCAGCTCAGCAGATCACAAAGCTCGAGGAAGACAAGATCAGCGCCTACTACGGCGGTGGCACCTTGTACGCCAGCAAAGAGCGCCAGGACCCGCAAATCTGATCGACAACGACCCCAACGGCCGCAGCCACGGCTTTAGGAAAGGGAACCCACCATGTCACACGATGACTTTGAAATCGAACCGGTCAAAGGCCTGCCAGAGGCACCTCCGAAAGGGGAGGTGATCCTGTGGCAGGGCAAACCGAATTGGTGGGCTTTGTCGAAAGAGTCGCTGAACCTGTACTGGGTCGCCGGCTACTTCGTGTTCCTTGCAGCATGGCGGTTTACGGCCGTTGTCGATCTCATGCCGCTTGGTCAGGCTATCTGGGCGTCCGTCCCGTTCCTGATCCTCGGCGGCATTGCCTGTGCCATCCTGCTGGTCATCGCTTGGGTGCAGGCGCATTACACGGTCTACACGGTCACCAACCGCCGCGTTGCCATGCGCATCGGGGCGGCGCTCAATGTGACCCTGAACCTGCCCTACACGCAGATCGCGAACGCCAATCTTGACCTGCGCAAGGCAGGAACCGGCACCATCGCCTTTGATCTTCTGGGGGATACGCGGATCAGCTACCTCGTGTGCTGGCCGCATGTGCGCCCGTGGAAGATATCGCCCACGCAACCGGCCTTGCGCTGCATCAACGACGCGGAACGGATCGCTGCCATGATTTCAGAGGCGGCACAGGCCCGCGTTTCGACCCCGCAAGTGGAACGAACTGCACCGGCGCCGTCCGCCGTCGCAGCAGAGTAAAGGGGTGCAGCGATGACAACTCAAACAGTCGATAAGCCCCGCATTCACGCCACCGAAAAGGAACTGGTGCCGCGCATCCTTGTTCGGGCGATGTTTGGCATGGTGATGATCTGCCTGCTGATGGTCAGTCTCTACACCTGGCTTGGCGGCCCTGCGCAATACACCGCGCCTGACAGCCCGGTGGTGATTGAAAAGACCCTCTACCTTGAGGGCAACATGAGCGGATCGGCCAAGGTGTATGCCGAAGACCGCTCTCTGATCGCCGAATACAGTTCCGAAGAGGGGGGATTCCTCTCGGGGATGTGGCGCGTCCTGCAACGGGAACGCACCAAGGCGCGTGTCGATCTGAACGGTCCGGTGATCGTTCGGGCACGTGAGAACAACCGTCTTGAGATCTTTGATCCCAGCACGGGATGGGGGGCCGACCTGATGGGGTTTGGCGCCGATAACTCAGCAGCCTTCGCCAGACTGCTGAACTAAGCGAAAGGGAACCAAAATGGGTTTGCTAACCAAAGATATCGAACGGGCCCCCTGCACGGTGGAAATCAGCCACTGTTTCGAGAGCCTTCATGCGCATGTGCGCTTTAACAATGGCGCCGTGATCTATCCCGGTGATGAGGTCAAGGTCCAGGGACCCGAGATCATGGCCCCGTTCGGAGAAGTCGTGTCGGAAGATCGTGAAGCGATCATTGTCCGGGCTTCCAAGCTGGAACAGCTGTGGACCCGCCTGACCGGGGATTTCGAAGTGATGGAGCTCTGTGAATTCTCTTTCTCTGAAGAGGTGACGCTATGAACGCCTACACCGGAAAACACACCGCAGACGCGACCTCCGTCGAAGAGGGCCTGGCCATTCAGGAAGAACAGGCCAAGTACGACGACAATTTCGCGACCGAAACCGCGATGGCGAACACGCTGCTCACGCCGCGGTTCTACACCACCGATTTCGACGAGCTTGACGCGATCAATGTCGACGGCATCCGTGCCGAATGGGACGAGCTGATCGCCCAGATGGAAGCGGATCCGAACAAGGGTCACTTCAAGAAAAACGAAGACTGGGACCATGTCGACTGGGAGAACATGGAGCCGCAGCTCAAGAAGGAATTCATCGACTTCCTGATTTCAAGCTGCACCGCTGAATTCTCGGGATGCGTGCTTTACAAGGAAATGAAGCGGCGCGGCAACAACAAGGACATCACGCAGC
>CAYZAD010000196.1:0-5647 GCA_964476315.1 uncultured Rhodobacterales bacterium
GATCGCGCTCAGCCGTAAGTGGGGCTCTGCCCGCAAGGGCGTGGGGTTTGTGCCCGCAAAAGATGAGTACCAGATCGCTGGTGACAGCAAGGACCCGAACATCGCATGAGCCAAGGTTCCAAGCCTTCGAAAAAGGTGGATGAGAAACGCCAGAAACGGTCGGCGTCGCGGCTCTATGCCGTGCAGGCGCTGTTCCAGATGGAACAGTCCGGCCAGTCGGTGGACAAGGTTGCCGTCGAGTTCCTGGACCACCGGTTCGGGCTTGCCCAGGACGAGGGTGAAGCGCTGGTCGAGGGTGACGTGGACCTGTTCCGCCGGATCACCGAAGAGGCGGTGAACTATCAGGCGAAGATCGACCAGATGACCGATCGCGGTCTTGTTGCGAAATGGCCGATTGCGCGGATCGACCCGACGCTGCGTGCGCTGTTCCGGGCGGCAGGGGCTGAGTTTGTGAGCAGCGAAACGCCCCCGAAAGTGATCATCAACGAATACGTGGATGTGGCGCGCGCATTTTTTCCCGAAGGCAAAGAGCCGAAATTCGTCAACGCGGTGCTGGATCACATGGCACGCGAGGCGCGTCCGGAGGCGTTTTGACGCTGAAAGGCGCGTCTGCTCTTTGATTACGGCACGGGCGGGCCTACCTTAAGGACAGGCCGCCGGGGGTTTTCATGCCTGATCTGATCAAGATGTATATCCGTCACAGCATTATCGGTTTCGTTCTGTCGGCCGTGTTCGTGGCCATGCTGCTGTATTTCAACGTGGTGAACCTTTGGCATCTGGTCACGCATACCGATGTCGGTGTTCTTGCGGTGTTCCTGCTGTGGCTGTTCAACGGGATCGTCTTTGCCGGTGTGCAATTCGGGATCGCGATCATGTTGATGAAATCGGATGACGAGGATGACGACGACGATGATCATCGCGGGCGTCCGGTGGGCCTGACCCCGGTGCGCGTGCCAGCGACAGCGCCGCGGCAGCAATTCAAGGGCTTTGCGGGCAGACGGTAAAGCGGCGGGACCACACCAACCGTGCGGTTCTCTCATTCCCGAGGACCTGTATATACAGGTGGGCGTCGGGTAACCGGACCAGGGCCCGGACAGAGCCAACTCCCTCGGAATTGCTTAAGGCCACCGGAATGCAACCTGTCACGAGAAGGGCAGAGCCCGCCTGACGCACACCTATGCCGGGGACCGGTCCGGGACAAGGGCTTTGCCAGGGTTCTTTTACGCCCGGCTTGATTTTTGTTCACAGTTTGTTCATGTTTGCGGTCATGCGAGACGATCTACAGCCCGGACAGTTCTTGGCACGCGGTGTGTGCCGCCATCTGGCCAGCCACGGCTTTTCCGTGGTCGAGGAATTCGTGCCCGAGCGGGGCTTGCGCGTGGATGTCATGGCGCTTGGTCCGAAGGGCGAGGTTTGGGTGGTGGAGTGCAAGTCGTCGCGTGCGGATTTTCAGTCAGACCAGAAGTGGCAGGGCTACCTTGAGTGGTGCGACCGGTATTTCTGGGCCGTGGACCTCGCATTCCCGACCGAGCTTTTGCCCGCCGAAAGCGGTTTGATCATCGCGGATGCCTATGATGCCGAGATCGTGCGCATGGCGCCGGAAGACAAGCTGGCGGCGGCACGGCGCAACAAGCTGATCCGCAAATTTGCCACCCATGCCGCGCGGCGGTTGCATGCATTGCGCGACCCGGAGGCGCAGTTGAGCGCATGGGCGGCGTCCTGATCGGATGCGTCAAGGCAGTTTGAAGCGCGTCCACTGGCCGTCGGGGCGTTCCCTGTGGGTGAAGATGTAGGGCACGGCGTCCCAGCACAGAACGGTGTCATACAGGTTGTCGAGCACAAGGGTGCCCCTGGTGGTTTCCACCAGCAGAACCGCGTGCGGGAAGAACTGGACCTCGTGAAAGCCGATGGCCATGGTCAGGGCGGCGCTGGGCAGGCCAGCCGCGACAAGCCGGCGGCGCTTTTCGAGGGCAAAGTCTTCGCAGTCGCCCTGGCAGTCGGGGAAATCCCATTCGTCTTCGATGCCCAGTGCCTCCCAGTCCGAGATGAAGTCGATTTCCTGATTGACCGTGGCGTTCACGGAATCGAGCTGTGCGGCGATGTCGGTGGACCAAGTCAGGACCGGATCGCCGGTCAGGGCGCAGGCGCTTTCATGGCTGCCGCAGAACGCGCGGTACCGGTCGGGCGGCACGTCGATGCTGGCCACGGGTGGTGTCATCGGGATGCAGCGGGGCGTGTCCGCAGGACCTGTCTGCGCGGTCAGCATGGTGCCCGATAAAAGCACCATTGCGGTGATTGGGGTCATGTGTCCCATGACGGCAGTATAGCACGGGGGGACGTGCGGCATTGATTTTCGTCATGCGGACTCTTGGGCAGGGATGCGACCCGGCCGGGTGCAGGTGGTGGCGGGCGGTCGGGTTACCGCGCCAGCTTGCGCGCGCCCTGGGCTGCGAGGCGGATTTCCTCTGCGATTTCATCCGCTTCCTCGGGGGAGAAGTCCATCGGGATCTCGATCCCGTCGGCCAGCACGAAAAGCCGGACCATGCCACGGTCGGTGGGACCGATTTGCAGGTTGGCTTCGATGTCGCGTTCCGTGTTGATGCCCATATCGGCTCTCCCTCGATGGGCGGAGCACTAGCGAATACATGTGTTTTGCGCAAGTGGGATCAATTTGCTTGACCGGGGCAAGCTTTATTGCTTGGCTAAAGCAAGCAATTCGGAGGGCGCATGGACCGCATCGACACTTTCCGGGCCCTGACCCGCGACCTGACCCGCGCCGTTGGGGTGTTCGGATCGAGACTGGCGGGGACGGAGATGAGCCTGACGGAGGTGCGGGTGTTCTACGAGATCTCGCAAGCCTCGTGGACGGGGCGGTCGCTGGCCGAGTACCTGGGGCTGGACGAAGGCTATGTCAGCCGGATCATTTCCAAGCTGGAACGGCAGGGCTGGGTGGTTCGCGCCGTGTCGGACAGTGACCGCCGCCGCCGCGTGCTGGCGACAACGCCAGAGGGGGAGGTTCAGACGGCTGAGATGGTGGCGTGGATGCGCGACCGTGCGGCGGCGATCCTCGGGGATGTGGCCGCGATCAACGCCGCGCATACGGATGATGCGCTGGGCCGGTTGCGCCACCATCTTGCGCCCGACGCGGTGGCGCGCGAGGCGGTGACCTATCGCGATCTGCGCCCCGGAGAATCGGGTTGGATCACGCAGCGATTCACAGAGTTCGCGCGACTCACCTACGGGTTTGATGCCACCTTCGAGGCGCTGGTGGGCCGCATCATGTCGGATTACCTGACCGCATATGATCCCGCCCGTGACCGGGTCTGGATTGCAGAGCGGGCGGGATTGCGGCTTGGGTCGATCATGTGCGTGCATTCGGATGACCCCGAGATCGCCAAGCTGCGCCTGTTCTTTCTTGATCCGCTGGCGCGGGGGCAGGGGATCGGGCAGGAGATGGTGGAGATGTGCATCCGGTTCGCGCGCGATGCGGGCTACCGGAAGATGGCGCTATGGACGCAGGCGCAGCTTCATGCGGCCATCGCGCTTTATGAGCGGGCGGGTTTTGCCTGTGTCGACCGCCAGACCGAGACGGCGTTCGGCAAGACGGTGGAGAACCAGAGTTGGGAGCTGGTCCTGTGAGCGCCGAGGCGACACTGCGCCCCTATTCAGCGGCGGATTTCGATTGGCTGGTGGCCTTGCACCGGGTCCATTACCGCGAGGCCGAAGGCTTTGACGACAGTTTTGCGCCGCTCGTGGCGTCGATCCTGCGGGCGTTCGAGGCCGATCACGACCCCGCGTGCGAGGCGGGTTGGGTGGCCGAACGGGACGGGGTGCCGCTGGGCAGCATTTTTTGCGTGCGGCTGGACGACAGGACAGCCAAGCTTCGGCTGTTCATCCTGGCGCCCGAGGCGCGCGGTCTGGGGCTGGGCAAACGGTTGCTGACGCGCTGCATGGGGTTTGCGCGCGCCGCCGGTTACACCGGGATGCAGCTTTGGACACATGAAAGCCACACGGCGGCCTGTGCGCTTTATGCGCAATTCGGCTGGCGGTGCACGTCGTCCAAGCCGGTGCACAGCTTTGGCGTCGATCTGGTGGAACAGGCCTGGGAAGTGGCGCTCTAGCGCGAGTTCGCACTTGCATTGACCCAAACGTGCCGTTATTTCGCCCCTCAGTGCCGACATAGCTCAGTAGGTTAGAGCGCTTGATTGTGGATCAAGAGGTCCCCCGTTCGAGCCGGGGTGTCGGTACCACCTTCCTTTTTTTGGTATTTCCTGCGGATCGCTGATTATGTCATTTGGCGAACCATATTATGCGGTCGTCCTTGCCCGGGCCTTGGGGGCGTAGTCCTTGAACATCGTGAAAGACGGTCCGGCCGCCGGGGGTGCATTTTACATAGATTGCGTGCCAAAGGATGGGGTCGAATTCGGACCGAGTGAACATCTGGGTGGCGTCGAATCCCTTTTCAAAGTCGAAGCGATACGATGCACCGGGTGCGTTTGTACGCGGGATCATGGAATTACCCATTCCCATGCAAACGAGGACAATAAATTCGGTGGTTTCTTCAAGGTTCGTCAACATTTCCCTGAATTTGGATCCATAGCATCCCCGTGGCGTCTGCACATAGCCGTAGGATTTGGCGAGTATCAGAACGGCCTCTGTATCGTCAGCATCGACTCCCTGAGCGTTTACCTGACCACCGAGGTGCGCCCCGGGTAGATTACAGGATTTCGAAAACGCGTCGTAAATGCATTTCTGCTTGGGTCCGAGGTCTGCAAAGGTTGTGACCATATCGCTTGCCTTTCGAGTTTGGGATTGTCCGACCCTTGAACACGCGAGCGTCGCCAATCAGGACAGCGGAATCAGTTCGCGTGAAAGCGGCCAACCGTTGCATTGGGAAGACCTGCAATTTTATCCACTTCGGCCATTGAACTCGCCTGAATGCCTTCTTTTTCGTAGATTTCTTCGTAAACTAGTGTCCAAGTGATGTGCGGAGTGGCCTTTATCGCGGTGAAAAGCTTGGGTCCACAACCGGCCGGCCAGATCATGTTTTCTTCTTCGAACGGTTTATGGGCGTTCCAGTATTTCGAACGTCCCGCGCAGGGAATGCGGGACACGTAGACATCAATGCGGGATGGCGCACCGAACAACCCGGCTAACTCGTTCAGGGAACGGATGAATTTTTCTTCTGCATGGCCACCATGTTGTTGGTTCGCAGGTGATGTCACGATAGCACCACCTTTTGCGAGTTGTCGCTTTTCGACCGGGTAGAGCGTTGTGTCGGCCTTGTCGCTGTATGATGTGGACAGATACGGACGGAGCGTGTTGTCATCGCCGTTAAAGCGAGAGATCACGAAGACATCGTACTCACCTGTTCCCTTTTCCGGTTTGAGATCGGCTTTCAAACGGTAGAGCGAGGCTCTTAACTGTTGGAATTCGGCACTGTCTTTCAAACTCATGCGGACACCTTCATTGGGGGCAAAAATTCGTGGCACGAAGGATTGGTCTTATAGGGTGACGCTAGGGCATTTGCCGGAGTGGAGCAATGATTTCGACAACTCGGCTTGCAAACAGGAACGTGGAGCCTCTGCCTGCGACGGTTACTGACCGATTTGCACGTCGATGGTTTGCAGCAATCGTCCGTTGTCAC
>CAYZAD010000197.1:0-5619 GCA_964476315.1 uncultured Rhodobacterales bacterium
CAGCGACGGGCTCATCGACAGCCACGCCGACCACCGCATCGCCATGTGCTTTGCCCTCGCCGCGATCAAGGTCAAAGGCGTGCGGATCGAAGACCCGTACTGCGTGTCCAAGACCTTCCCGAATTATTGGGATGTGCTGCGTGGATTGGGGGTTGAGGTTGAGATCGGCGAGGGGTGAGCTTTTAGAGAAGGGCATCCCCGACCGCGGGTGGGGGTGAAGCCCCCGCCCGTGGGGGCGGTCGGGGGCTGCCCGGCGTGCCGCCGGGCGAAACCTCAAATCAGGCCTCACTCCGCCGCGATCTGCGCCGCAGCGGTATCGCCCCGCAAAGACACCCATTCCCCACCGCCGGTATAGCGCCAGCCCAGACGTCCTTCGTCGTCCATCGCAAACAGCTTCAACCAGCCATTGTCGAAGAGCGCTGCGACACCTTCGTGCCGGGCGAGAATCTCGGAAATCGCTTCGCGCGGCGCTTCGACCGCCACCGAAAGCCGCAGCGGATCATGCATGAATGTCTCACCGTCATGCACCGACTGCCATGGCAGACCACCGCGCAGGACGCCGCCGTTGCCTTCGATGACACCAATGCCACCTGTCACATTGTGCAACAGCTTGTTGCCCGCACCGAACGCATCGGGTGCCACGGACGAGCCGTAATACTGCAGGCTGATCCAGCTGGCCACGACAACCGGCGCGGTCAGGATGAGTTCCAGAACACCGAAACCTTCGTCCTCCCGCCAATTGTAGCTGTGCAGGAAAGACCGCCCCTGCAGGCTCCGGCCTGCGGTCCGGCCCCGTGGCGCGGCGATAAAGGCGGAACAGCCGGCCAGCCCCCATTCGGGCCGGGTTTCGGACCAGTCGCTCGCCCGGTCGAGAATGGCGGCAGCCGTGTCAGCACGCGGCAAGCGCCCGGCCCGTTCCGCCCGCGTGGCCTTCGCCGCCAGTTTCAGTGCGTTCTTGAGGTTGGACAGGTCCGCCCCATGCGCATGGCCCGCTGGCAGGTCTGTTTCGAACAGCATGACTTCGTCTGTCACGGTGTCATGCAGGCCCGCCACGAACAGGGTCTCGGCCGGCACCTCGATGCCCTTGTCCGCCAATCCCTTGCGCACATCCATGTCGTTAAGCAACATGGCCACAAGGCGCGCGTTCACGTCTCCCGCATGGCCGCCGCAAGCCCCGCACTGCAGGGCGCTGGCATGGGGATTGTTCACCACGCCCGCCCCGTGACCGGCCAGCAGGATCAGCCTGGCGAACCCGGATTTCAGGGACATGCCCGACAGGATCGCCGCCGCCATGCCGACGCGGTTGTCCAGAGAGATGTCGGCGGACAGGGCCGGTGCCGGATCCTTTCCAAGGCTCGGCCCCTTCTGGCCCAACGCATCGCGCACCAGTTTGCCAAGGTAGAGCGGACCGGTCGCTTCGACGAAGGCAAAGCTGGACACGGCTGCCAGCCGGAACCGGCCCCAGGCCCGCGTGACCCGCCGCGCAACCCGGGTCAGCGTGTCGCTGTCCTCGGGATCGGTCGCTGCGGTCACGGCACCGGGATTGATCAGAACCGGGCCGCGCACCTCTTGCACGTCCGACGCAAAGGCATTGTGCGACGCGGCAATCCCGAAAAAGCCCGCGAAACCGATGGTTTCGATGCCGTTGCCGGTCGCCTCCAGCGCGCGGCGGTACACCTCGGACCGCACGTCGATGCAGAACGCGGCCTGCACCTGGGGCGTTTCGGTACGTGCTTCCGCCACCGGCTGCGCCAGCGTTTCGTCCAGCGTCCGCGCAGCCGCGTGTTCCGCAGCCGCCTGTAGGGCCGCGTCGATCAGGTTGTCCTGGCTTGGCGCAAAGGGTTCCGCGTGGGCGGCCAGAACCTCTTTCCACTTTTCGCCGATCTTGTCTTCGTAGCGCGCCAGCAAAGCGGCTTCGAACACCAGTTTCGCTGTCAGCAGATCGGTAATGTCGTTGTTGCCCTCGCCCTTGAGGTTGGCGCGGAACGCCTCGCCCGAGGCCAGCTGCGCCCAACCACCCAGCCGCATCAGCAATGTGTGGAAATAGCTTTCGGACGCGGCCGCGGTGATGTGCATGTCCTCCGCGCATTTGGTCAGCGCACCCCGCGCGGACATGGACATGGACGCCACCCGAGACGCAAACCCCGTCAGGCCAAAGATTTCGGGCGTCAGGTCGCGCTGCGCAAAAGACCGCCAGGACAGCCAGACCCGCGTTTTCGGCGCAGGCCAAAGCGCCTGACCCATATCGTAGTGCCCAGACGCCCAGTGCCCGATCCGGTCGGCCACGAAATCGGGCCAGTTGATATCCGACACCTCTTCGGCAAGGTCTGCGATCGTGGGCAGCGCCACCGGCGCGGCCACGTCCTGCGACATCGCCGCGATCAGGTCGTCGACGGACAGCGTCAGCTCCGGAACCTCTGCCAGCCCAGCCTCAAGATCGCCGATGCTTAGTTCATGGGCATCGAATTTCGCCTTGAAATGCGCGCGATCGGCCACCGACCGGACACCGGCCACCCGCTCAAGCCGGGCTGCAGCCATCTGCAAGGTCTCCCCGGCCTGCCCCACATAGGGGTTCACGGCAACCGTTGCGTCCAAAGCCCAGAGCGGCGGGATATGCGAGGCCGCCGTCTTGGCGCCTGCCATGATCTCCAACGCGGGACCCGAGAACCGTTCAACCATTGTCAGCATGTCATATACTCCTGTTCTCTGTGCTTACCGTGTGACCTTCCGGGACCGCGCGGCCCAGCCGCCTGTCACCCGGTCAAACACCGCGTTGAGGTAAAATCCGTTCGAAAGATGCACCCGAAGCCCCTGCGCCGAAGGATGCGACGCCCAGTTCGGAAAGGTTGCCTGTGCCAGCGCAACTGCGCCGAAGCTGAGGATCGTCAGCACCATCAGCGCCCATTCCAGCGGTCCGGGGGCCGGTGTGGCAGGCAAGGCGCCTGTGGTGATCCAGATCGCGATGGATTGCAGCGCAAAGTAGCTGAGCGTCGTGGCGACCGAATAGGCGGCCATGCGGCGCGTCAGCACCTCTGGTGCCATATCCGCCAGCCCCTGTGCCAGCAGGTAGGCCACGCCCATCACCAGAACGGCGCCCAGGGCGATGGCTTGTGCCGACTTTCCGTCGATCCCCAGCAGCAGGCCGATGGCCGCGTAGATCGCCAGCGCGATGGCAAAGGCCTTGAGCACGGCCTTGCCATTCGGGATTGCGACCGGGCCGGGCTTGCGAATGGAATTCACCTGCTGGACCGCGCCACCCGACGCGAGGAAGGCATGCGCCTTGTAAAGCGAGTGCGCCACGATGTGCAAAAGCGCCAGCGGGAAAAGCGCAAGGCCGCATTGCATGATCATGAAGCCCATCTGTGCCACCGTGGACCAGGCCAGCGATGTCTTGACCGAGGGCTGCGTGAGCATGACCAGACCGCCGAAAAGCGCCGACAGACCGCCAACCATGACAAGGATCGACAGCACACCGGGGGCCAGCAACATCACGTCGGCAAACCGGATCAGAAGGAACCCGCCCGCGTTCACCACGCCCGCGTGCAGCAGGGCCGAGACCGGCGTCGGGGCCTCCATCACTTCGGTCAGCCAGCCATGTGTCGGAATCTGCGCCGACTTGAACAGCGCCGAAACGGCCAGCAGCGATACCGCGACCACGGCTGTGCCACCGCCTTCCCCGGCGCGGGCCGCCTCAAGAATGGTCGCGATGTCGGCCGTGCCATAGGCCGACAGCAGGGCAAACGCACCAGCGATCAGACCAACATCGGACGCGGCGGAACAGATCGCCTTTTTCCGGGCGGCACGCTGCGCCGCAGCCCGTTCGGGATACGTGAGCAAGAGCCGGTTGACACAAATCCCAACGGCACCCCAACCCAGGATCAACTGAACCAGATTGCCCGAGGTAACCAGCAAAAGCACCGCCGCCAGACCAAAACTCAGCCATGCGAGGAACCGCGTCTGCCGCGCTTCACCGTCGGTATAGGAGACGGCAAAGCGCATCACGATCCAGCCGATAAAGCTGACCAGCATCAGCATGATCACGCTGACCGCATCGATCCGGGCGGAAAAGCCCATTTCGGCCACACCGATCAGCGGGCTTGTCGCCGCTCCGGCCGTCATCAGCACCGCGAGAGAGATCAGGGAAACACCCAGCGCGCCAAGACCGGCATATTCGCCAATGCGCAACTGGACCGAACCGCGCGCCATGTCGGTGCGCAGGTAAACCAGACCAACAAGGGCGAAAATCGCCGGTGCCAGAAGGGGAATTGCTGTAATCATGACGCAGGCTCTCCTCGAGATATCGTGTTGTGATGCCGTATTCCGTGCCGTGACTGGCCATGTAGCCCGCAGCTTTCATCAATTAAAATACATTGTTTGATAGCAATCGTTCGATTAAAGTGAACGAATGGCAGATTTGAACTATCACCACCTGCGGTATTTCTGGGCCGTGGCGCATGACGGCAACCTGACCCGCACGGCAGAGCGTCTGAACCTGTCGCAATCGGCCCTGTCCGCACAAATCAAGCAGTTGGAGGCACGGATCGGTCAGGCCCTTTTCGAACGGCGCGGGCGGGCGCTGCACCTGACCGAAGCGGGGCGCATCGCGCTGGACCATGCCGATACGATCTTTGCAACCGGCGACGAATTGCTGGACATCCTGCGTGAAACCGCCCGCCCCGCCCGCGCGCTGCGGGTTGGGGCGCTGTCGACCCTGTCGCGCAACTTTCAGCTCTCGTTCCTGGCACCCGTACTGGGGCGACCGGATGTCGAGGTCATCCTGCGGTCAGGCAGCGCGTCCGAACTCTACGCGGCGCTCGATGCGCTCAACCTCGATGTGCTGCTGACCAACACGCCCCCCTCCCGTGACGCGATCAGCCCCTACCTGACCCAGAAACTGGCCGATCAGACCGTGGGCCTCTTCGGCACCCGCGACAGGGTGCAGGGTCCGGCCAGCCTCGAAGACCTCGTCAAGGATCACCCCCTGATCCTTCCCACCCGCGAGACCCAGATCCGCGAAGCCTTTGATGCGCTGCTGCGCCGGGTGCGCGTCACCCCCAAGATCGCCGCCGAAGTGGATGACATGGCGATGATCCGTCTGCTGGCGCGGCAGGGATCGGGCCTTGCCGTGGTGCCCCCCATCGTCGTGCAGGACGAACTGGAACGCGGGGAGTTGCGGCAGGCGGCAATGCTCGACCTGCACGAGCTTTTTTACGCCGTGACCCTCGACCGCCGGTATCCCAACCCGCTCCTCGCAGAGCTGCTCGACGCGGCCCAGACCTAGGGGATAATCTCGAACCGGGTCACATCCACCATGCCACGATCCGTGATCTTCAGGGCGGGGATCACCGGCAGAGCCAGAAAGGCCAGTTGCAGGAACGGCTCGTTCAGGGTGACGCCCAGGCTTTTTGCGGCCTCCCGCAAAAGGATCAGCTTGTCGCGCACGGTTTCGAACGGCTCAAGGCTCATCAAACCGGCCACGGGAAGCGCCAGTTCGGCCAGCACCTTGCCCCCGGCGGCCACCACGAAACCACCCTCCAGATCCGTGAGCCGGTTGGCGGCCAGCGCCATGTCGTCATACGACACCCCAACACACGCGATGTTGTGATGGTCGTGACAGAC
>CAYZAD010000198.1:0-5602 GCA_964476315.1 uncultured Rhodobacterales bacterium
TTCGCCTTCGAAATAGAGCACGGTGTCGACCATGTGCTCGACCACGCGGGGGCCTGCGATCTGGCCGTCCTTGGTGACGTGCCCCACCATCACGACGGATGTGCCGCGCCGCTTGGCAAAGCTGGTCAGCTCATGCGCCGAGGCGCGCACCTGCGCCACGCTGCCGGGGGCGGAGGCGACATTGTCGGCCCACATGGTCTGGATCGAGTCGATGATGGCAAGGTCGGGCTTTTCGGCCTCGAGCGTGGTCAGGATGTCGCGCAGATTGGTTTCCGTGGCGAGTTTGACCGGGGCATCGCGCAGACCCAGACGGGCCGCGCGCATCCGGACCTGTGCGCTGGCTTCTTCGCCCGAAATGTAGATCACCTTGAGCCCGGCATGGGCGAATGCGGCTGCGGCCTGCAAGAGCAGGGTGGATTTGCCGATGCCGGGGTCGCCGCCGACGAGGAGAGCCGAAGCGGGCACCAGGCCTCCGCCCAGGACGCGGTCAAGTTCGGCCAGTTGCGAGGTGGTGCGCGGCGGAGGGGCTTCGGTGCCGGACAGATCGCTCAGCGGCAGGGATCGGCCCTTGGATGCGCCAAGCGATTTCGACGCGGGGCCTGCCGCCAGCGGCACCTCTTCAACGATGGAATTCCACTCTCCGCACGCGTCGCAGCGCCCGGCCCATTTGTTGGTGGTGTTGCCGCAGGACTGGCACACGAAGGTTGCGGTGGATTTCGCCATGGCATGCTTTTGGCGCATGCCGTGGGGCGCTGCAAGCGGCGGCGGACCTATTCCGCCGCACGCTGGGCGAGCAAGGCAACGATGCGGGTGTCACTGACCGGTTCCGCGTCGTCCCAGTCATCGGATTGCGGATGGACCTGCATCGGTGTGCTGCGCGGCGGAAGGTCGGGAGACTTGTACCACCTGTCCGGTTTGTGGATAGGCGACACCCCCAAATGTAGCGGTCATGTCGAGCCACGGCAGATAGCCGAACGCGCAACCGAGGGTGTAGGCCAGACTGCCCAGACCGAAAAGCGCCAATATCACGAATGTCACACGTTGCATGATCCACCCCGCGGCAACCACGAGGGACCTTGGCCAAGCAACCATCAATACCCCCAAAACACATACACACTGCTGGCAACGACGCTGAGGATATGCCGAACGAAAAACGGGACATACGGTTTTTTAACGGTTTTTCAGAAGTTTATGGCGGTCATGCTCAATCGCCCGAATTTCGAAGGATTGTTTCCGAAGTGGCATCAGTCCGAGGATCTGCGCGTCTCTGCGATGCTAAGGACAAGCGATATCAGGATGCAGGCGGTAAAGAGATAGAGCCCCCACGCCGTTTCGACGCGGCCGATCCCGATGCCTTTGATCACCGTGATGTAAAGCGCGATCAGAAAGATGTCGGCCATGGCGCATTTGCCAAGCAGCGCAATGGCCGGTAGTGCCCGGCGAGTCAGCCAGCCGAACTGGACCAAGGCCAGCGCGAGGGTCTTGAGGTAGGGCGCAAACAGCGCGAACACCGTCACCACAAGCGCCAGAACGATGTCGCTGGACCACAGGGCCTGAAGGCCGGTCAGGACGCTGATCTCGCTCAGGCCGAACAGGGGCAGAAGCCCGGCGCGCATCAACGGGGCGGTCCATGCGACGGGATACAACAGCAAGAGGCTTAGGTTGATCCACTTGAGCACCGCCATGGTCACAAGCGGGTCGCGATCCAAAGCCCGACAAATGCGGCAAGGCCCAGAAGGTGCAGGACGTCGATCCAGCGCCAGCGGCGCATCGGGAAGAGAAAGGATGTTGCAAAAAGCGCGGATGTGGCCACCGGCAAGGCGGTTCCGCCGCCCATGGCGAGAAGCCGGGCTGCATCAGGGTAGAACATGACCGTGTGCAGGTTCAGGGCGGGGGCGAAGGTGGTCAGGATCGCACCCGCACAGATCGCCAGAGTTGCCAAAGCAGGAATACGGGCCGGGCCGCGCCCGACGATCAGGCGCAACAGCGCGAGGAACGCCAGGACTTCGAAGAACACGAAACGCTGCGCGAAGATGAAGGACAACAGGATCGGGGAGGGTTCGAACAGCATCGCCGCGAGGCCGTCAGGGCCCGAGGTAGCGCCGCGCATAGCGGGTGCCGAGCGACGTCAGGATCTCGTAGCCGATGGTGCCGGCGGCGTCTGCCAGCGTATCGACGGATTGATGCTGCCCCAAGAGTTCGACAGTGTCGGGCATGTCTTTCAACGCGCCCACGTCGACGCCGATCAGGTCCATGGAGATGCGCCCCACGATCTTGCATCGTGTTTCGCCAGCCCAGACATGTGCCTTGGGCCCCATCGCCCGGATGATGCCGTCGGCATAGCCTGCCGATATCGTCGCGATCTTGCTGGGGACACGGGCCACCCAGCTGTTGCCATATCCCACGGATTCGCCGGGGTTTACGTCGCGCACCTGAATGACCGGAATCGACAGGGTCACCACGGGCTGTGCGTCCACGAAGGGCAGCCCGCCGTAAAGCCCGATGCCGGGGCGGGTCATGTCGAAGTGATACGAGGTGCCAAGCAGCGTTCCGCCCGTCGCAGCAAGGGAGCGGCGCGCCGCGATGCCGTCCGTCATCTGGCGGAAGGTCTGGCGCTGAAAGGCATTCATGCCGTGTTGCGGTTCATCCGCACAGGCCAGATGGCTCATGACGAGGCGCGGGTTCTGGCTGAGCGCGATGTCGCGCACGGCGGACCATTCGCCCGCTTCCATGCCCAGCCGGTTCATGCCGCTGTCAAGCTGGATGCCGAATGGCTGGTTGGGCAGGGCCTCGACGTGGCGCAGCATCTGATCGATGGAATTGATCATCGGGACGAGGTCTGCATCCCGGATCAGGGGGGCGTCACCCTCCATATGTCCGCCGAAGACACAGATCTCGGGGCCCGGGCCAAGCGCCGCGCGGACGGCGACGCCCTCTTCGGCCTGCGCCACGAAAAAGGTGCGCGCCCCGGCCTTGGCGAGGGCAGGTGCCACCGTTTCGGCACCAAGGCCATAGGCGTTCGCCTTGACCACCGCAGCGGTCTCGGTCTCGTTCATTGCCGCAAGAGCGCGCCAATTCGCGCAGATTGCACCCAGATCAATCGTTAAAACAGACTGTGCCATGGTCCGTGTTTGGCAGGTCTGCCGGGTGGGTCAAGCTGGAAAACCGCAACGCGCCTTTTTCGCGTGAAGCTGCGTCGGTTTTGCAGTTGTGACCGGGCAGGGGCAGGGCTACGAACGGGCCATGACAGAGCGTGATTTTGAGGCGGCATTGGCCGCGAAGATTGATACCAAAACCAAGCCTTTGGGGGCTTTGGGCCGGATCGAGACGCTGGCGGCGCAGGTGGCCCGGCTGCAGGGTACGCTGACCCCCCGGATGGCGACATGTCAGCTGACCATTTTCGCGGCAGATCATGGGATTGCCCGGTCCGGCGTCTCTGCCTTTCCCCCCGAAGTCACCCGGCAGATGGTGCTGAATTTCGCGTCGGGCGGGGCGGCGGCCAATGTGTTCAGCGCTGCCAACGACGTGACGTTGCGCGTGGTGAATGCAGGCGTTCTGGGTGGCCCGTTCGACATGGAGGGGGTGCTGGACCTTGCGATTGCCGAAGGCACGGCCAACAGCCTGGAGCAGCCCGCAATGACAGCCGCAGACCGCGACCGCGCTTTGCAGCAGGGCCGCGCGCTGGGCCGCGACGGCGATGCGGACGCGGTGGCGTTTGGCGAGATGGGGATCGGAAACACCTCTGCCGCCACGTTGATTGCGCATTTCCTGACCGGAACGGATGTAGAAACCCTGACCGGGCGTGGCACGGGGCTGGACGATGCGGGACTTGCGGAAAAGCGGAACACGCTTGCAGCGGCGGCGGCCCGGCGGGCCGGGATCACGGATCCGGCCGAGGTGCTGGGGGAATATGGCGGGTTCGAGATCGCGATGATCGCTGGCGCGATGCTGGGCGCGGCAGAGGCAAGGCGCATTGTGCTGGTTGACGGGTTCATTGCCAGCGCGGCCGCGTTGGTGGCAGTGCGGATGGTGCCTGCCGCCCGTGATGCCATGGTGTTTGCGCACCGCTCTGCCGAGCCGGGGCACAAGGCCATTCTGGACGCGCTGGACGCAGACCCGTTGCTGGACCTGGGCCTGCGGCTGGGCGAGGGAACCGGCGCGGTTCTGGCCTGGCCACTGGTGAAATCGGCGGTCGCGATGCTGAATGACATGGCGAGCTTTGAAAGCGCGGGTGTGTCGGGCAAGGCATGATGGAGCGTGCGCGCACCGAATGGCATCTTTTCCTGCTGGCGGTGCAATTCCTGACGCGGTTGCCGGTGCCGCGTGATCTCCCGTTCTCGGATGATCTGCTGATCCGCGCCACGCGCCATTACCCGCTGGTCGGGATCGTGATCGGTGCGATCGGCGCGGCGGTGCTCTTTGTGGCCTCATTTGCGCTGCCGATGACGGTGGCCGTTCTTCTGTCGATGGCTGCAACGGTGTTCGCGACGGGGGCATTCCACGAAGACGGATTGGCGGATGCGGCGGATGGGCTGGGCGGCGGCATGACACGGGACCGCGCGCTGGACATCATGCGCGACAGCCGGATCGGCACATATGGCACGGTCACTTTGGGGTTGGTTCTGGCGCTCAAGGCGTCTGTGCTGATCAGCTTTCCGGTGATCGATGCCGTTGTGGGTCTGGTTGCGGCCCATGCCGTCAGCCGGATGGCGGCTGTGCAGGTTGTGGCACGGGACAGCTATGCGCGCGACAAGGGGGCCAAGTTCGTCGCCCCGACGGTCACGCCCGACGGGTATCGTTTTGCCCTGTTCACGGCGCTGGTCGTTCTGGTTGCGGCCGCAACATGGCTTGGCGCGATGGCGGTTCTTGTAGCTGTCCTTGTGGGGGCGGTGGCGGCGGCGGTTTTCCGTGCCATGTTCCTGCGCAAGCTGCAGGGCTATACCGGCGATTGTCTGGGCGGTGTGCAGCAAGTGTTTGAACTTGGGTTCTATCTGGGATTGGCGTCGTGGCTGTAACCCTGATCCGGCATACGACCCCGGATGTGACACCGGGCACGTGCTACGGGCGCACCGATCTGGGCCTCGCGGAGAGTTTCCATCAAGAGGTTGCGCAGGTTCTGAAAGCGATCCCGTCGGCATCGGTTGTGATGACATCACCCTTGCATCGATGCCGTCACCTCGGAGAGTGGATTTCCCGTGAGGCACAGCTTGATGTTCGGGCGGTAGAGCATTGGATCGAAATGGATTTCGGCGCGTGGGAAGGGGTGCCGTGGGCCGATATCCCACGCCCCGATCTGGATGCCTGGGCCGAGGATTTCATGCACTATGCGGGCCATGGCGGTGAGAGTGTCGCGATGCTGGAGGCGCGGGTGCGCGCTGCGCTGTCGGCGACGCCGGACAACGCGCTGGTGGTGACCCATTCGGGATGCATCCGCGCCGCCTGCGCGATCCTCGATCTGCATGACGGCTGGGACACCGAAACGCCGTTCGGCGGGATGGTGACCCTGCCTTAGGCGCTGCTCACATGTCTTCGGGGCTATGCTGCCACGGCTTCACGAGGTTGCCAAAGCGGGTGAAGCGGCCTTCGAAGCTGAGTTCGACCG
>CAYZAD010000199.1:0-5563 GCA_964476315.1 uncultured Rhodobacterales bacterium
TCACCCCAACCTGCTTGAGAAACTTGCGCATGGACATGTTGAAATCGTCGCTCATTGGTTCCCTCCCCTTCGCCTAATGTGAGTCTGAGATACAGATTTACCGGCTGTTGACCTGTCTACGCCACGGCCCCTAGGCTTTCAAGCAGCGAGCGGACAGAAGGACAAGACATATGTACCGCCTCTTATGCGCCGCCCTGTTGGGACTTGCCTGCACCGGCCCGGTTCTTGCGCAGGACAAAACCTTTCGCCTGAGCGCCCCGGCCCCTTTGGTGGACAGCGGGCTTTTCCAGCACATCCTGCCACGATTTTCCCTGAAGACACAGGTCCGGATCGAACTCGTGGAAACGGGCGGCGATGCCGCGTTCGGCGACGAGGGTTTTGTCGCCTTCCAGGGGCTGGACGCCGTGTGGCGGTTTTCGCCGGGCGACGATCCGGATGCAGCACGGTTTGCCGAGTGGTTACGATCTGATGTGGGCCGCAACACGATCGATGGGTACATGGTCGACGGTGTGGCCCTGTTTTCAACCGAAATCGAGGTGGAAGAAACCGTGGTCACGGTGACCTATGACGGCGATGCGGTGCGTGGCGAACAGGTGTCGCTGGCCAATTGCGGGCGCTGCCACGTGGTCAGCGAAAAGAACCGCATGAATTCCATCGGATCGACCCCGTCATTCGCCGTGCTGCGTGCGTTGCGTGACTGGGAAGACCGGTTTCTGACATTCTACGTTCTGAATCCGCATCCCGCGTTCACACAGGTGGCGGATGTGACCGAACCGTTCGACCCGACGCGCCCGTCTCCGATCCACGCGCTGGAAATGACGCTGGACGATCTTGATAACATCATGGCCTTCGTACAGGGCATCGCACCGGCAGACCTGGGGCGTCCGGTCCAGTCAATGAAGCCGTAACGCCTTTCGAAAGGCGCGGGCCAAGCGGTTTCGAAACCGCTTGGCGCTAGTGATCCCGCCGTTTCGAATAGGGATCGGTATCGCGCTCGGCCAGGTAATCCTCGGTCGTGCGCGGCTTGCGCGGCTCGCCCAGGGTGAAGGGATTGTTTTCGGAATGGTACTGCGCGGTGATCCTGCAATTGTCGCACATCTGGATCATCCTGGCGGCGTTCTCATTCGCGAACATGGCATGCTTGCCCGCCAGCTTTTCGGTGATCTTCTCGATCGTTGACTTGACCCCGAAAAGCGCCCCGCATTCGATACAGGCAAAGGGCTCCTCTTCGTTCAGAACGACCTGGCTCAACGCATCGTCGGTGAGCGTCATGCGCGGCTCGAGCGCAATGGCATCCTCGGGGCAGATATTGGCGCAAAGCCCGCATTGCAGGCAGGCGTCCTCCTGGAAGAGCAATTGCGGCAGATCCGGGTTGTCGCCCAACGCGCCCGACGGGCAAAGCGACACGCAGCTCAGGCAGAGCGTGCAGGCGTCGGTGTCCACCAGAACCGCGCCATAAGGCGCGTTTTCCGGCAGGGCGAGCGTTTCGGCATCCGGATTCAGCGCTTTTGCCGCCACACGCGCCACCTGCCGGCGGGTGCCGATAGGCAGGTTCGGCGTTGCGATGGCGTCGTGTCGCGGTGCGTCGAACAGGGTGTCGGACAAGGCATCGGGATCGGTGAGATCCAACAGCGTCACGGCGTCCTTGCCGGCCAATGCGTTGGCCAGCGCGGTTTCGGTCGTCGGCGTATCGCGTTCGGTTTTCGGCGCAAGCAGGATGTCCACACCTGCAAAACCACAGCCCAGCGCGGCCAGCATTTCGGCGTGGCCAAAACCGGCAAGGGTGTCTGTCTCGAACGGGATCACATCGGCGGGAAGCCCCCGGCCAAAGCGGGCGGCAAGGCGGATCATCTCTCCGCCGTGGTCGGCATCATGCACCAGCAGGCGCGGGGCGGTCCCGCCAGCCTTGCGGTAGGTCGTGGCAAGGGTGTCGAGGCGGCGGAAGATGGAGGACACCGGCGGCGCGTCGTACTGGATCGCGCCCGAGGGGCACAGCGCGGCGCAGGCCCCGCAGCCCGCGCAGACCATCGGGTCAATCGCGACGTGTTCCCCGGCCGAGGTGATCGCCCCGGTGGGGCAGATGTTCAGGCATTTGGTGCACCCGGTCTGTTCGGCGCGGCTATGCGCACAAAGGGCCGGTTCGAGCGCGATGTAGAGCGGCTTTTCAAAGGTCCCGACCATCTGCATCGCCTCTGCCAGAACGGCTGCCACCCGGGCGGGCTGGCGGGGGTCGGCGCGGAAGTATCCTTCGCGCTTTTGCGGGGCCGGGACCATCGCGGCCTCACCGGTCAGGTCGATGACGATATCGCACTCCGACACCGCACCGTCCTTGGGGTCGCTGAAGGTGAACGCCCCGCGTCCCCCCGTTTGCAGCATCGCGAACCGGTCGATGCGCAGCTTGAAATCGCCCAGCGCACCGGACAGGTGACGCACGGTCCCCCGCACGACGTCATAGCGGCGGTCGGCGGGGACATCTTCCTGATCGGTCTGCAGCACTGTCACCGCCAGCGTGTCGCACAGCGTGGCGGCCGCGTCGAACACCGTCGCGCCCGGCCCGACAAGAAGGCACGTGCCTTCGCTGATGACATCGATCACCTTGGGGGCTGGCAGGTTCAGTTTCGCTTCGGCGGCCAATGCCGCCATCTTGGGACCTGCCTGCGCGCCCTCGTCGCTCCATCCGGCGCGGTCGCGGATATCGACAAAACCCGGCATGTCGATGCCAAGCTCTTCGGCAAGCATTTCGAAAAACGCGCTCTCTTGTCCGCAGGCAACGATCACGTCGCCCTCGGCCATCAGGTTCGCCGCGGTCTCGGCCTCGGTCCCGCACAGGTTGGTGTGGACGCGCGACACGTCGAGGCCGGACGCGTCGGCAAGCCGGGCGGCATCGATGGATTGACTGCCCAAGCAGTCGCACAAAAGCAGTTTGGTTCCCATGTCCTGGCCTTTCTTGTGGGGCCTTGCTCCGCGTTGACTGGCGCGGCTTTGTGTCCGAAGGTGGCGTTTGGCCCCTACCCAAGGGCTATGCTACCCAGATGTCAACCACGCCAAACGTGCCTTTGGGAGGAGACCACCGATTGGATACGACAGATCCCAGATCCGTGACATTGCCCGTCGGTGTCATTCTGCAACGCCGACCGGGCGTTACGCGCTGGCAAAAATGGGCCTGGACTGCAAGCGGCCTGCTGCCCGGTGCGGGCCCGGCCGATTGGAAACTGCTGCGCGAGGACGAGGACGAGAACGTGGCGGAATTCCATATCGGAACGAGGCCGCTGACGCTGTGGCGGACGGATGCCGAGGCCTATCGCATCGCGCTGGCCGAGCAGGTCGTCTGTGCCTACGTCGTGCTTGAACCGGTCGGCGGAGATCGTCCGCTCGCACTGAAACTGATCACGGCGAACCCGCACGAGGCAATGCAATACGCTGAAGGCGGCGATGACCTGGTCGAGAAAGTGCCAATGCCCCCGGCCCTTGTCGCGTGGGTGCAGGATTGGACCGACCGGCATTTCGTGGAAGAGCCGTTCAAGAAGCGCAAACGCAAGCGGTACCTTGAAGACAAGGTAGAGGACGGCAAAGGCGATCCCCGCATTGCACAGATCAGCGACGTGTATCGCGCGCCATCGCGGGACCGGAAACGGAGAACACTATGAGCCGCGGATCGGATTTCTGGTCACGCCGAAAGGCCAGGGTCGAAGCAGAAGCCAAGGAAGACGAGCGCAAGGCCGAAGCGGACGAAATGCGCGCAGCGCAAGCGCAACTGGAGGAAAAGACCGACCAAGAAGTGCTTGAGGAACTGGGTCTGCCCGACCCCGACAGCCTGGAGCCGGGGCAGGACATTTCGGGCTTCATGCACAAGGCGGTTCCGGAACGGCTGCGCCGACGGGCCCTGCGGCAGTTGTGGCGGTTGAACCCGGTGCTCGCCAATCTGGATGGGCTGAACGACTATGATGGCGACTTCACCAACGCGGCAACCGACGCGCCGGGAGTGGCGACGGCCTACAAGGTTGGCAAAGGCCTGATGAAGCACATCGAGGCGTTGGAGCGGGACGCCAAGGCACGAGAAACGGCGAGTCAGGCGGTGGCGGAAAATTCTCCACAAAATCCGTCGGAAATAGCAGACACTTGCAGAAATTCCGAAAGCGCGGAAATTGCGCCGCAAAAATCGGAAAAAATGCAATCCAATGCAGATACTGCACCTGCATCTACGACTATGGTAGAAGAGGCTTCGGAATACCCGGACGGCACACCATTGGATACACTTGAGGCGGAACCTCTGCGTCCTCGCCGGATGCGTTTTCGAATCGAAAGTGATGCCAATGACAGCAAGCGCGGTTCAGACCCCGCCCGCCGTATCTGAAGAAGACCGCCTGCGCGCGGATCTCTACAACTTTCTTGGTCTCATTCTGGCCGGTCCACCGGACGAATTGCTCTTGGCACAGACAGCCGGTCTGACCGGTGACGACACCGATCTGGGTCGGGCTGTCGCGCGGCTGGCGGACTGCGCCCGGACCACCCAGCCGAAACAGGCGGAGAAGGAATTCAACGCGCTGTTCATCGGGCTGGGTCGCGGTGAGCTTTTGCCCTATGCGAGCTTTTACCTGACGGGGTTCCTGCACGAAAAACCGCTGGCAATCCTGCGCAACGACCTGTCCGCGCGCCGGATCGAGCGCGCGGCGAACGTGTACGAACCGGAAGATAATATCGCCACATTGATGGAGGTCATGGGCGGCCTGATCGTTGGCCGCTTCAGTGACCCGGCGACGCTTGAAGATCAGAAGACGTTCTTCAATCGGCACATCGCGCCTTGGGCCGGACATTTCTATTCCGACCTCGAAACCGCCAAGACGGCCATGCTCTACAGCGCGGTCGGTTCCGTCGGGAAGGCGTTCATGGAGATTGAGCGCGAAGCGTTCAGACTGACCTCGGCCTGAGCCGGGATTTTCACTGGCGGGTAACCGTCACCCTAAGCGGCCCCCGCCGCACAACCTGGAAGAAAGGAAGGAGACTTCCATGACAGAGAAAACGGACGCGACATCCAGTCGCCGCGATTTTCTAAAGCTGGCCGGGACGGCTGCGCCTGCTGCGGTTGCAGCAGTTGCTGTCTCCGGCACCGAGGCCGCAGCCGACGAGGCTCCGGTCGCAGACGGAAAGATGCAGGACACTGCACATACCCGCGCATACCTGGCCAGCACGCGTTTTTAACGCCGCGTGCCCACTCACCCTGCCGGTCACCGAAAACAACGGGGCCGCGGGACGCAACCCAGCTTTAAGGGCGCGCGTGCGCTCAGGCAGCTAAAGAGGGACAACATGCTTAGAAAGAAAACCGGGGGGCTGACACGGCGCACTGCGCGGACCGGCCTGATCTCCGAAGTTTCAAACAAATCTGTCGACAGACGCACCTTCTTGCGCGGATCGGGTCTGGCCATCGGTGGTCTGGCGGCGATCAGCGCCACTGGCGGTTCTGTGACGCAAGCCAGCGCAGCCGGAGCCGTGCGCGGTGCGGTCGAAACGGTCAAATCCGTCTGCACCCACTGCTCGGTCGGCTGTACCGTCGTCGCCGAAGTCA
>CAYZAD010000200.1:0-5534 GCA_964476315.1 uncultured Rhodobacterales bacterium
CGGCCTCGTAGCCCAGCGTGCCGGAGCGTCCGACAATGCCGACGCGACCCGGCGTATAGATATCCGGCGGCATGATCCCCATGAAGCCCTTGCCGGGGCTGATGATGCCTGCGCAGTTGGGACCGATCAGGCGCATCTTGCGATCCCGGGGAAAGCGGCGGAGGAAGCGTTTCACCCGCATCATATCCTGCGCCGGGATGCCGTCGGTGACACAGACAGCGGTCCGGATACCGGCCTCGGCCGCTTCCATCATCGCGTCCGCCGCAGCGGGCGGCGGCACGAACAGAAGGCTTGCCTCTGCGCCCGTGGCCTCGACCGCCTCTCGGACCGTGTTGAACACGGGGCGGTTCAGAACGGTGGTCCCGCCTTTGCCCGGCGTCACCCCGGCCACCACCTTGGTGCCGTATTCGATCATCTCTTGCGCGTGGAACTGGCCGATGCGGCCGGACAGGCCCTGCACGACGACGCGTGTGGTTTCATCAATCACGATTGCCATGACCGGTCTCCTTATTCGGCTGCGATGGGCTGCGGGCGCGCGGCGACAGCGGCATCGGCCGCTTCGGCCAAGGTGTCGGCGCTGATGATGGGCAGGCCGCTGTCCCGGATGAGCTTGCGCCCCGCGTCAACGTTCGTGCCCGACAGGCGGACGACAACCGGGATCTGGATCCCGACCTCCTTGTAGGCCTGGATGACCCCGTTCGCGATCCAGTCGCAGCGGTTGATGCCCGCGAAGATGTTGACAAGGATCACGCTGACATTCGGGTCCGACAAGACCGTGCGGAAGGCCTGGCACACCCGTTCCGGGCTGGCGCCACCGCCGATATCGAGGAAATTGGCAGGTTCCCCACCGGCCAGCTGGATCATGTCCATCGACGCCATGGCAAGGCCCGCGCCATTGATGATGCAGCCGATATCCCCGTCGAGACCCACATAGGCGAGCCCATGATCGGCAGCAAAGCTTTCGCGCGGATCTTCCTGCCCCGGGTCGCGCAACGCGGCAACCTGGCTGCGGCGGAACAGGGCGTTGGTGTCGAAGGACATTTTTGCATCCAGCGCGACCAGCGACCCGTCCTTGCACACGACCAGCGGGTTGATCTCGACCATCATCGCATCAAGGTCGCGGTACGCGCGGTAGCAGGCCTTGAGCACGGTCACCATCTGGCTGATCTGCGGACCTTCAAGGCCCAGCTTGAACGCCAGTTCACGCGCCTGGTATTCGGCCAGACCGACCGCCGGGTCGATGATCATGCGGATCAGGCTGTCGGGGTCTTCATCGGCAAGGTCTTCGATCTCCATCCCGCCGTGTCCGGAGGCCACGATCATGATGCGTTCGGATTTGCGGTCGAGCACAAAGCCCAGATAAAGCTCGCGCGCGATCTGCGAGGCCTCCTCGATCCACAAACGGTCAATGCGTTTGCCGTTTGCATCGGTCTGCTTGGTGACAAGTGCCGTGCCCAGCAACGCTTTGGCGAAATCGCGCACCTCTTCCTCGGTGCTGCACAGCTTGACGCCACCGGCTTCGCCGCGACCGCCGGAATGCACCTGCGCCTTGACCACGCAGCGGTCGCCGCCCAGTTCACGGGCGCGAAACGCGGCCTGTTCGGGGGTAAAGGCAATCCCGCCACGCGGCACGGGGACCCCGAAATTCGCAAGGATGTCCTTGGCTTGGTATTCATGAATGTCCATGACGTCTCCTCCCGTCTGCGGGGTTACTCTGCGGGGACCGCTTTGGCGGCGATGGCGTTGGCGGTGTCGATCAGGTTGCGCGCCATCTTTTCGCTGGCGGCATCGATCATCTTGCCATCAAGGCTTGCTGCACCCTTGCCTGCCGCCTCTGCGGTCTTGAGCTCCTGGATGATGCGCTCGGCTTTCTGAACCTCGGCTTCCGGCGGGCTGAACACGTCGTTTGCCATGTCGATCTGGCTGGGATGAATGGCCCACTTGCCTTCGCAGCCCAAGGCCGCCGCCCGGCGCGCCCCGGCGATATAGCCGTCAGGATCGCTGAAATCGCCAAACGGCCCGTCGATGGCGCGCAGCCCGTAGGCGCGGCAGGCAATCACCATGCGGGTGATGGACGCGTGCCACTGGTCGCCCGGATAATCGGGGTTCAGCCCACCGATATTCACCGTCCGTGCCCGCATGCTGGCGGCGTAATCCGCAACCCCGAAATGCAGCGCCTCAAGGCGTCCGCCGAATTGCGCAATGGCTTCCACGTTGGCCATGCCAAGCGCGGTTTCAATCAACGCTTCGATGCCGACCCGGGTGTCGAGGCCCCCGGCCTGCTCTGCCTGGTTGACCATCGCTTCCACCACGTAGAGATCTGCCGGAACGCCCACCTTGGGCACCAGCAACGTGTGTACGCGGTCGCCCGCCTGTTCCATGATATCGACCACGTCGCGATACATGTACTGGGTATCGAGCCCGTTGATCCGCACCGAAACGGTTTTGCCCAGAGCGGCCCAGTCAATATCGTTCAGCGCCTGAATGGCGTTCTTGCGGGCTTGCACCTTTTCGGGCGGCGCCACCGCGTCTTCCAGATCCAGAAACACGAAGTCGGCAGAACTTGTCGACGCCTTGTCGATCATCGTCGGATTTGATGCCGGAACGGCAAGTTCAGACCGTTGAAGGCGCTGTTTGCGCAAGGGATGAAGGGTATGGGACATGGGAAAAACCGTATGTTCAAGAAAAGGGATCGTGGTGCCGGGCCGGTTATTCGGCCGCGACGTGCAGCGCGGGACGCACCCGGTCCTGCGTGGCGAACCACGCCTGAGCCGCGCCCACCCCGGACCCAAGCTGGATCGTCATTCCGGCGCGATATAGCGCCATCTCGGCCACGCTGAGTGCCGTCAGGCACATGCCTTCGTTCAGATCGCCAAGATGCCCGATGCGGAAGACCTTGCCGGCAAGCGGGCCAAGACCGCTGCCGAAAGACGTGTTGAAATCTTCATAAGCGATCTTAAGCACATCGCGCGCATCGATCTCGGCAGGCACGCGAATGGCCGACACCGTGTCGGAATAGAGCGTGTGATGTTCTGCCACCAAGGACAGACCCCAGGCCGAGATCCCGCGCCGCACCCCTTCGGCAAGCCGGTGATGACGGGCAATCACGTTATCCAGCCCCTCTTCCCTGATGCGGTCGAAGGACTGGCGCAGCCCGTGAAACAGTTGCGTCGGCGGGGTGTAAGGGAAATACCCGTCCGCGTTCATCCGGATCATGTCGGCGAATTCGAAATAGGCCCGCCGCATGGTGGCGGTCTTCGACGCGTCAAGCGCCTTCTGGCTGATGCCGAGAATACCAAGCCCGGCTGGCAGCATCAGGCCTTTCTGGCTGCCGGTCACGACAAGGTCGACCTCCCATGCGTCCATCTGGAAATCCAGCGACGCAATCGACGACACACCATCGACGAACAACAGCGCATCGTGGAAATTCTCGTCCAGCGCGCGCCGCACGGCTGCCACATCGGATGTCACACCCGTCGCGGTTTCGTTGTGGGTGACAAAGACCGCCTTGATCGCATCCTCCTTGTCGCGCCCCAGCAGGCGGGAAAACTCCTTGACGGGCATACCTGCCCCCCAGGGCACATCCACCACCTCGACGTCCAGACCAAGGCGTTGGGCCATTTCCACCCACAGCGTCGAGAACTGACCGTTGCGCGCCATCAGCACCTTGTCGCCGGGATTGAGCGTGTTGGTGATCGCCGCTTCCCAGGCGGCCGTGCCGGAACCGGGAAAGAACATCACCTGCCCGGTTTCGGTACGCAGGATCGATTTCATGTCATCGAACAGGCCCAGGGTCAGATCGCCGAAATCCGCAGCGCGCATGTCCTGCATAGGCACATTCATGGCGCGGCGCACCGGTTCCGGAACATTCGTGGGACCAGGGATGAAGAGATGGTTCAAACCGTTTCGCATGGCGATTCCTCCGTGTTGAACCAGAGGTAATGCGCGCCCGTTCAATGCTGCAAAGGCAACCGGGTCCTGCTGTGAATGCGAAGTTTCACAGGTTTTAACATTTGTGAATTTGTGAAATTCATACTATGCAAAGCGCATGAAGACATTCATCGGACCCCGCCTCAGACGCCTGCGCAACGAAGCCGGCCAGACCCAGGCCGAGATGGCCAAGGTGCTGGGGATCAGCACGTCCTATGTGAACATGCTGGAAAAGAACGAACGCAGCGTCTCTGTCCCGGTTCTGTTGCGGCTGCTGGAGTCCTACGGCGTTGACTGGCGGGATATCGCGGCTGAAGACGACACCGCGACCCTGGGCAATCTGCGGACCGCGTTTCAGGACCCGCTCTTCGATGCCCACCGGCCGGATCTCGCCCAGCTGCGCGCGCTGCAGGCGCATTGCCCCGATGTGGCACAAAGTTTCCTGCAGTTGCACCGGTCCTATCTTGCCACCACCGATCAGCTTTTGGGTCTTGCCAATGCAAGCGAGTCCGACCTCGGGATCCTGCGCGCCTCGCCCGAGGCGGTGGTGCATGACTTCTTTCGCAACAACAAGAACCACTTTCCCGAACTCGAACAGGCTGCGGCCGAATTCTGGGAAGGCCGCTATGTGCGCAGCGACGATGTGTATGCGGCGCTCAAGGAACGGCTGCTCAGCAAACTCGGCGTGACGACCGAACTCGTGCCGGTGGCCGACATGCCCGATGCGCTGCGCGAATATGACGAAACAAGGAAAGAGCTGCGGCTGTCAGAAGGGCTGGATCATCCGAACCGGACCTTCCAGCTTGTTCACATGACGGCGCTGATCGAATACAGCGATACGATCGACAAAATCCTCGAACGTCTGAATGCAGATGAGCCCACCGGGTTGAACCGGTGCCGCGTGGAACTGGCAAATTACTTCGCCGCAGCCGTGCTCATGCCCTATGACGCTTTCCTGTCCGAAGCCCTGTCCAGCAAATACGATTTTGCCCATTTGTCACTGCGCTTTGGCGTCAGTTTCGAACAGGCCTGCCATCGCGCCACGACCCTGCAAAGCGATGCCGCGAAGGGCGTTCCCTTCTTTTTTCTGCGCGTGGACAAAGCCGGAAACGTCACCAAACGCTTCAATTCGACGGGGTTCCACCTGGCGGAATATGGCGGGGCCTGCCCCCGGCTGCACGTTCACACGTCATTCCGAACGCCCGGAGCGATTGTCCCGCAATTCGTGGAGATGCCGGACGGCACACGCTTTTTCGTCTTTGCCCGCACCGTCAACCGCCCGCGGTTCACGCGCCATTCCCAGGACAAGCGCCTGTCAATCGCGATGGGATGCAGCATCGAACACCTCGACGCCATCGGCTATGCCGAAGAATTCCAGCAAAGCAGCCCCGCCATCACCGAGGTGGGCATCAACTGCCGAATCTGCCCCCGCGCCAATTGCGATCAACGCGCCCATAACGCGATCATCCTGAACGAACCCGTCGATGTCCGCCGACGCGGCCCGACACGCTATGCAACCTAGGCGAACGGACCGAGATCCACACGCCCCCAGGCGGTTCATTCTACGCAATCACGCGCAGCGCATCGACAACTGTTCATCAGCC
>CAYZAD010000201.1:0-5531 GCA_964476315.1 uncultured Rhodobacterales bacterium
TGCGTAATCGGTTTGGTCAAAGCCGTCATGTCGGCGCGAAGTTCGTCCAACGTCATGCTGTCATCTGTCACAAACGCGATGAACGACTGATTGAGGTTGTTGAAGAGGACGCGCCCCAGGGCGGTTGCATCCAGGTCGGGGGCCAGATGACCCTGGGCCTGAAAACGCCGCAAAAGATCGCTGACCTGTTGCGCCAGTTTCGCGTCGAGCGCGGCGTAGCGCTGCCCGTTCGGGGTGTCTGGCGCTTCGATCGAGAGCGCCATCGCGCGCCGCCACATCTCTTTGGTGAGGTAGTTCAGCGAATGGTCGTAGTAGCAAAACGTGAGCGCCAACAGCGCTTCGCCGGGATCCTCGGGCGGATCGTCGACAAGGGCCTGACCTTCTGCCAGAACCTCTTCCACCTCCATCGTGACAATCGCGATGAGGATGTCCCCTTTCGTTCCGTAGTAATTGTAGACCGTGCCAACCGAGACTTCTGCCGCTTCGGCAAGATCTTCGATGCGGACTGCTTTGTATCCCTTCGCCCGAAATTTGTGCACAGCAGCAGAGAGAATGCGTCTTTCGCGGTCAGCCTTCTGTCTCTCGCGGAGTGTGCCCATATCTGCCTGCCTGAAAATTGAATGACATATATATTTGTAGTTGACTATAAAATTTAAGGTACGCAACCTTTTTCTGTGAAACGCGCTACCTCAACGGCGTGGCGACACAACATGGGAGCATGAAAGATGACAAAACGGACCGTTGCCCTTTTGGGTGGAACCGCGATGTGGCTGGTAGGGGCCGCTGCGAACGCACAGGAACTCAACGCATTGGTGTGGTGCGATCACACGGATGACGCGCTGATCAAACCGTTTGAAGAGGAATTCGGCGTGACGGTGAATCTGCGCGAATACGAGGGCACAGGTGCCGCGCTTGCGCTTCTGGAACAATCGCGCCCCGGCGATTGGGACGTTCTTGTCATCGACGGGATCGACGTATTCCGGGCTGTTGAGTCAGGTCTGCTCGCCCCGTTGCCGGACGACCAGCTGCCCACCGCAGACTTTTTCCCAGAGATCGTGATGGCGGAAAACAACACGCTGGATGGTGTCACTTACGCGGTGACCGAGAAGTTTGGGTACAACACAATCTCCTACAACTCTGAAAAGGTGGACCCGGCGGACATGCAGGACCTGTCGACCGTCTGGTCCGACAAATACGCGGGCCGCATCTCGATATATGACTATTACCTGCCGGTGATGGGGCTTGCCGCGATTGCCGAAGGTGTAGCGACTGCGGACATCGATGCGGGATCGCTCGACACCATTGGGACAGTGCTCTCGCAGATGCGGTCAAGCGCTGCGTCGGTGGCCGGCGTCGTGGCAGCACAAACCGCGCTGGCGACAGGCGAGGTCGACATTGTCGTTGGTGGTGGTGAATGGCTGACCGCCGTGCTGGCCGAAGAGCAGCCGGAACTGACTTGGACCATTCCAGATCAAGGCGCGGTGCGTTGGACGCAGTCTATCGGTGTGCTGGCTGACAGCGAACAGCCCGATCTGGCATTGGAATTCGTGAAATACATCGTCAGCCCGGAAGGCCAGGCGCGCCTTGCGGCGTCCGCCTGTTTCTGGGGCATGCCCGCCAACTCCGCTGCGGGGGAGATCCTGACTGACGAACAAAAAACCGTTCTGCGCTGGGACGAGCAAACAGACTACCTTGCGCGCACGCAACTCTACCCGGCGCCCGATGCCGATCTTGATGTAGAGATGCAGGATCTCTGGCTCGACACGCTCTCGCAGTGAACGCTGCCATAGGCAAAAAGCGCGGCTGGGGCTTCGTGGCCCCGGCTTTGCTCTGGACGCTCGCTTTTTTCATTGTGCCTTTCCTTGTGATGGGCGCAATGAGCTTTGCGACGCTCGAGGGGCGCAGCCTTGTCTGGGGATTTCACCTCGACAACTACATCGAACTGGCAACGCGAGCATACCTGTGGCGGGCGATCCTCGTGTCGCTGGAAATCACCCTGACGGTCACCGTGGTGTCTGTGGTGCTTGCCTATCCGCTGGCTGCGATCATCGCATTCCGCGTGCCGCCTCAATGGCAGCGCCTGGCACTTCTTCTGGCGATCCTGCCGTTTTGGACCTCTTATGTCGTCCGGTCCTACGCCTGGCTACTAGTGTTGGCGCGAGAGGGACTGATCAACCAGACATTGATGAATATCGGGCTGATTGCCGAGCCCATCACACTTGCAAACACGCGCTTTGCGACCGTGACCGGCTTTGTGCATTTCTTTGTCATGCTGCTGACGCTGACGATCTACGCAAACCTCGTGCAGCTGTCGCCGAATTACCGGCGTGCCGCCATGGATCTTGGGGCCAATGCGTTTCAGACGTTCCGGCACGTAATCCTGCCGCTGACCTTGCCAGGGATTGCTACGGGCGCGTTCCTGACCTTCGTGCTGTGCATCGGCGACTACGTCACGCCACAGGTTCTTGGTGGCAACAATGAGCTGACCATGCCGCAGGTGATCATGGTTCAACTGGGACGCAGGGCCGACTTCCCCCTCGCCTCGGCTTTGGCAATTGTCATGATGGCGATTGTCACGCTTGCCTACCTTGCCAGTGCGCGCTGGCTGCGACTGGATCGGGTGTGACGATGCGGATGGCGGCGTGGTTCTATTTGGTTTTGGCTTTCGGGTTCATCTACCTCCCGGTGGGCACACTGGTTCTGTATTCATTTCAGGATGGCACATTGCCGGTCCCTCCGTTTAACGGGCCGTCGCTCCAATGGTACACCGAGGTTTTGGCGGATGACGACGTCACAGACGCGCTGTTCAATTCCCTGATTGTTGCGATCGGATCCTCTGCCGTGGCTGTGCTCCTGGGCTTTCTGGCCGCTTATGGATTGGCGCGCCACGTGTTGCCCGGATCGGCCTTCATGCGCGGGCTGTTGATCGCGCCGTTGACCGTGAGCTACCTGATCGTTGGACTTGGTCTTTTGATCGTGCTGAACCGAACGGGTGCTGGCCTGTCCCTGGTCACCGCTGGTATTGGGCACGTGGTAATCAACCTTCCACTCGCCTTCGCGATCATCTACGCGTCGATGGGCGCACAGCACGAAAACGCCGAACGCGCCGCACGCGACCTGGGTGCGAGCGAAACCAAGGTTGTGCTGCTGGTGACAGCGCCCATGCTCGCCCCAGCGATTGCGGCGGCGTTCTTTCTCTCGGTTACCCTGTCGTGGGACGAGTTCATCATCGCCTTCCTGCTGACACGGTTCGACATCACCTTACCGGTCGAGATCTGGTCGATGTTGCGATCTGGCCTGTCACCGAGGTTGAACGCCATTGGCAGCGTGGTGTTCCTGATCTCGGTCACAGCGGTGCTCGTCCTTGAATTCACAGTGTTGCGGAGGCGACGGTCATGACTGCCTCGGTACGGTTAGACAAACTGAATCACTGGTTTGGAACCTTTCACGCGTTGCGCGACATCTCGTTGGAGATAGACGCGGGCGAATACGTCACGCTGCTTGGCCCGTCGGGCTGTGGAAAGACGACGCTTTTGTCGGTGCTCGGGGGATTCATCGACCCCAGTCAGGGCACCGTGTTCATTGGGGACGCGGATATGACCAGCGTCGCGCCCGCAAAACGGCCGACCACCACGATGTTTCAGGACTACGCTCTGTTCCCGCATATGAGCCTGCGGGACAACGTGGCGTTCGGGCTGCGCATGGCAGGCGTTGCCAAGGCCGAACGGCATCGGAAAGCGGACGAGAAGCTCGATCTCGTGGGGCTCAAGGCCGACGGGACGAAGCGACCGCATGAACTGTCAGGCGGGCAAAGACAGCGCGTTGCTTTGGCCCGTGCCCTGGCGGTGGAGCCAGAGGTGCTGTTGCTCGATGAGCCGCTGGGAGCCTTGGACCTGAAACTGCGCCGCGCTATGCAGGACGAACTCAAGGACATTCAACGGCAGGTTGGCACAACCTTCGTGCATGTGACGCATGACCAAGAGGAAGCGATGGCAATCTCTGACCGGATTGTAGTGATGAACGCGGGCAGGATCGAGGATGCAGGGCCGCCTTTGCGCATCTACCGGGAGCCCGCATCGCTGTTTGCAGCCGATTTCATGGGCGAGATGAATCACATCCCGGCACAGGTTGGACCGCAAGGCGCGCAAACCGCGCTCACAAATCTGCCAGCCGCGGACCTTCCGCCAGGTGCTGCCACTGTTTGCATCCGTCCCGAAGCGGTGCGCCAGGACGGCACAGGCATCGCATTAGGAGACGCAACGATCCGGGACGCAACCTTCTTCGGCACATACACCCGTGCGCATGTCACGCCGGTCACCGCGCCGGACATGGTGCTTGTCGCGCATTTGCCGCCGACCAGCCTTCCCGAAGCGGGGGCGGTGCTGCATTTGTCTGTCCTGCCGGAAGACATTCGGATCTTCACAAAGGAAACCGCATGAAACGCGCCGCTCCCGAAGATTGGTATCGCGTCCAGACCATGGGCGATGATGTCACCCTCATTGATGAACCGCATATTCAACCCTTCTACCGCTGCAATATCTGGCACGTGCGCGGGAGGGACAAAGACATGTTGGTCGACAGTGGGATGGGCGTTGTGTCTCTGCGCGAATGGGTGCCGTTGGTGACCGAGCGCGCGCTGACAGCGGTCGCCAGCCACACGCATTTCGACCATATCGGCTGCCATCACGAGTTCGAAGACCGTGCCATCCACCGCGCAGAGGCCAGCATTCTGGCCGAGCCAACGCGTGCCTCCACCCTTGCCGAACCTTACGTCACCGATGAGATTTTCGACCGACTGCCGCCAGCCCCGTATGTGTCCGCGAATTATTCTGTGAAAGGCGCCAGAGCGACGCGGTTGCTTGAGGATGGCGACGTGATCGACCTTGGCGACCGTCATTTCGAAGTCATCCACACGCCGGGTCACTCTCCCGGAGGTATCGCGCTTTGGGAAGCCGCGAGCGGTATCCTCTTTTCCGGCGATATCGTCTACGATGGTCCGCTGATCGAAGATACCTATCATGCCGATCCGCATGACTACCACGCGTCGATGGTCCGGCTTTACGATCTTCCCGTACGCGTCGTTCACGGCGGCCACTTCGGAAGCTATGGCGCGGATCGGCACCGCACCATCATCCGGGAATGGCTGGCATCAAAGGAGTTGTAGACGCCACCGTGTAGCTGTTTCAAACGATCAAGGAAGGCCCAAACTGCGTCGTCACGAAGGGGCTTGCAGCGACAGCTGCAATATGAACGGGAAGCTTCGGCAACCATGCTCTGGAAAAGCTGGACCTGTCCCGTTTTCGTGCCGCACTGGTGCGCAAGACCCATCTGCTTGGTGAACGCCTGACCGTTGCGAATGTCTCGGTTCCCGACGATTTCACGCATGCCCAAAACGCAGCCTTCCCGCTTCCCGTCGCCCCCATCGTCGCCGGTTACAGGATGGCCTCTTGGCCGTTGGTGGGCCGAGCTGAGCCATGCTTGGTCGGACTTCAATCATGCAGGTTACGACATCCCAATGGCCTCTCCGGACA
>CAYZAD010000202.1:0-5515 GCA_964476315.1 uncultured Rhodobacterales bacterium
TTCATCACCGGCATTACAGGCCAGGACGGGGCCTATCTGGCGCAGCTTCTGCTGGGCAAGGGATACGAGGTGCATGGCGGGATCCGCCGCAATGCCCAGGCCGAACGGGCAAGGTTAGAGACGCTTGGCATTGCCGATCAGGTCATCCTGCACGATCTCGACCTGACCGAGATGACCAATATCTTCCGCCTGGTCCGCGATGTGCCGGTGGATGAATTCTACAACCTCGCCGCCCAGAGCTTTGTCGGCGCGTCCTGGGACCAGCCGCTCTATGCGGGGGACGTGAACGGGATGGGGGTGGCGCGCCTGCTGGACACGCTGCGCACGCTGGCGCCCGAGACGCGGTTCTACCAGGCCTCGACCTCCGAGATGTTCGGGCTGGTGCAGGCGGTGCCCCAGGTCGAAACAACACCGTTCTATCCACGCTCGCCCTATGGCGTGGCCAAGGCATATGGTCACTACATCACCGTGAATTACCGCGAGAGCTTTGGCATGCATGCCTCCTGCGGGATCCTCTTCAACCATGAAAGCCCCCTGCGCGGGGAAGAATTCGTCACCCGCAAGATCACCCGCGGGCTGGCGCGCATCGCACGCGGCGGCAATGCGCCGGTGCAGCTGGGCAACCTGAGCGCGCGGCGGGATTGGGGTTTTGCGGGCGATTACGTCGAGGGCATGTGGCGGATGCTGCAACAGGATCAGCCCGGCGATTACGTGCTGGCCACCGGGGTGACCACGCCGATCCGCGATTTCGTGAGCTTTGCGGCGGATGCGCTGGACATGGCGCTCGACTGGCAGGGTGAGGGCGTGAACGAGGTGGCGACGGATCGGCGGTCGGGGCGCACCGTGGTCGAGGTGAACCCGGCCTTCTTCCGTCCAGCCGAGGTGGACCTGCTGGTGGGCGATGCCGCCCGCGCGCGACGGCAGTTGGGCTGGCGCCCCAAGGTGGACGTGCGCAGACTGGCCGGCATGATGGCCCGCGCGGATTACGATGCGGTGGCCTAGATGGCGGACACCGCCCCCGGCGCACGGGATCACCGGATCACGCCTGTCGCCGGATCTTGTTTCAAGCGCGTCACAACCGGGTGGGGCAAACCATGTTCCCGAAACTCCTCCGCCGTCTGACCGGGCGGCGTGATTATCTCGACGGGATCCGCGATGGCGGTCTGCATGGCTGGGCGCTGCCGAGATCCGGAAACGGCCCGGTGCCGGTGGCGCTGTATACCGGACAGACGCGCGTGGCTGAAACGCTGGCCAGCCAGTTCCGCACCGATCTGCGCGATGCCGGGCTGGCCGGAGGCGCCTGTGGGTTTGTCTTTGCCCTTCCGGAGAATGCGCGGCGGGTGCGTGTCTGTCGTCTCGACGGGCCGCACCCGGTAGAGATCGGCCGGATCCGGGTCGATGTTGCGTGCCGGGCTGAAGCCCGGCCTGCGACAGAACGGTCCGGACCGCGCCCTGCCCCGCTGAACGATGTTCTGTGGCCGGGTCTGACCGCCCTGCGCACCGGTCCCCGGCCTGCGCGTGACACCCCGGCCCGGCTCACGCAACGGCAGGCCAGGCTTTTCGAACCGACCGACCCCGCCACCGGCGCAGCCCTGCCCGAGCCGCTGTGTGCCTACATGGCCTATCTGCGCCCGCGCCACCGTCTTGAGGCGCAGTTCGACTGGACCAGCGCCCCGGAGGACGCGGCGCATTTCCTGCACTGGATGTCGAGCGCCTATGCCCCGATGCGCGCCGGGCTGCGGCCTCCGCTGTCACGGCGCGCGATCCGGTGGCTCAATGCGCCGGTGGTCGTGCCGGGACAGCGCGCCAGCCTGAGCCGCGCCACCTGGGCCTTTCTGATGGGGGTGCCACATCTGCGGCAGGCGATGGATTTCGGAAATCCCGACTGGGTGGACAGCGTGCTGTACTGGTGGGCCATCCATCAGGCCCGCGCCATCGGGGCGGAGGATTGCCTTGTGCCGGATGGTTGCGTCACGCGACTGGCGGGGCGGCCCGGCGATCAGGAAGGCGCCCCGTTCCCCCTGTCGCGCTACCTGCTGCGCTGGGTGGCAGAGACACCGCCCCTCGCGCGGCTTGCAACCGGCTCCGAAGACGGTCGCCGCCAGATCACGCTGGCCGCGATGGTGCGGGCTGCGGACCGGCCCGATACGCTGAGATACCTGCCTTGGGCCGCCACAGAGACGCTTCTGGAGGAAAACGCCAGTGGGCAGACGCCGCTTGGTGCGTATCTGACCACGCTTGACGGGCAGACACGGCGGCTGTCGCGCGCCGATTATGTCGCCTGCCTGCGCGGGCGCGGATACGACCTCGAGACGCGGCGCTTCACCAGTCGCACGACCAAAGGCCACCGCCTGCATGCCGCCGCCCTGCCCGCGCCTGCGCTGCACGGCGCGCCACAGGTCGATGTTCAGGTGATCGGCCCCGTCACCAAGGCCAGTGGGTTGGGTCAGGCGATGCGCGCCTCGCTCGCCGCTTTGGCCACCACGGGGATGTCGGTGCAGGCGGTCAATTTCGCCCTCGACAACCCCGCGCCCGAGATCGATGTGCCACATATCCCGATCACAAAGGCCCGCCCGGCCCGATTTACCCTGCTGCACCTGAACGCGGAATCCATCCCGCCGTTTTTCGCCTATGCGCCGGATATCACCGATGGGTCATACCTTGCTGCCTACATGTTCTGGGAACTGACCCGCCCCGCCGCCTGTCACGCGCTGGCGCTGACCATGATCGACGAGATCTGGGCCGCCTCGGATCATGGCCGCGCGATCTATGCCGACCCCTTCCAGGGGCCGATCCGGGTGATGGGTCTGGCGAATGACGTCACCCCCTATCCCGACCCGCTTGGCGCGCGGGCGGCCTTCGTGGCCCGCACCGGGTTCAGGGCCGACAGCTTTCTGTGCATGGCCAGCTTTGACAGCTTTTCCTTCGTGCAGCGCAAGAACCCGCTGGGTCTGATCCGCGCCTTCCGGGACGCCTTTCCCGACGGGACCGCGCAGCTGCTGCTCAAGACCCAGAACCGGACCCGTGTCAGCGACCCCGCACAGCGCGCCATCTGGGCCGAGATCGACGCGCTGACGAAAGGCGATCCCCGGTTCTGCATCCTTGATGAGACCATGGACCGGGCCGCGCTTCTGACCCTCACCGCCGGGGCCGATGCCTACCTGTCGCTGCATCGGGCCGAGGGCTGGGGGTTTGGCCTGATCGAGGCGATGGCGCTTGGCGTGCCGGTGCTGGCGACAGGCCATTCCGGCACCTTCGCCTATTGCGACGACACAACCGCCTGGCTGGTGCCCGCGCAGGACGTGGCCCCGGCGCCGCAGGCGTACATGTTCACCCCCGAGGGCGGGCTTTGGGGCGCGCCTGACCATGAGAGGGCCGTCGCCCTGTTGCGCCAGATGGCCAAGACACCGGCCCTGCGCGCGCAAAAGGCGAAAACCGCACAGGCCCGTGTGCGGCGGTTCTTCTCACCCCAAGCCGTGGGCACACGCTATGCCGCGCGGATCGACACGGTATTGCGCCAGTCCAGGTCCAGCGCCGCATGAGACGGTTTCTGCCGCTCCGTTCTCGCCCCAGCTATGTCATGGGGGTCAGCTGGCCCCGCTCCGGGCATCACCTTCTGGCGCGGCTGCTCAGGCTCTATTACGGCCCGACATTCACCTATTGCGGGTTTTACGGCCAGCCCGACTGCTGCGGTCAGGTGCCCTGCATGCGGGCCGGACAGATCCGTTATTCCAAGAATCACGATTTCGACGGCGCGCTGCCGCAGGAGGCCGGCCATCGCTACCTGATCCAGACCCGCGCCTTTGCCCCTTCGGTGGTGTCGAATTTCGAGCTTTACCTGCGCGAGGGCGGCCAGGACGATGCCGCCAGCTTTGCCCGTTTCGCCAGCGCGCAATTCACCGCCTGGCGCGCTTTCCAGGAGAAATGGGTCCTGTCGGATTTCGCCCGCGCCCAGACCGTGATCCCCTACGAGGCGCTGATCCGCGATCCGCTCACCGCGCTGAGCTATGCGCTGACCAGCTTTGGCGACACCCGGCCCGACCCCGCCCGCCTGCGCGCCGCCACGGTCCAGGTGGACGGCGAAGAGGTCGCGCATCGGCGCATTCGCCCCCGTCCCGGCACAGGGGTGCACCCGCCCAGAGATGTGACGCAATTTCGTCATTACGATGCCACCCTCTTTGGCTATCTGGACAAACTGAAGCTGACCCGGCACGAGGTGAATGACGTGTTTCGCCGTCACCTGGACCGCGACGCATCCGAGGCGAATATGCTGGCGCTGCAAACCCACCCGTCGGTCGCGGCGATCGAGCGTATGATCCTTGGCTCATCTGAATATGCCGCTCGGGGGTGCACCCTTCGGGCGGTCTGACCTGACCCGAGAGGCGCATGCATGGCCGACTTGTCCCCAATTACCCCGGTGCTTTTGTGCGGCGGATCCGGCACCCGGCTCTGGCCGCTGTCGCGCAAGAGCTATCCCAAGCAATTCGCGCAATTCCTGGGGGAAGAGAGCCTGTTTCAGGAAGCCGCGCGGCGGGTGTCGGGGAACGGCTTTGCTGCCCCGCTGGCGGTCACCGGCGACGGGTTCCGTTTCATCGTGGCCGAACAGCTCGACCATTGCGGGATTCGCCCCGCAGGCATCCTCATCGAGCCCGAGGGCCGCAACACCGCCCCTGCCGCCGCAGCCGCCGCCCTGCTTCTGGCCCAGACCAACCCGCAGGCACTGATGCTGCTGGTGCCCGCCGATCACGCCATTCCCGACGCGCAGGCCTTCCGCGATGCGGTGATGACCGGCGCCCCCGCCGCCGCAGAGGGCCAGATCGTGACGTTTGGCATCCAGCCCACCCGCGCGGAAACCGGCTATGGCTGGCTCGAGGCGGGTGCCGAAACCCATCCCGGCGTCAACGCGCTGGAACGCTTCATCGAGAAACCGGATCAGGCACGGGCCGAGACGCTCTTTGCCGATGACCGCTACCTCTGGAACGCGGGCCTGTTCCTGACCCGCGCGGATACGATGATCGCGGCCTTCGAAGAACACGCTCCCGACATCCTCAAAGACACCCGCGCCGCGATGGAGGCGGCAGAGCCCGATCTGGGGTTCCTGCGCATCGATCCCCCGCTTTGGGCGCAGGTGCGCTCTGAAAGCATCGATTTCGCGGTGATGGAGCAAGCCGGCAATGTCAGCGTCGTGCGCTTTACCGGCGGCTGGTCAGACCTTGGGTCTTGGGAGGCGGTCTGGCAGGAAAGCCCACAGGATGGCAGCGGCAACGCGATGGCGGGTCTGTCGACGGCCATCGATTGCGAAAACACGCTCCTGCGTTCGGAAAGTGACGAGATCGAACTGGTGGGCATCGGCCTCAGGAACGTGGTCGCGGTGGCGATGCGCGATGCGGTGCTGGTGGCGGATATGTCCGACAGCCAGAGCGTCCGCCGCGCGGTCGATATGCTCAAGGCGCGGGACGCCAAACAGGCGGTGCAACTGCCCGTCGATTACCGGCCCTGGGGCTGGTTCGAGACG
>CAYZAD010000203.1:0-5473 GCA_964476315.1 uncultured Rhodobacterales bacterium
GCGCGTTGAAGCTGGCCGACACGGCGGCGGCCACGGCACAGCCCAGCAGGTCGCGCCCGGTTATGCCATCGGCGCGGATGGTATTGGACACCCAGGAGGAAATCATCGCGGCGATATGCACAACCGGCCCTTCCCGCCCGGTGCTGCCCCCGGTTGACAGCGTGATCCACGAACACACCGCCGATGCGATACCGGCCTTCTTTTCGACCCGGCCATCGTTGATTGCGGCCCCTTCGATGACATCGGCAACCGACCGGACGCGCCCATCCGGCGTGAAATACTGCACGATGATGCCGACAGCGAGCCCCCCCAGCGTTGGAATGAGCAAGAGCATCCACCACGGCAGCGTTTCGGCATAGCTGTGGATGGCTGTCACGCTGGGTGTGCCGTAGACCGTTGTCTGCAGGAAAGAGATGGCCAACCGGAACGCCGTCGCCGCCAACCCTGCGGCGATACCGATCATCAGGGCGATCAGCCAGAACTGAAACTGGGACGGCCCCTTGTGGCGCAGCAAATCCCAGCCGCGCCCGCACTGCTTCTTCATTTCCAGCAATTGACCACGCAGGGGCGATGCCATGCCAAGCGGTCCTTTCGGGGCGCGAAACGCGCGCAAAAACCATTATGTTTGCTAGGCTTACCCGAAGCTTTTGGCGGCTCCAACCCTTAGACGTTCAAAGTCTGCAACCAAGAATGTCATCCAGGGGTCGCCCGCGTGAACACGCGCATCCGGGCCAGCCTCGCGCGGGCCTGCATCCTGGTGGCCGGCCCACGTTCTGACGCGCCAGACAGCGCTAGATTTAGCCCGTCAAAAGCGCACGCGCTGCGGCGCGGGCTTCGTTGGTAATCGTGTCGCCGGACAGCATGCGCGCGATTTCACCTTCCCGCGCAGGCGCATCCAGCGGCACGACAGTCGACGTGGTCTGGGCATCTGCAACCCGTTTTTCCACGCGCCAGTGATGTGCACCCAGCGCCGCCACCTGCGGCGAGTGGGTAACGACCAGAACCTGTCCACCGTCTGCCAAAGCCGCGAGACGCCGCCCCACCGCGTCTGCCGTTGCCCCTCCAACGCCGCGATCGATCTCGTCAAAGATCATGGTCAGGCCAGCGTCGCGACGTTCGGACAGGCATACCTTCAACGCCAGCAGAAACCGGCTGAGTTCCCCGCCAGAGGCAATCTTGCCAATCGGTCCGGCCGGAGCACCCGGATTGGTGGCAACCTGAAACGCCACGCTGTCCGATCCGTCTGGCCCCGGTGGCGCGGGGGCCAGGTCAGTGACAAACACCGCGCGTTCCATCTTGAGCGGCGCAAGTTCGGCGCACACGGCCTTGTCCAACCGCGCCGCCGCAGCCGCACGGCTTTTGCCAAGCGCCGACGCGGCTGTGTCATACGCCTTTTCGGCCTGTTTCAGGTCAGCCCGGAGCGCCGTCAGCCGATCCGCCCCCTGATCGAGGCCCGACACCCTGTCCCGCAAGTGATTGGCCAAATCGGGCAGGTCATCCGGCGCAACGCCGTGCTTGCGGGCCAAACCGCGCAGCGCGAATAGACGCTCTTCCGTGGCTTCGAGTTCATGCGGATCGAATTCCAGCGCGTTCAGACAGCCCGCGATCCCGCGCGCAGCCTCGTCAAGTTCCGCCATGGCCCGCGCCAGCGCGGCCAGCGCATCGTCCAGTTGCCCTTCGGCGGCGTCACTGACGCCTTCAAGCCACCGCATCGCATCGGCCATGGCGTTTTCGGCACCATCCTGCCCCAACACCTGCGCCGCGCGCAGGATATCGTCGCGAATCCGTTCCGAGGCCTGCATCATCCGACGCTTGGCATCCAGTTCCGCGTCTTCACCGGTTTGCGGGGCGATCTTGTCAAGTTCGGCCACGGAATGTCGGAGGAAATCTTCTTCTTCCTGCGCCGCCGCAAGTGCCGCCTCCGCCTCGGCCACGGCTTTGCGCGCCCTGGACATGGCCGACCACGCGCTGCGCACATTGTCCAGCAATTCCGAATGCCCGGCGAAATCGTCCAGCAGGGCACGGTGTCCCTTGGGGTTCAGCAGCCCGCGATCATCATGCTGCCCATGCAGTTCAACAAGCACGTCCGACAGCGTGCGCAACAGGTCGCCAGTGACGCGCCGGTCATTGATCCAGCCGGTCTTGCGACCGTCCGACGTGTTCACGCGCCGCAGGATGACCTCATCCGTTGCCTCGAACCCCGCGTCTGTCAGCACGGTGCGGGCGGGATGCCCTGCGGGAAGGTCGAAGACCGCGATCACCTCGCCCTGTTCTGCCCCGCTGCGCACAAGTTCGGCCCGGCCCCGCCAGCCCAGCACGAACCCAAGTGAATCCAGCAGGATCGACTTGCCCGCGCCGGTTTCACCGGTCAGCACGTTCAGGCCCGGCTGGAACTCCAGTTCCAGCCGGTCGATGATCAGCATGTCGCGAATTTCAAGTGTGCGCAGCATGATATGCCAAACGGGGACCGGCCCCCACTGCCCTTACAACCACTGCCCTCGGACCATCTGTCGATAGACCCGACGCAGCCAGTTGTCCCCGGTTGCCCGCAACTCAAGCCCGCGCCCGGTCAGCAGTTTGTAGCTGTCCTCGTACCAATCCGTCGACTGGTAGTTGAAGCCAAGAATCGCCCCGGCCGTCTGCGCCTCGTCCGTGAGGCCAAGCGACAGGTACGCCTCCACCAGACGGTGCAGGGCTTCGGCGGTATGGGTCGTTGTCTGGAAGTCCTCGACCACCACACGGAACCGATTGATCGCCGCCCCGTAATGATCCCGGCGCAGGTAATAGCGCCCGATCTCCATTTCCTTGGCGGCAAGGTGATCGAAAGCCAGATCGAACTTGAGGATCGATGACCGCGCATATTCGCTGTCAGGATACCGTTCGATCACTGTGCGCAGAGCTTGCAACGCCTGGAAGGTGAGACCCTGGTCGCGGCCCACTTCCTCGATCTGGTCATAATAGCTCAGCGCCAGCAGGTACTGGGCATAGGCTGCATCTTCATCCGTTGGGTAGAAATCGATGTAGCGCTGCGCGGCGCTGCGGCTGTTTTCGTAGTCGCTGTTCTGGTGGTAGGCGAAAGCCTGCATGATCAGCGCGCGCTTGGCCCATTCCGAATAGGGGTACAAGCGTTCGACCTCGGAAAAGTAGAACGCGGCGTCTTCGGGATCGCTGCGATCGAGTTCGAATTCGCCCCGTTCAAAGATCTGTTCCGCAGTGAAATTCTCGATCGGCACGCCGCCGGGTCCAAAACCGGGACGTTCCCCATTGCCGCAAGCGCTGAGCATTGCAGCCAAGAGCCCCGCTCCGATCACAGCTTTCGCGTATCTGCCCGCTGCCATGCCCGTCACCTTCGTAAAACCGTCGTGGCTATGTGTGCCACTTGTCTGAGATGGTCCTAGCACAGAAAATCGCGGTGCAAAACGCCTTTGGACGGCAATCATGGATGCGTGAGCCTGCCGTGTCCGGCACGGTCACGCAACAGCGGGAATCTCGTGCGCTTCAACGCCCGCGCCCGGAAGCTGTGCAGCCAGGTCCGCATCGCATTCCCGAAAGCGAAACGCATCCGGTGTGGCGAACAGCGCGCAGAGCAGCATGTTGGTCAGGGTGTGACCGGCCTTGTGCCCTTCGTAATGGCCAAGAATGGGGGCCCCGGCCAGCGCGAGATCGCCCAGCGCATCGAGCATCTTGTGGCGCACCGGTTCGTCTGCATGACGCAAGCCACCGGGGCTGAGCACGGTATCCCCGTCCACCACGACCGCATTGTCCAGCGTCCCGCCCAGCACCTTGCCCGCTGCGCGCATCGCCTCAACATCCGCCGCGCGGCAGAACGTGCGGCTGTCGCAGAGTTCGCGCACGAATGTCCCGTTGGCCAGGTTCAGCGACTTGCTTTGGCGTCCGATCACCTTGTCGGCGAAATCGATGTGGAAATCCATGGTCAGGCCTTTGCCCGGTCCGATGCGGGCCCAACCCTGTACCGTGTGCACCTCAACCGGGGTCAGAACCTCGATCGCGGTGATCGGCGCGTTCAGGGTTTCAATACCGGCGGCCATGATCGCGCGCACGAACGGCGCGGCGCTGCCATCGAGGACCGGCACCTCGGGTCCGTCAATCCTGATCAAGGCGTTGTGGACACCGCACCCGACAAGCGCCGCCATCACGTGCTCAATCGTGGAGACCGATACACCCGCGTCGTTCTTGATCAGCGTGCACAAGGGAGATTGCTCTGCATGGTCCCACAACGCAGGAACAAGCGCATTCCCAAGCCGGATATCGGATCGCAGGAAAACGATGCCGTGATCCGCAGGAGCCGGGCAGATGGTCATGTTCACGGATGCGCCCGTGTGCAGACCCGTGCCCTGAAACCGCACTGTCGATTGAACCGTTGTTTGCAAGGTCGCCTCAAAATGTTGCGCGAAGACGCCTTCGCCGTGGTGACGAAGGTAATACAAACTGACCTTTCCCGCCTCAAATCAAACATTGTAACGGCGTGAAACACGCGGCGGATCGGCATAGGCGAAAATCCGCCAAAGGCCCCAAACCCCTCAAAACAAACGAAAACACCCCCGAAAACGGGGGTGTCTTGCAAGCGGTTATTCGCGTGTTCAGTTGGCCTGACGCCGCAGGAACGCCGGTATTTCGATCTTTTCCTGATCCGCGTCGACCTCTGGCTCTGGCGCGGGCGCGGCTGCGCTGGACTGAACCGGCGGCTGCACCGAACGGCGCGCGGAACTGTCCTGCCCGCGCTCGTGCCCGGTCATCCGGTTGATCAGCGAATTGATCCCGAACCGCGGCCGTTCGCTGTCTGCGGGCTCGGCTTCGGTCTGATCCGCGCGCGATGCAGCGGCCCCCGGCCGTGCCCGGGACGCAGCGGCTTGCAACCGCGCCAGTGCTTCTGCGCTTGGGGTCCCCGGAGCCGGTGCACGGGGTGCAACGAACTGTTCCGGATCAGCTTCGATGCTGTCTTCGCGCGGGCTGAATTCGGCAACCTGCGGGCGATACGCCGGGGCCGGCAGGCCATCCTCATCCAGGGCTTCCTGTTCGGCCGCGTCATTCTCGAAAATCGTTTCCATCTGCTCTTCTGCGGCGGCACGCTCTGCTTCGGCGGAACTGAACAGGGACGGCTCTTCTGCGGCCTCTGCGACGCGCGCGGCGGCAGGTGTCGGCATTGCTGCGGCCTTTGCCTCTGCCTCTGTCTGTGTGACTTGCGTCAGTGGAGTGGCCAGCGACCGGCGCGGCACCGGAATGTCGGTCATAACGTCGGATGCATCGATCCCGGTGGCGACGACGCTGACGCGCATTGTTCCCTGCATGGCGTCATCAAGCGTGGAACCAACGATGATGTTGGCCTCGGTGTCCACCTCTTCGCGGATCCGGTTCGCCGCTTCGTCCAGTTCGAACAGGGTAAGGTCGTGACCGCCGGTGATGTTGATGAGAACACCCTTCGCGCCGCGCAGGCTGATTTCGTCCAGCAGCG
>CAYZAD010000204.1:0-5427 GCA_964476315.1 uncultured Rhodobacterales bacterium
TAGATGTGCTGGATCACCTCTTCGCGGCGTTCATGTTCGAAATCGACGTCGATGTCGGGCGGTTCGTCCCGGGCCTCGGACACGAAGCGTTCGAACACCATCGTGCCGAGTTCCGGTGAGACGGATGTCACGCCAAGGCAATAACACACCACCGAGTTCGCTGCCGACCCGCGCCCCTGGCAGAGGATGTTCTGGCTGCGGGCGAATTGCACGATGTCATGGACCGTCAGGAAATACGGTTCGTAGTTGAGTTTCTCGATCAGGGTCAGTTCGTGTTTGAGCAGCCGCTTGACCTTTTCCGTTGCGCCATAGGGGTAACGCCATTTCATGCCCGCGTAGGCAAGACGCTTCAGGCGTTGCGTGGCGGTTTCCCGGGTCGTGATTTCGCTTGGGTATTCGTAGCGAAGCTGCCCAAGGTCGAAATGGCACTGCTGCGCCAGTTGAGCGGCGCGGTCGACGGCGTCTGCAAACGGGCCGAGCAGGCGGCGCATGTCATGCTCTGATCGCAGGCGTTGTTCACCATTGGCCAGCGCCTGGATCCCAAGTTCGTCCACGCGACAGCCTTGGCGGATGGCGGTGACCACGTCCGCCATGCGGCGGCGGCGACCGTGGTGCATGATCGGTGTGGCAGACGCGATGGTGGGGATGCCAAGCTGCGCAGCGCGGTCCGCGTTTCGGGTGAAGTGTTGTGGGTCCTGACCGTCGTAAGCAGGGCTGAGAACGAGATACGACGATCCCGGGGCGCGGCGCGTCAGGCGTTCCGCCTGTGACATCCATTCCCGCGCGCCGGGCGTTGACTTGCGGGCATGTGTTGGCGGGTGCAGAAGCCAATGCAACCCGTCCATACGTTCCAGCAGATCATCCAGTGTGAGGTGACAGTCACCCTTTGAGGCGCGGGTGCGGCCCCTTGTGATCAGGCGGCAGAGATGTGCCCAGCCCTGGCGGGTGCCGGCAAGCGCCGTGACGGCAAAGCCGGTATCGGTGACGATCCTGGCGCCCGGGATCAGGCGTGGCACGTTGGTGAGGATGTGGGAGCGGTGGTGTGCGATATGGTCCGGTACGGGTGGACCCATGAGGCCATGTTCCGCTTCGTATTCGGCACGTTCGCGGAGGATGCGCCTGATCTGTTTTGCTTCGGTCCAGGCGCGGACGATGCCTGCAACCGAGTTGGTGTCGGTGATGGCGATCGCCGTGAGGCCAAGTTCGGATGCACGCTGCATGTACTCCTCGGGGTGGGAGGCCCCGGTGAGGAAGGTGAAGTTGGAGGTGATCGACAGTTCCGCGAACATGACCACATCTTATGTTCTTATTTTGTTCTATTTCCAGTGATTCGGATTCGAGTATTTGAGAAGAGAAGAAGATCAGGCCACAGGTACTGAAATCCATGTCAGGACATGGGTGTCTGACAGGCTTGTGTGGAACGTGAAGGAATGGCCTTTGGTCAGACCCGGCGCGAGATCCCTTGTGAGGACCAACGAAAGCAAGTTGTCCGACGGAGGTGCGGCGAGTTCGGCCACGTCGAACCCGAAATAGTGACCGACCCTTGGGTAAAGCGCTTTGAAGAGTGCCTCTTTCGCGGAAAATGCAAGCGTGGCGTTGGTTGCGGGTGTGTGCATGCCCTGGGTGATCGTCACGCGGTCTTTCGCTGTCAGGGTTTCCGACAGGATCGCGGTCAGCGACGTGCCTTTGGCAATCGCTTCGGTATCGACACCAAAGCTGTACCGTGTGTCTTGCGAGAGCAGGCAGGCGCAGCGGCCTCTGGCGTGGCTGATGGAGCCGCTCAGACTGCCGGGCCAGACGGGCGCGCGCGACGGTGCGGTGGTGACCGGCGCGGTCGGAACGCCCAGTGCCGTCATTGCAGCCATGGCGATGCCACGGCCCGCCAGATAGTCCGCTTTGCGTTTGCCCGTGGCCCGCGCGATGTTTGCCGGACAGGGCAGGTTGAGGCTTTGGAACAGGGTGTCGGCGTAGGCGGCGCTGTTGTAGCTGGCGGATAACAGGACAGCGTTTTCAATACGGCTGTCGTTTCGTGCAATGTCCAACAGGAAGCCGTCGGTGCGGGTTTCAAGGGTCTTGAACATGCTTTCCATCATGGGTTTCTGACATTCCCGCAAGCGTGGATCGGGTCAAGCGAAAAGCGGACCGCGCATTTACTTGCAGGGCGTGACGAGCTAGAGACCGGGCACCAGCCAAAGGTGTTTCCAGTGTCTGCTTCAGAGCGATCCCGCGGTGTCATGTATGTTGCCTGGGGCAAGGCACATGTCGATGTCGCGCGCCGGTCTGCCGCGTCGGTAAAGGCGCATAATCCGGGCCTCAAGACGGCAATCTGGTGTGCTGAAGACGATGACAGCAGCATGTTTGATCATGCCTTTGTCATCCCGGACAGCATGACGCGCCCCAAGATCGGGGCGCTCAAGTTCAGCCCGTTTGACGAAACGCTCTATCTTGACAATGACACGCTTGTCCGCGCCGATCTGGGAAGTCTTTTTGATCTGCTGCAACGGTTCGACCTGTGTGGCGCGCACGTGATGCTATGGCATCGCCCTCGTCACAAGAGAACCTGGCGCACGCAGGTCCCTGAAACGTTCCCCGAAATCAATTGTGGGGTTCTTTTGTATCGCAGATCGGACGAGACGACGGCGTTCTTCGACGCATGGCAGACCGCATACGATGCCGCTGGGATGAAGATTGATCAGCCGACCTTCCGCGAGACGCTTTGGAATTCGAATTTGCGGTTTTACGTGTTCCCGCCGCAATTCAACAAACGGATTTTCGAGGCGTCGGAGTTGATCTATTCCGATCAGCCCAAACCCCGGATTTTGCATTTGCCCATCCTGCGCCCTCAGAAGAACACCGTGAAGCGATGGTTTTCGAATTTGATCCGGTAGATGCCGGGCGCTGAAACGGCCTCACGTGGCGTTGCGGGTTGTGATGCGGCGATGCACATGCCAGCATCATCGCAAGGAGTGATTTCGATGCAGACTGCGACCGATACGATGCAGCTTCCCCAGGCTTTGGAGCCACGCAACCCGGGGATGGCGCTGGACCTTGACTGGGTGATGCGCGCGACGGCCAACCGTTCGGCGATTGAACGTCGGACGGCCAGTTTGCCGGGGCGCAGATCTGTGAAAAAAGCACACCAGGCGGCGTGGTTGTGCCGGGCCATCACATGCATCGACCTGACGACGCTGGCGGGTGATGATACGGTTGGGCGGGTGACGCGTCTGTGTGCCAAGGCACGGCAGCCGGTGCGGGCCGACCTGCTTGAGGCGCTGGGCATGGACGGGCTGACCGTTGGGGCGGTCTGTGTCTATCACGACATGATCGAACCGGCGGTGGCGGCTCTGGACGGATCGGGCATTCCGGTGGCCGCCGTGTCGACTGGCTTTCCTGCCGGCTTGTCTCCGTTTCACCTGCGTGTGGCAGAGATCGAGGAGAGCGTAAAAGCAGGCGCGGCCGAGATCGATATCGTGATCTCGCGGCGGCACGTGCTGACCGGGAACTGGGAGGCGCTTTACGACGAGATGAAGACCTTTCGCGCGGCCTGCGGTGAGGCGCATGTAAAGGCGATCCTGGCAACGGGCGAGTTGGGCACCTTGCAGAACGTGGCGCGGGCGTCCCTGGTCTGCATGATGGCGGGGGCGGATTTCATCAAGACCTCGACCGGGAAGGAAAGCGTGAACGCCACGCTGCCGGTGTCCCTGGTGATGATCCGGGCCATTCGCGACTATGTCGAAGCGACCGGGTATCGGGTGGGATACAAGCCCGCTGGCGGCATTTCAAAGGCCAAGGATGCGTTGGTATACCTGACCCTGATGAAAGAGGAGCTGGGGGATCGCTGGTTGCGCAATGATCTGTTCCGGTTCGGCGCGTCGTCGCTTCTGGGCGATATAGAGCGGCAGTTGGAGCATCACGTGACGGGGGCTTACTCTGCCTCGTGGCGTCATGCGGCGGGATGATGCCGTGTCCGAGTATTTTTGAAGAGAAGAAGCCATGACCGTGCGAGAGATATTCGAGAGTATGGACTATGGAGCTGCGCCAGAGTCGGCGGCAGATGCCCTGGCGTGGCTGGTCGATCAGGGGGATCGGTTCGGACATTTCATAGATGGGCACATGACCGATCCGTCTGATGTGTTCGAGAGCCGCAATCCGGCCACCGGTGAGGTGCTGGCGCATATTTCACAGGCGACCGGTGCGGAAGTCGATGCCGCGGTCGCCGCGGCGCGCAAGGCGCAGGGCAAGTGGGAAAAGCTGGGCGGCGCGGGGCGGGCGCGGTATCTGTATGCGCTGGCGCGGCTTTTGCAGAAACATGCGCGCCTGTTCGCGGTTCTGGAGACGCTCGATAACGGGAAGCCGATCCGTGAGAGCCGGGATATCGACGTGCCTCTGGCGCAGCGGCATTTTTACTATCACGCCGGACAGGCGCAGTTGTTCGACAGCCTTTGTACAGGTCGTGTTGCGCAGGGCGTCTGTGGCCAGGTGATTCCGTGGAATTTCCCGTTGCTCATGCTGGCATGGAAGGTTGCCCCTGCCTTGGCGGCCGGCAACACGGTTGTGCTCAAACCGGCGGAATACACATCGCTTACCGCGCTGCTTTTCGCCGATCTGTGTCGTCAGGCGGGCCTGCCGAAAGGGGTCCTGAACATCGTGACCGGAGATGGCGCGGTCGGCGAGATGATCGTCACGCATCCCGATGTCGACAAGGTGGCGTTTACCGGATCAACCGCCGTGGGCCGGCGTATTCGCGAGGCGACGGCTGGATCGGGCAAGGCCCTGACGCTGGAGCTGGGCGGCAAGTCTCCGTATATCGTGTTCGAGGATGCGGATCTCGATTCAGCCGTGGAAGGGCTGGTCGATGCGATCTGGTTCAACCAGGGCCAGGTCTGCTGCGCCGGATCACGGCTTCTGGTGCAGGAGAGCGTCGCCGATCGCTTTTATGTCAAGCTGAAAGCGCGGATGGACAAGCTGCGGGTTGGGTCGCCGCTGGACAAGTCAATCGATGTGGGAGCGATTGTCGATCCGACGCAGTTGGAGACGATCACCGGGCTTGTGGACGGGAACATGGCCGGTGAGATGTACCAGGTGGCCTGTGATCTGCCCGAGGGGGGATGTTTTTATCCGCCCACGCTGATCACCGGGCTGAGCGCCGCAGACCCGCTGATGCAGGACGAGATATTCGGCCCGGTCCTGGTTGGCGCGACCTTTCGCACGCCGTCCGAAGCGGTCGCGCTGGCGAACAACACGCGCTACGGGCTGGCGGCGACCATCTGGTCCGAGAACATCAACGAGGCGCTGGATGTCGCGCCGAAACTGGCGGCAGGCGTGGTCTGGATCAACGGCACCAACATGTTCGATGCGGCGGCGCCCTTTGGCGGGGTGCGCGAAAGCGGGTTTGGCCGCGAAGGCGGCCCTGAGGGGATGCGCGCC
>CAYZAD010000205.1:0-5348 GCA_964476315.1 uncultured Rhodobacterales bacterium
CTCGGCGGCATTCAGCATGCCCTTCGGCGTTTCCATCATCGCCCAGATCGGCAGAGCGCCGGTGATTTCGGCCAGCGCATCAAGCTGAGCCGCACTTTCCACCTTGGGCAGCAGCACCGCGTCACAGTCCATCTGCGCCACGGCTTCGGCATCGGCCCGACCCCATTCGGTGTCCAGCCCGTTGATCCGCACGATGCGCGCCCGCCCGCCATAGCCGCCTGTTTCAAGCGCTTCCTGCAAGGTGGCCCGCGCCGCAGGCTTCTCATCGACCGCAACCGCGTCTTCGAGGTCGAAGATAACCGCATCCACGGGCAAGGTGCGGGCCTTGTCCAAGGCCCGGGGCTTTGACCCCGGAATGTATAGAACCGAGCGATAAGGGCGGCTGCGCATGTCCATGGCGGTCTCCTGCATCGTAAGTGCGAAACAATATTGCGCCGGACAGGTACATTCTTTTCCAAAAACTGCAAGCACGGATGTGCCGCAGTGCAGAAAAAAGATATGCACAGGCCCACGAACGGCCGGTTAACCATTTGTAAGGCACCTCACCGGACCCTGCCTCCAATCATCACTGAAATGGGGGACATCATGGAACACGCCTTCTGGAAACTGAGCCTGCTGGGCCTTGGCGCATTGCTGACCAGCACCACAATCGCAAATGCACAGCAGAACTGCGCACCACGGGCACATGTGATCGAACGGCTCGCCAGCGCCTATGGCGAAACGCGCCAGTCTATCGGGCTTGGTCAGAACAACGCCATAGTGGAGGTGTTTGCCTCTGCCGAAACAGGCACATGGACGATCACGGTCACCAACGCCACGGGCACCACCTGTCTTGTCGCCAGCGGTCAGGCGTTCGAACGGTTGGCCGAAACCCTGCCGACACCGGCCGAGGACGCCTAGGTCAGCGCATCCCAGATCAGCTTTGACCCCGTAACCGTCAGCAAGACATAGGTCAGAGCAAAAAACAGGTATTCGGGCACAATCCGGTGCGCCCGAATCCCGATCCAGGTTCCAAGCACGGCAAACGGCGCCAGCACCAGGTTGATGGTCAGCGTCTCAAGCGTGAAAAAGCCCATCAAGGCATAAATGAACGCCTTGAGCACGTTCACCGCCCAGAACACGATCACCGTAGAGGCCTGATAGGCGGTTTTGCTCAGCTTCCGGCCCAGCAGATACACGGCCGCAACCGGCCCGCCCGCATGGCTGATGAAGCTCGTGAAGCCAAGACCGACCCCCGCCGTGATCCCGACCATCGCCGACGTCTCGCGTGTGCCAAGTTTCAGCACCCCGGTCGCGCGCGCCAGTTGCCAGACCACAAAGGCAATGGATATCCCGCCGATAATCAGCCGGATCACGTCTGCCTCGACCAGTCCAAAGAACAGCGCGCCAAGCAATGTCCCCGGCACACCGCCGATCATCAGCAGCCGAACATCGGGCCAACTCCATTTTTTCCAATAAGCGGGCAGGCTTGCCACATCGATCAGCATGAGCAGCGGAAGCATGATGCCCAGCGCCATGGCAGGTTCAAAAACCAACGCCAGAATCGACGCGCTCGCAAAGGCCGCGCCTGACCCGAAGCCCCCCTTGGACACTCCGGCAAAGACCACAGCCGGAATACCCAACGCAAAAACTGCCCAGTTCAATGCGTCCATCAAAGCCTCGTAACCTAAAGGATTTCTTGAGGATATCCGTCACCCGCACCACATGCCAGCCAAGACCTGCGTCAGCACCGCACTTGCGCAACCACAACGGTTCGGACTAGCAACGCGCCAAATTCAAAACGGACCGGAGATATATTCCATGGCCAGACCAAAGATTGCCCTCATTGGCGCGGGACAGATCGGGGGAACGCTTGCGCACCTCGTGGCGCTTAAAGAACTGGGTGACGTTGTTCTTTTCGACATCGCCGAAGGCACCCCCGAGGGCAAAGCGCTCGACATTGCCGAATCCGGCCCCTCCGAAGGGTTTGACGCCCGCCTCAAGGGCACGCAGGACTACGCCGACATCGCGGGCGCAGACGTGTGCATCGTGACGGCCGGTGTGCCGCGCAAGCCGGGCATGAGCCGTGACGACCTTCTTGGCATCAACCTCAAGGTCATGAAATCGGTGGGCGAAGGCATCGCCGCCAACGCGCCCGACGCCTTTGTCATCTGCATCACCAACCCGCTCGACGCGATGGTCTGGGCCTTGCAGAAATTCTCGGGCCTGCCCGCCAACAAGGTCTGCGGCATGGCGGGCGTTCTCGACTCTGCGCGCTTCCGCCACTTCCTGAGCCTCGAATTCGACGTCTCGATGAAAGACGTCACCGCCTTCGTTCTGGGCGGTCACGGCGACACGATGGTTCCACTGACCCGCTATTCGACCGTCGCAGGCATCCCCCTGCCCGATCTGGTGAAAATGGGCTGGACCACGCAAGACAAGCTCGACGCCATCGTGCAGCGCACCCGTGACGGCGGCGCGGAAATCGTCGGCCTGCTGAAAACCGGCTCCGCCTTCTACGCACCCGCGACATCCGCCATCGAAATGGCCGAAGCCTACCTCAAGGACCAGAAACGCCTCCTGCCCTGCGCGGCATGGTGCGACGGCGAATTCGGGCTTGACGGCTTTTACGTCGGCGTTCCGACCATCATCGGTGCAGGCGGTGTTGAAAAGGTCGTGAACATCGAACTGGCCAAGGACGAACAGGCCATGTTCGACAACTCCGTCAACGCCGTGAAAGGCCTGGTCGAGGCCTGCAAGGGCATCGACGAAAGCCTCGCCTGATCGCGACCGGCCTGAGAGACAGAACAAGACGGCGGCATCTGTGCCGCCGTTTTTCGTTCAAAGCGTCGAAATCAACTCAATCGGATCGACAAGCTCGAAATTCCGGTACAGACCGCCGACACCGCCCTCGAGGTCGGACAGTTCCTGGTGCATGTAATCCTTGACAAGGGCATCGTATTTCTTGGCCAGAACCTGGCTGCGCGGGTTCAGGTTGCGCACCAGAACCAGCCCTGTCCCGCTTGCCTTGGTGACGTCGATCTGCAGATCGGGCCGGTAGCGCAGCAGGATCAGGAGCGTCTTCCAGACATCGCCCGTCCACGGCCCGTCGTGAAACTCCCGCGTGGCCATGTAATCCGTGGTCGGACAGCAATCATGCAGCGCGATCACCCCGTCCTTTGACATCAGTTTTTCGGTCTCGATGAAATCCCGCAGCAGGTATTCGAACAGATGCATGCCATCGAGGAAGGCAAAATCGATCTTGATCTTGTTCCGCTTGACAAAACCGCCTTCGAAAAACGCGTCGCTGGTTTCCTGGAAAAAGAACATCTGTTTTCCATGCGGGTTCACAGCCGGGAATTTCAGTTGAAACTTGGGATCGACCGCAATCGTGTTGCATCGCGCAAGCGCCAGGCTCTTGCCCGTGAATGTGCCCACCTCCAGGTACCAGTCCGGGTTGAGCTTTTCGTGCAATTGCTTGAGCACGCGGAAATAGCGCACCCCGTTGATTTCCGGGATGGGATCAAGTTCGACAGTGTCTTTCATGCCCTTCATTTCCTCTTTCTGGAGGCGGAGCTGCCTCAGGAATTGCGGGCGCTCGACATCTGTCAAGAAACCCTTCTGCGGGTCGCGCCCCAATCTCTGGGACACCCGCAAATCCTTGTCTGACGGAATGCGCCATTTCGCTGATTTCGGCACAATCCCATGCGCCACGAACACGTCGCGCAATTTCTGAAAATCAAGCTGGACCAAGGCCACGTTATCGGCGCGTTCCATCGGCCAGATCACGTCCGAGATCACGTCGATCTTCACGATCTTCGACCTTGTGAAACTGGACAGTTGCTCCTGGATCAGACGCGGCATCTTCGGTCGGCGCTGGATCACGAACAGCTGCGCGTCATCGCGAAACGTGAAGGGCAGGATATGCAACGCCGACCCGTCCGCGGCGATCACCACATCCGCCTCTGCATACATGGCCAGCTGCTCTGCCAGCGACATCTGCTCGGGCGCGACGATGTCGAACCCGGCCCGGGCAAGGTTGTCTTCCAGGATGTCTTCGCACAGATGCCGCCCCACCAGCCCGGACATGCGGTCGCGGGTGATGTAGATCTTGCGCCCCACAGGCGATGGCACACGCGGCACGGCCCGGCCGCGAAGCCACGTCGCATATGCTTCGGGGGCCATACACTGGGTCACTTCGCTGAACAAATCCGGCGCGGTGATCAGACGTTCGACATGGGTCGGCTTGCGCAGGATGCGAAAGTCGTTCCGGATGCCAAGTTCGCGGAACAGGTTTTTCATGAAGGCGTGTGTCGCGTCGGGATACATCAACGAGGCAAAGAGGATCTTCGTGTCCTTCGGCAGCGCCTCAAGCGCCCAGAGCATGCCCATGCTGCGCGTGATGACATGCCCGATCTGGGCCGACGCGATGCCCCCGAACAACCATGTCCCGCCAACCCGCCCCGCCCCCTTGAGCGCGGCATCCCGCACCTCGATCGTCGGCATCGACGACCTGTGCACCGTGCGCATCTGGGTATTCGGCAGCGCCAGCCCATCCGCCCCGAACACGCCCGCATGAAACAGCGGCCCGGTGCGCTTGCCACGGCGGAACGGAACCACGAACGCGTCGCAATGCGTTTCGATCCGGTCAAAGGGCAGGTCCTGCGATGCAACAGGAGAACTGGTCTCCCAATACGCTTCAACAGCGCGGGCGCTCGTGTTCATCGTACTCGTCTTCCTCAACGTACCGCGTGTCTTTGTCTTCGCTTATAAGCGTGCGGCATCAACTCAAGGTTAGCGACGCGCGGGAAGATCCGTCAACCAGGCCCGAACGCAAAAGAATCAGGTGTGTCGGGCCTGCACGTTGGAACGGGCAGCAGGTTTGTGATCACACGATTTTTTACTGTGATCACAAATGTCGCTTTTTCGGCAAATAGCCCTCGGTGCGTCAAAAAAGCCTTTAAACCCTGACGGCATACAATCGTATATCGGCCAAAATTATAGCAACAGACGGGACAGTTGACCGATGAACATCCACGAGTATCAGGCGAAAGCCCTGCTCCGCAGCTACGGCGCCCCGGTGTCGGATGGCCGCGTTGTGTTGAAGGCGGAAGAAGCCAAGACCAAGGCAGGCGAAATGGACGGCCCACTCTGGGTGGTAAAGGCGCAGATCCACGCAGGGGGCCGCGGCAAGGGCAAATTCAAGGAAGAGATTGCCGGCGAAGCCGGTGGCGTGCGCCTGGCCAAGTCGGTCGAGGAAGCCGCTGAAGAAGCCAAGAAAATGCTGGGCCGCACCCTTGTGACCAAGCAGACAGGCGACGCGGGCAAGCAGGTCAACCGCATCTATATCGAAGACGGATCGGGCATCC
>CAYZAD010000206.1:0-5329 GCA_964476315.1 uncultured Rhodobacterales bacterium
GAAATCCTTCATCCGCCGCTCCGATCTCAGCCGTGACCGTGCAGAGCAGCGCCCCGAGCGCTTCTCGGTTGGTGACAAGGTCGACGTGCGCGTGACCAATGTCGACAGCAAGACACGCCGTCTGGGTCTGTCGATCAAGGCACGCGAAATCGCGGAAGAGAAAGAAGCGGTTCAGCAGTACGGTTCGTCCGACTCCGGCGCATCGCTCGGCGATATCCTGGGTGCCGCGCTCAAGGGCGACGACAACTGATCCCACCGTCGGATTTGAAATTGACACCCCCGCATCGCAGGATGCGGGGGTTTCTTTTTGCCGGTCATGTCACCGCGCCCGCCCCAGCCTTGTTTCGGGCATCGAATGCGGCCACGGTACACCCATGACCAACGCCTTCACATCCTCTGGCCTGTTCGGGACGGTTTTCAGCGATCCCGAGGTCGCCAGCGTCTTTTCGGCGCCGTCCTTCCTGAAACACGCGCTGGCGTTCGAACGCGCCTGGACCGAAACCCTCATCACATTGGGGGCGGTTGATCCGCAAGACGGCGCACACGCGCTGACCGCGATCCGAAACGCCAAACCCGACCTGTCCGCGCTGGGGGGCTCCAGTGATGTAAACGGGCTGCCGGTGCCTGAACTGGTGGCCGCATTGCGCCGTGACCTGCCCGCACATCAGGCCAAGGCCATTCACACCGGAACCACCAGTCAGGATGTCATCGACACGGCGATGGTCCTGATGCTGCTGGATGTTTTCGACCTGTTCGAGGCGCGCCTGACCCACCTGGTCACCGCCTTGACCGATCTGTCCGCACATACGCAAACCACTATGCAGGCCCGCACGCGCATGCAGGTGGCGCTCCCGATCCCGGTGGCGGCCCGCCTGCACAGTTGGCTCAGCCCGTTGCGCGATCATCTGGCCCGCATGCCCGCACTGCGCGCACAGGTCGGGCAGGTGCAACTGGGTGGCCCGGTCGGGCTGCGTGACGCCCCGCCGGGGCAGGGCGATGCGGCGGCCGTGGAACTGGGCCGTCGCCTGGGCCTGTCCGCGGGCCAGGTCTGGCACACGAACCGAACACCGATTGTGGATGCCGGGCACTGGTTGACCCTGCTCAGCGGGTCATTGGGCAAACTGGGGCAAGACATCGCGCTGATGGCGCAGCAGGGCGTCGACGACATCAGGCTGCGCGGCGGTGGCGTATCCTCGGCCATGCCGCACAAACAGAACCCGGTGCGGGCCGAAACCCTCGTGGCGCTGGCGCGGTACGTGGCGGTGCAGCAGGGCGGGCTGGCACAGGCCATGGTGCATGAACAGGAACGATCCGGCGCGGCATGGGCGCTCGAATGGTTGATCCTGCCCGCCATGGCCGAAGCCACCGGCGCCGCCCTCAACCAGGCCACCGCGCTGATCGCCCAGATCGAACGTCTTGGCCCGGCCTGACCGTCCGCAACGCCGCCCCGGCGGGTGATCGTCAGCCGGGTTCAGCCGTCAGGCGGCAGGGCGCAATCCCAGGATCTCCCGCGCCTGCGCCGGCGTTGCCACGGGGCGCGCATATTGCTCGCACAGTGCCACCGCGCGTTGCACCAGCGCGGCGTTCGACGGGGCAAGCGTCTCGCGATCCAGCCGGATGTTGTCCTCCAACCCGGTGCGCACGTGACCGCCTTCCGCGATGGCCCATTCGTTCAGCACGATCTGGTTGGGACCGATCCCCGCCGCACACCACGGCACATCGCCCAGAAGCCGCTGCACGGTGGCGCGATAGAAATCGAACACCTCCCGGTCGACGGGCATGGCGTTTTTCACGCCCATCACGAATTGCACATACGGCACGTCCTTGATCTGACCGGCCTCGTACATCGCGGCGGCGCGAAAGATGTGGGACAGGTCGAACGCCTCGATCTCGGGCTTGATGTCGTGGGCGATCATCTCTGATGCCAGCCACGCCACAAGATCGGGCGGGTTTTCGTAAATGCGCGTCGGAAAATTGTTCGACCCCACCGACAGCGACGCCATGTCCGGACGCAAGGGCAGCATGCCCCCGCGCTCGGCCCCCGCGCCAGACCGTCCCCCGGTGGAAAACTGGATGATCATGCCCGGGCAATGCGCCTCGACGCCTTCTTTCAACCGCGCAAAGCGGTCGGGGTCGGATGTGGGGGTTTCGTCGTCGTTGCGCACATGCGCATGCAGGATGCTTGCCCCGGCCTCAAAAGCCGATTGGGTTCTTTAGATCTGTTGGCTGATTGTTGTCGGAACAGCAGGATTATCCGCCTTCTTCGCAACGGATCCGGTGATGGCAACGCAGATGATGCAGGGTTTGGTCATGGTCGTCTCATATGTCAAAGAAGACGGTTTCGTCTTCGCCTTGGATCTTGATGTCAAAGCGGTACACCGCCGTGCCGTCGCGCATCTCGCGCGTGGCGATCAGCGTCGACCGCCGTCGCTCCCACTCGATCAGGTTCAGCGTCGGGTCGGCTGCGTTCGCTTCGGGTTCGTCGTCGAAATACAGCCGTGTGCTGAGGCCGGTATTGATCCCGCGCGCAACCAGCCAAAGCGACAGATGCGGCGCTTGCAGCGTGCCGTTGCGCCCCGGAACGGGGCCGGGTTTGACCGTGTCAAAGCCCCATGCGCCGGTTTCGAAATCGGTGATCACACGCCCCCAGCCCCGGAACCCGTCCTCGACCGGCCCGCCGCCTTCGGGATGCGCAAACCGCCCCTCGGCATTGGCCTGCCAGACCTCGAGCAACACGTCCTTGATCGGGCTGCCGGTGCCGTCAATCACAAGGCCCTCGACGCGAATACGCTCTCCGGCGGCGTTGGGCCCGGCAATGTCGTGGCCCAGTTCCCGGTGGTAGATGTCGAACCCTGCCGCACCGGGCGCCAGCCCGATATGCACATAGGGTCCGGCGGTCTGCGATGCGGTCTCTTTCAGATACTCAGGCGCGGCCATCAATTTCCCTCCAGCCGGTTCTCGAACATCGTGGACCGCCGTCCGCGCAGCACGATGTCAAAGCGATAGGCGATGGTATCCAGCGGGATCGTCGCGTTCATGTCCAGCTTTGCCGTCAGCCGGTCGATGGCATCGGCATCCGGGATGGATTGCACGATGGGGCAGCGCGGGATCAGGGGATCGCCTTCGAAATACAACTGCGTGATCAGGCGCTGGCAAAAGGCCGACCCGAACACCGAGACATGGATATGCGCCGGTCGCCAGTCATTGATCCGGTTGCGCCACGGATACGCGCCCGGCTTGATCGTGCGAAACGCATAATAACCGTCCCCGTCGGTCAGGGTGCGCCCGCAGCCGCCGAAATTCGGATCGATGGCGGCCAGATAGGTGTCCTTCTTGTGCCGGTACCGCCCGCCCGCATTGGCCTGCCAGATCTCCACCAGCGTATGCGGCACGGGGCGGGCACATTCGTCCAGAACGCGCCCGTGCACGAGGATCCGCTCTCCGACCGGATCGCCGGTATGCGCGTAGTTGCGCAGCAGATCATTGTCGGTGGGTGCAATATCGGAATGGCCAAAGGTCGGGCCGGTGATCTCGGTCACCGTCTGCTCAAGACTGATCAACGCAAACTGCGGCGACCGCGTCACGCTTGTCTTGTAGGCGGGGGACAGGGCAGGCGGGTGCACGCCCGTGTCGCGCTGGAAATACTCCGCTGGTCGTTTCAAGATGTCTCCTCCTCCCGCGCCATTTCGGCAAAGGTCTCTTTTGCAAGCCGGATCGCATGATTGGCCTTCGGCACCCCGGCATACACCGCAACATGCATGAAAGCCTGCAACACGTCCTGCTGAGACGCGCCGGTCCTGGCCGTGGCCCGTACATGCATCGGGATCTCGTTGAAATTCCCTGTCGCCGCCAAAAGCGCAAGCGTCAGCATCGACCGCTCACGCCGCGTGATCGTGTCATCCGACCACACCGTCCCCCATGCGCCTTCGGTAATCAGGTCCTGGAACGGTGCATCGAAGGCCGTCTTCGCAGCCTCGGCCCGGTCCACATGCGCGTCCCCCAGAACGGCGCGCCGGGTTGCCATACCTTGTTCCTTGCGTGTCATGCGCATCCTCTCAATAGGGCAGGCCCACATAGTTTTCCGCCATCGCCTTCTGTGCCGCCGCATTGGTGCGCAGAAAGTCAATCTCGGCCCGCTGGATCTTCAGATCGAACTCGGACTGGTCCGGATACCGATGCATGAGCGATGAAAACCACCAACTGAACCGTTCCGCCTTCCAGATACGCCGAAGCGCCTTGCCGGAATAGGCATCAAGGTCGTCCCGGGTGTTGCGTTCATAAAAGGCCCGCAACCCGGAATACAGGTAATGCACGTCCGATGCCGCGGTATTCAAACCTTTCGCCCCGGTCGGTGGCACGATATGCGCGGCGTCCCCGCACAGGAACAGACGCCCCCATTGCATCGGTTCCGTCACGAAAGACCGCAGCGGCGCAATCGACTTTTCGATGCTGGGGCCGGTGACAAGCGTGTCCGCCTTGTCTGACGGAAGACGCCGTTTCAACTCTTGCCAGAACGCCTCGTCCGTCCAGTCTTCGGGTTTGTCGCTCAGCGAGCACTGAATGTAATAACGGCTCAGCCTTGTATTGCGCATCGAACACAGCGCAAACCCGCGATCCGAATTCGCGTAGATCAGTTCGTGATGCACCGGCGGCGTCTCAGACAGGATGCCCAGCCAGCCGAACGGATACACCTTTTCGTATTCCCGCCGAACGGAAAGCGGGATGGCCTGACGGCTGACACCGTGGAACCCGTCACAGCCCGCCACAAAGTCACAGTCGATCCGGTGCGTCGTGTCATCCTTGCGATAGGTGACAAACGGTGCGTCGGTATCCGCATCGTGGATCCCGACATCCGAAACCGAAAACACGATCTGACCGCCGGCCGCTTCCCGCGCGTCATACAGGTCCCGCGTGATTTCCGTCTGACCATAGACCATCACCGGCGTGCCCGTCAGCGCCTTGAAATCCACACGGAACGATGCGCCGCCGCTGGAAATCAGCGTGCCGTCATGCGTGAACCCTTCGGCATGCATCCGATCCGCGCAACCGGCTTCCTCCATCAGGCGCAACAGCCCCTGTTCAAGAACACCTGCCCGGATCCGGCCCAGCACATACGCCTTGGTCTGCCGTTCAAGAACGATGCTTTCGATGCCGCGCGTGTGCAAAAGCTGGGACAGAAGCAACCCTGACGGGCCGCCACCGATAATGGCCACCTGCGTTTTCATCCGGTCCTCCTCCTCCGGGGTGGAGTTTGGCACGGAACGCGGCAGGGTTAAATGGGCTTCGAAGGCCCCCGATAACGGCGCTCAGCCATTGCCGCCCAGGTCCT
>CAYZAD010000207.1:0-1259 GCA_964476315.1 uncultured Rhodobacterales bacterium
TCACCTTGAACGTGTCGCGGATCGCGTTGGCGCTGAACTGTTCGAACGACTCTGCGCAATCACCGCCTTGCAGCAAAAACGCTTCGCCGCGCGAGGCCGCGCCAAGATGTGCTTTAAGTCGCCGCGCTTCGCCCGCAAAGACCAGCGGCGGATATTTGGCAAGCTGTGCCTCAACGGCAGTCAGCTTTGCGGTATCCGTATAGTCAGGCATCTGTACCCGCGGTTTCGCGCGCCAGCCTGATTTTTGCCACTCGGTCATTGTCTTTACTCCGGTTGATCCAAGTCGTTAGCGTTAGCGGGCCTCCTATACAGAACCCGCTCCGGTCTGGCCATATAGAAATCGCCCTGCGGTCCTTGACCCCGCCTTTCAGTTCTGACCATCTGAACCACAACGTGCCGCAGAGCACATCGGAAGGGTCTTTGCCATGTTGCCTACGCGCCAAAAAGTCGAGTTGGATCACGTCCCCAACAGACCGCGCCGTTTCGTCTTTGTCCTGCTGCCCGAATTCACCATGCTGTGCTTTGCGGCAGCGGTTGAATCGCTGCGGATTGCGAACCGGATGGCCAATCGCAAGCTCTATGACTGGACCATTGTCGGCGAAGGCGGAGAAGAGATCACCTGTTCGGCGGGTGTGGCGTTCAAGCTGGACAATGACCTGACCGAACTGAACCGCGACGATGTTGTCCTGATGTGCGGCGGCATCGATGTGCAGAAGGCGACCACCAAGCGCACCGTCAACTGGCTGCGCCGCGAGGCCCGGCGCGGTCTGGTGATCGGCGGCTTGTGTACGGCGGCGTTTTCGCTGGCCACGGCGGGTTTGCTTGATGGCAAGCGCGCAACGATCCACTGGGAAAACCAGGACAGTTTTTCCGAGGAGTTTCCCGAGGTCGAACTGACGAAATCGATCTTCGTGGTGGACGGCAACCGGATCACGACTGCCGGTGGCACGGCATCGGTGGATCTCATGCTCAAGATCATTGCGGACGATCATGGCGAAGAGCTTGCCGGGGCGGTGGCGGATCAGCTGATCTACAACTCGATCCGCACCGATCAGGACACGCAGCGCCTGTCGGTCCCGACGCGCATCGGCGTGCGGCATCCGAAACTGTCCAAAGTCATCCAGATGATGGAACAGAACATCGAAGAGCCGATCAGCCCGTCGCTTCTTGCGCAACAGGTCGGCATGTCGACCCGGCAGCTCGAACGTCTGTTCCGCCGCTATCTGAACCGGTCGCCCAAGCGATATTACATGGAATTG
>CAYZAD010000207.1:1269-5309 GCA_964476315.1 uncultured Rhodobacterales bacterium
GCGCGCAACCTGCTGATGCAGACCGACATGAGCGTCATCAACGTGGCACTGGCCTGCGGTTTCGCGTCACCATCGCATTTTTCGAAATGCTACCGCGCGCATTACGAAACGACGCCCTACCGCGAACGCGGTGCCCATGCATCGCGGCTTTCTGTCTAGCCGTTATTTGTCGGAAATCACCGAACAATTGCACGGGGTTGCCGGGGGCGGCACTGGCGTTTGATCTTGGTCAGCGCGCGTCTTGGGTTGACCGGATATAATGTGGCATGACCGACGGCCCGAGGGAGGACCCGCATGATCACATTGGACGACATCGAAGACATGACCTGTCTGAGCCGCGCCGAAATCGATGCGATTGCAGAGCATGAAAACCTGCCGGAACTGAACGCATCGGCCCTGGCCGAATACATGATGCACCTGCATCACGGCCCGCAAAAAGTGCAGCAAATGATCTGCGAGGATATTCGCAACGCATTGCATGCAGACAATCTGGATCATGCGCGCGACCTTTACGCGGTGCTGCACGGCTTTCTTGAACAACATCCCGAAGCGGTGCGCGGGTCCTCGGACGACTGACACCGCGCTGGGACACGGCGCGCGATACAGGCACAAAGCCGCGCATCGGCGAAAACCCATCTGCCACGCCCCGGCTTTGCTGTAAGCTGCGGCACAGACCTATGAAACCGGATCAGCCAAAAGAGGGAACCATGGCCAAAACCACGTCCAAGTCCACCGCATCAAAACCGTTTCAGTTCGGCGCGCCGCTTGCGCCCCTGATCGGCCCCCAGATCGAACAGTTCTGGACGATGCAGGACAATCTGCTGAACGAAAGCCAGCGGTTCACACAGCACTGGTTTGAACGCCGCCACGCCGCCGTGCGCAGCGGTCTTGACGCGGCGCGCGCGATATCCCGGGAATCGCTGTCCAATCCGATGACTGCCATCACGCTGCTGAGCGATTGGCAGAAGCATTCGGCAGAACGTCTGGCCGAAGATGCACAGGAATGGTTCGAAACCATGTCACGCTGCGCCGAATACGCCATCAAGACCGAGGCCGAGACACTGGACGAAACCCTGAGCGAAGCGTCCGAACTGACCCGGAAAGTCACCAAGTCGGCCAAATCCGAGCCCGTCTGAACGGGGCCTCATGGACCTGACTGCGACCTGACAGCTTTGCGCCCCTGCCTTGCCATCGTACGGACAGGGGCGCAGATCGATGATCGTCAGGACGAGGCCGCCGTCATCCGGTAGAGCGCCCCGTTCCCGATGCTGAGGAACCACAGATCCCCGTTCGGGCCTTGGCGCACATCGCGGACCCGTTGGGTGGTGTCGCCGCGGATCTGTTCCACCTCGCGCAGTGGTGTGCCTTCGAGACGGGCAATGTAGTCGAACTTCAGAGAGCCCACGAACATATCGCCATTCCAGGCACTTACCGGCCCATCTTCATAGAATGTCATGCCGGAGGGGGCGATGGACGGATCCCAGTAGGCGACCGGTTGTTCCATGCCGGGCTTGGCCGTGCCTTCGCCGATGCTGCGGCCGGAGTAATGCCGCCCATAGGCAATGACCGGCCAGCCGTAATTGGCGCCTTTTTCGACGCGGTTCACCTCGTCTCCGCCGCGTGCGCCGTGTTCGTTGACCCAGAATTGGCCAGTGGCATCAAACGCCGCGCCCTGCGGGTTGCGGTGCCCGTAAGACCAGATCTCGGGTTGCACGCCTGACGTGGAGACAAATGGATTGTCCGATGGCACGGACCCGTCACGCGTGATCCGCAGAACCGATCCGTTGTGCAGGCTGCGATCCTGGGCCGAGGGGCGATCGCCCCGGTCTCCGACTGTCAGAAACAAGGTGCCGTCCGGGGCCTCTGCAATGCGGGAACCAAAATGGCGGCCGCCGCTGGACCCCGGCGCAATCTGGAAAATCACGGTCTTGTCGGTCAGCGCCGTCCCTTCGGCGTTGAGAACGGCCCGGGTCACGGCGGTGCCGCTGCCGCGGCCCTGACGGATCGCGTGGGTGAAGAAAAGTTCGCGGGTCTGCGCAAAATCGCGCGGGACAAGCACGTCCAGCAGGCCGCCCTGCCCGTCCGCATAGGCGTCTGGCGGATTGTCGAGCGTGACCGCACCGGCACCGGGTGTGATCAAGAGCACCGCGCCCTCGCGTTCGGTGATGACGATTTTGCCATCCGGCAGGAACCCGAACGCCCAGGGTGTGTCCAACCCCGTCACCACCGCCGAAGCCTGCATTGCGCCTGCGGATGTGGACAGCGTTTCCGACATCACCTGTGCCGATGTCACCGACGCCAGCATTGCGAGACCTGCCGAAAGTCCAAACAGGGAAGACCGGATCATGAATACACCCTCCAATAGCTGCTTGGTCCACGATATGGGGGCATCGCGGAGGCCGACAAGGCATCCCACAAAGGCGTGACCATATCGGTGCTTCATCGGTGCGACGGGGCTTTTCTTTTCACCTGTGCGACTTTAGTCTCGCGCGAGGACATCACGAAGGTCCAACATGGGAGTGACATTATGAAAAAACTGCTGACAGCCACTGCGGCTGCCGCATTGATGGCGGGTTCTGCTTTCGCAGGAAGCCATTCCAACGAAATCAAGATGGGCGTGATCCTTGGATTTACCGGCCCGATTGAATCCCTGACACCGGCCATGGCGGCAGGCGCTGAAATGGCCATGGCCGAAGTGACCGAAAGCGGCAAGCTGCTGGGCGGTGCCACTGTAACCCCGGTGCGCGCAGATTCGACCTGCGTCGACAGTGCTGCTGCCACTGCAGCCGCTGAACGCCTGATCACCAGCGACGGCATCAGCGCGATGATGGGGCCGGATTGTTCCGGTGTCACAGGGGCCGTTCTGGCCAACGTGGCTGTACCGAACGGAATGGTCATGATTTCGCCCTCTGCGACCTCGCCTGCCCTGTCTGCTGCCGAAGACAACGGTCTTTTCTTCCGCACGGCCCCCTCTGACGCGCGTCAGGGTGCGGTGCTGGCGGATGTCCTGGTGGAAAAAGGCATGACCAGCGTCGCCGTGACCTACACCAACAACGACTACGGCAAAGGCTTTGCCGATGCGTTCCAGGCGGCCTTTGAAGGGCTGGGCGGGACTGTCACGCTCTCCGCGCCGCATGAAGATGGCAAGGCGGATTATTCGGCCGAAGTGGGTGCGCTGGCCTCTGCCGGTGGCGATGCACTCGTTGTGCTGGGATATGTCGACCAGGGCGGTGCGGGCATCATCCAGGGCTCTCTGGACACAGGGGCGTTCGACATGTTCGCGCTGGGCGACGGCATGATCGGCGACTCGCTGACCGACGCCTTCGGCAGCGACATTGACGGCACCATCGGAACCGCCCCGGGCAGCGACAACGCAGGTGGCGCCATCTTTGCAGAAATGGCGACGGCAGCGGGCATCGACGGAACGAGCGTCTATGCCGGAGAAAGCTACGATGCGGCGGCATTGATGATGCTGGCAATGGCCGCTGCCGGGTCGAGCGATCCGGCAGACTATGCCTCGCATGTGTTCCACGTCGCAAACGCGCCGGGCGAACCGATCCTTCCGGGTGAGCTGGGCAAGGCGCTCGACATCATCGCGGGCGGCGGTGACGTCGATTACCAGGGCGCAACGGGTGTCGAGTTGATCGAACCCGGCGAAGCTGCCGGATCCTATGCTGAATACGCGATCGAAGGCGGTGCGCTGACGGTCGTTGGCTACCGGTAAGCCGCGCGGCGGATAAAACACCAGACGGCGCGGGCTTTCCTGCGCCGTTTCAATATCTTGCAGGGCGAAAGAAAGGCTCTGCATCAAGACTGGGTGACGCATGATCGAGGTCAAGAACCTCCACCGCCATTTTGGCGGGTTCCGCGCGGTCGATGGCGCAACGCTTGAGATTGAAACCGGCTCCATCACCGGGCTGGTCGGGCCGAATGGTGCCGGAAAAACCACGCTGTTCAACGTCGTCGCAGGCGTTCTTCCACCGACGTCAGGCCAGGTGTTCATGGCGGGTGAAGACATCACCGGCCTGCCACCGCATGTG
>CAYZAD010000208.1:0-5283 GCA_964476315.1 uncultured Rhodobacterales bacterium
ATTCCGCCGGGCGCCTGATGCAGCGCGAGGTGGTGATGGCACCCGAGCACTGGAACGTGGGCGAGGCAATCGATTACCTGCGCAGTTCCGACAGCTTGCCGGACCAGTTCTACCACGTCACCCTTGTTGACCCGAAACTGCGCCCGGTGGGCAATGTCACGCTGGGCAAACTGATGGGATCGCGGCGGGAAGTTTTGTTGAAATCCATCGTCGAAGATGTCTTTCACGTGATCCCCGTCACCCAGTACGAAGGCGACGTGGCCTATGCGTTCAACCAGTATCACCTGATCTCGGCGCCGGTGGTGGATGAAAACGAACGGCTTGTCGGTGTCATCACCATCGACGATGCCATGATCGTGCTTGACGAAGAGCACGAGGAAGATGTCCTGCGCCTTGCCGGTGTGGACAGCGAAAGCTCCTTGTCGGACCGTGTCGTGGAGACCACGAAACGGCGGTTTCCGTGGTTGTTGGTGAACCTGATCACATCGATCCTCGCGAGCCTTGTCATCGCCCAGTTCGAAGTGGCGATTGCGCAGATCGTGGCGCTGGCGGTTCTGATGCCCATCGTGGCATCGATGGGGGGCAATGCGGGGACGCAGTCGCTGACCGTGGCGGTGCGGGCGTTGGCCACGAAAGACCTCACACGCTCCAACGTGTGGCGGGTCATCCGGCGGGAATGCCTCGTGGGCCTGATCAACGGGCTCGCCTTCGCGGTGATCATGGGTGTTGTCGGCCTCGTCTGGTTCGGGATGCCGCTTCTGGGGGCCGTGATCGCGGCGGCGATGGTGATCAACCTTGTGGTCGCAGGTCTGGCCGGGACGGTGATTCCGGTGATCCTGGACAAGCTCAAGATCGATCCGGCGCTGGCATCGGGGGCCTTTGTGACAACCGTGACGGATATTGTCGGGTTCTTCGCCTTCCTTGGCCTGGCCGTCGTGGTACTGCTGTGACGCTGGAAGACCGCAAGGCCGCCGCCCGCAAAGCCGCCTTTGCCCGGCGCAAGGCCGCGCATGAGGCCGGGCATCGCGGCGCTGCAGGGCACCTGAGCGAGGTTCTTGCGGGGTATCGCGGCGTACCGGTGTCGGGCTACCTGCCGATCCGGACCGAGATCGACCCCCTGCCCGCCATGGCAGAGGCCGCAGCACACGGTTTGGTGGGTGTACCGGTGATCCGGGGCGCAGGACAGCCCCTGGTGTTCTCGCGATGGGAACCCGACTGCGCCCTCGTCGACGGCCCGTTCGGCGCGTCGGTGCCTGCGGTGGAGCGGCTTATCACCCCCGAAGTGCTGATCGTGCCATTGGTGGCGTTTTCCCGCGCGGGCGGACGGCTGGGCTATGGCGGCGGGTTCTATGACCGCACGCTGGAAGGCTTGCGCGCCCAGCGCCCGACTTTGGCGATCGGTTTCGCCTATGCCGCGCAGGAGGCCGACGACCTGCCCCTTGAGCCGACGGACCAGCCGCTCGACATGATCGTGACGGAACGGGAAGTGATCGAAATCGGTCGTTTGCTCTGACCTGTCATCGGTTGCGCTGTTGTCTGCCATGCGGGGTTTTGCCGTCATCAATCGTCAAGAGCGAAAGACCGCTTTGACGGTTCTGCAAGTGAGGTGTTGACGTCAAGCTGTATATCGATATATTTCGATTTATGGACATTGAAAAGTCAATATCAGCTTTGAACAATCCGGTGCGCCGCCAGATTTTGGAGTGGCTCAAGGATCGGTCAAACTTTCCACCCGCCCTTCCCGGCCATGAAGATCTGGAAGGCGTTTGCGTTGGATACATCCAGGAAAAAGCAAAGCTGTCGCAGTCCACGATCTCAAACTACATGGGATTGCTGAAGCAAGCCGGCTTCGTGATCTCTGAACGCCATGGGCAATGGACGTTCTACCGCCGTGATGAGCAGAACATCCAAGCGTTTCTGAACGCTGTGCAAGACGAGCTTCTAAAACGATAAGTGACCGGGATTAACCCCGTCTCGGGCAGAGGTCTGTCGAGATGAAATTGTATATCGAAATATTCCGATGGAGGGATCGTAATGAGCATTAACGACGCGACTGAACTGCTGGGCCAGCCGCTCGACCTTCCTTGCGGCGTCCAATTGAAAAACAGATTGGTGAAGTCGGCCATGTCTGATTCCTTGGGCGACGGGGCAGGAAACCCGACCGATACCCAAATCCGCCTTTACGAACGATGGGCCGAAGGTGGCGCTGCGCTGTCCTTGATCGGTGAGGTGCAGGTTGGATCGGATTACCCGGAGAAACCCGGAAATCTGGTGCTGTCGCCAGATGCGAACATGTCCGCCCTGAAGGACCTGGCAAAACACGGGTCAAAGAACGGATCACATATCTGGCCACAACTTGGTCATGCGGGTGCGCTTGCCTATGAGCCGGTAAGCAATCCCAAAGGTCCCTCCCCACTGGATGTGGAGGGTTTGAGATGTGACGGCATGTCATTAGCCGAAATCCAAAGCCTGCCCAGCGCCTATGCGCAAGCGGCGTTGCTTGCGCAAGAGGCTGGATTTGGGGGCGTCCAGATCCATGCCGGTCACGGGTTTCTCTTGAGCCAATTCCTCTCGCCGCTCTTCAATTACCGGACCGATGCATATGGCGGGCCGGTTGAAAACCGGTTTCGCGTTGTTGGCGACGTGATTGACGCCATCCGGCAGGCTGTCGGGCCGAGCTTTCCGATTGGCATCAAGATCAACTCGACCGATAAACTTGAAGGCGGTCTCACCACAGGTGATGCACTGGACGTTGTGCGGATGATCGACAAGACGTCGGTGGACTTGATCGATATCAGCGGTGGAACGTATTTCCCCGGCGCTCCATCAAGCTCCGATGGCACATCATCGTCGGGCCCCTATTTCGTCGAGTTCGCCAGACGCGCCAAGGAAATCACCTCTATTCCCATCATGTTGACTGGTGGGTTCGAGAGCCGCGCGCAGGCGGTTCAAGCCTTGCAGGACGGGTCTGCCGACGCCATCGGCCTTGCGCGTGCGATGGCGCTGAACCCGGCGCTTGCCACCGTCTGGCTCAGTGACGCAGGCGGTGATCCCGAGTTTCCACGGTTCGACAATCCTCCGCCAGGTGGTGTCACAGCTTGGTACTCGATGCGGTTGACTGCCCTCGGCGAGGACCGCGAAGACCAGTTCACTCAGAGCCCGGCGGAGGCCTTGCGGGCCTACGACTCACGGGACGCGGGGCGTTGTGACATTTGGCGAAATCGGTTTGGGTGAAACACGCCGCCACGCCAGAGCAGACCTCCGCACCTCCGCAGCATTCCATGGATACGCGCTCACGGCAGGCTGTCGCTGCCCACAAGCGCAAAAGCCAATCTGCGCCCAAAATCAGCCTTCAGCAATGGACTTTTATTGGCATCTTCTGACAGACGCGGATTGACCCAAGCCATGCCAGCCAGAGATCACTCTGCCCTTGGCCCGTTGTAATCTTCGTCTGCCACATGCTCCTGCCAATCTGCGGTCTTGCCATTGACGGATGTCTGCACCGCAAGGTGGGTCATGGCGCAGTCGGGTGAGGCCCCGTGCCAGTGCCGCTCGCCCGGCGCGAACCACACCGTATCGCCGGGGCGAAGCACCTGCACCGGCTGCCCTTCGGACCCGGCCAACCCAAGACCGGACACGATATGGATCGTCTGACCGGCGGGATGGGTATGCCACGCGGTGCGTGCGCCGGGTTCAAATGTCACGGAAAGGATCTTGACGGGGGACTCGTCGTCTCCCGACACGACCGGATCGAACCGGACCGTGCCCGTGAAATAGTCAGGACTTGGGGATTGCGAAGGCCGGTCCCCGGCGCGGTGAATTTTCATGGCTGGCTCCTGCATGAAGGGATGTTCGGATTTTACCAGAGTTCAAGCCGCAAACCCATACGTCCCGGTGCAGGGCTCCCGGTTTCGGACAGGCATTCCGGATCAGGCCGCGCATCGGCCTTCCATCATGCGCCCTCCGGGCCGGGGTCAGGCATCGCTGCCTGCTGCGGTTCACCTTTGTTCCTGTGTTCCGTTCTTCAGCCACGCTTCGGCGGCATCGTCCTCTGCCAGATCAAAGGCCTTGATATCGAGCCCGGGAAGCAACGCGCCCTCCACCTCGGCGGTGGTTCTGATCCAGGCGGCATCCGACAGCACAGCGCAGCGGTCAAACCGCCCCAGCAGCCCCAAAAGCTTGGGCAGGCGCGCCATCTCGACGGCAATCGCCCCAAGATCGGGAAAGGCAAGGCTGTTGATCCGATAAAGCATGAGGCCCGCGTTCACGTCCTGCGCCTTTTCCAGCAGTTCATCCAGTCCGCGCGCCATTTCATCCGAATCGATGCGGCCCGAAATTTCAAGATCGACGCGGTTTGGTTCCGGTTTGGTCACGGTCAGCATGGTTGCCCTCCTTGCGGCAAGGCTATCATGCAGGCGCGCTGCAATCGCGCCATGACCGACGTCAAAGGGTCAGAGCATTTTTACCATGAAGATGGCCGGAAACGAGATTCCGGGACGCAGCGGGATATCCATCTCGGCGCGCTGAACGAATCCCATGGCCTCGTAAAATGGCACGGCGGTTCGGGTGCTTTGGCAATGCAGTTGCGTCATGCCCGAGGCATGCGCGTGCAGCGCGATGTGCTCCATCAGCTTGCGTCCGATGCCTTCGCGGGTGCGGGTGTGGTCGGTCACGACATGGCGAATATGGCCAATGCCGCGTGTCCCGGGTTTGCCGCCGGGTGCCTGCATCGTCCAGCCACCTGCACCGACGATCGCGTCGCCGTCACAAATCACGAAAAACGTGCCGGTCGCGATCAATGCGGGCTGAGCCCTGGAGATCAGCGGAACCGCTGTGACCAGAACGGAAGGCGGGTAGTCGGGTTTCAGCAGAACCGGGTAGCTGCGGCCAAAAAGAGCATCGAGGGCGTCAAGATCCGTTGCCTCTGCCGCGCGCAGGGTCAGGGTTGAATGGGTCATGGCGGCCAGTCCTTTGCTTCGGTCTGGTCCTCAAGCTAGCGCCGCGATGCCATTCGCCCAGAGCCGCTTAGCCACGCCATGTGGCGCCCGCCGGATCATCCGTTGCGCGCACGCGGTACATTGAGGCCTCACCGGTCATGGCGGGCGCGAGGCTGTGGGACAGGCCGGGGGGAACGGCAACGGTATCGCCGGGGTTCAAAGATGTCGTGCCCCCCTCCCAGGTCAGCCGCCAATGGCCTTTCACCGGCATCAGCACCTCGTGGGTGTCCACCGAATAGCTGTCTGTCGGGATCGACCCGCGCGTGATGAAATCCACGTCAAAGCC
>CAYZAD010000209.1:0-5270 GCA_964476315.1 uncultured Rhodobacterales bacterium
GGCCTTCCTGGTGCTGACCTGTCTGAGTTTTTCGCTCTTCGGTTTCATCATCGGCATCTGGGCGCAGAACTTTGAACAGCTGCAACTGATCCCGCTGCTGGTGATCACGCCCTTGGTGTTCCTCGGAGGGTCGTTTTATTCCATCACCATGCTGCCGCCGGTCTGGCAGACGGTGTCGTTCTTCAACCCGGTGGTCTATCTGGTGTCGGGGTTCCGCTGGTCGTTCTTCGGCCTTGCGGACGTGCCCATCGGGCTCAGCCTGCTGGCCATCCTCGGCTTCACCCTGCTGTGCCTTGGCATCATCTGGTGGATCTTCAAGTCCGGCTGGCGGATCAGGTCGTAAGGTCGCCACAACGCGTTTGGGTGAGGGTGGGGCCGAGAGGCGTCAGCGGTTAACGTCCTGTTCACGATTACCCATGGGTAACCCTGAAACGCACGGGGCCTCTCGCCAAAGGCGCGGGACGGGCGTAAAGGTAGCGGATGAAGCGGATTGTGCCCCTTGGTGAGGCGCGTCATTTGCCGATCTATCAACGGCCTGTGACGCTTCTCTTTCTGATGGCGATTGCCATGCCCCTGTCCTTTGCGACATGGTCGGCGCTGCTCAATAATTTCGTGATCGAGGTGGCGCAGTTCGACGGGTCGGATATCGGCTGGCTGCATACCGTGCGCGAGATCCCCGGATTTCTGGCCGTGGGTGTGATCGCGGTGATCCTGTTTGTGCGTGAACAGACGCTGGCGATGATCTCTCTTGCGATGCTGGGGGTCGCGACGGCGATGACGGCCTATTTCCCCTCGATGGGCGGGTTGCTGTTCGTGACCCTGATCAGTTCGATCGGGTTTCATTACTATGAGACGGTGAACCAGTCGTTGCAGCTGCAATGGCTGCCCAAGGATCGCGCGCCGCAAATGCTGGGCCTTCTGGTCTCGGCCGCATCCGGTGCGACGCTGGTGGCGTATGGCGTGATCGTGGTGACGTGGCGCGCCTACGACCTGAGCTACAATTTCGTCTACATGGTCTCTGGCGCGCTGACGCTGATCATCGTGGCCTATTGCGTGGTGATGATGCCGCATTTCGAAGCGCCCAACCCGCAGACCAAGAAGTTCATCCTGCGCAAGCGGTACTGGCTGTACTATGCGCTACAATTCATGTCCGGCGCGCGGCGGCAGATTTTTGTCGTCTTCGCCGCCTTCATGATGGTCGAACGCTTTGGGCTGGATGTGGACCAGATCACCAAGCTGATGCTGGTGACCCTGGTGGCGAACATGGTGCTGGCCCCGATCCTTGGGCGGATCGTGCACCGGTTCGGCGAACGCAACGCGATGGTGTTCGAATATGTCGGGCTGGTGGTGGTCTTTGTGCTGTATGGCGGGATCTACTGGTTCGGCTGGGGCGTGATGCTGGCCACGGTGCTCTATATTGCGAACAACATCTTTTTCGCGTTGGCGCTGGCGCTCAAGACCTATTTCCAGAAGATCGCGGAACCGGGCGATATCGCGCCCACGGCGGCGGTGGCGTTTACCATCAACCATATTGCAGCCGTGTTCCTGCCCGCGCTGCTTGGCTACATGTGGTTGGTGTCACCCGGCGCGGTCTTTGCCTTGGCGGCGGGAATGGCGCTGGTGTCGCTGATGCTCGCGCTGATGATCCCGCGTCATCCGGAGCCGGGCAACGAGACCGTGTTCTCGGCCTATGTGGCGGCGCCGGCAGAGTAAGCTTGCGGCACCGGGGGCTTCGTGGCAGAGGAACCCGATCGACAGCAGCCTGAAAGCCATGCCATGACCACCTTTACCGCCTTCACCACATTGTCGGACAAGGCGTCTGCCGAAGCGCTGGGCGAGTCGCTGGAAGAGCTGACCACCGAGCCGTACGGCGTTGGCGTGTTCGAGATCGAGGACGGCAGCGGCATGTGGGAAGTGGGCGGCTATTTCATGGACGCCCCCGACGATGTCGCCTTGGCCCTGCTGGCGGCGGCGCATGGGGCAAAACCGTTTGTCGTTTCCGAACTGCCCGAAACCGACTGGGTCGCCAAGGTCCGGCGCGAACTGGTGCCGGTGCATGCCGGGCGGTTCTATGTCTATGGCAGCCATGACGCGGACACGGTGCCCGACGGGGTCGAGCCGTTGCTGATCGAGGCCGCGATGGCCTTTGGCACCGGGCATCACGGAACGACACAGGGCTGCCTGCGGGCGCTGGACCGGCTGATCGGGGCGGGCGTGACCTGTCACCGCGTCGTCGATATCGGCTGCGGGACCGCGGTGTTGGCGATGGCCGCGGCGCGCATCTGGCCCGAGACCGTTCTGGCCAGCGACATCGATCAGGTTGCGGTCGATGTGGCCGAGGCAAATGTGGCGGCAAATGGGCTGGAGGGGCGCGTGCGCTGCCTTGAAGCGATGGGATTTGAGCATGCGGAATTGCATGATTCTGCCCCATTTGATCTGATCTTCGCGAACATCCTCAAACAGCCGCTGATCGACCTTGCGCCTGACATGGCTGGCCATATCGCCCCCGGCGGCTTTGCGATTCTGTCCGGTATCCTGAACGAACAGGCGGATGAGGTTGTTGCCGTTTATGCCGAAAACGGGATCAATCTCTGGCATCGGGAAGAGATTGGTGACTGGACGACGCTGACGCTGCGGTCCGGCGCCACATAAGCGCCGCATTTGGCCGTCTTTTCAAGATTTTAGCCGCATTTGCAGAAAATCTGCCACGATTGCCCCATTCGTGCCACATTTCGCCCCTATCCCTGCCACATCCGGTGGGGGCCGGAATAGAAGGCTGCTGAACATGACTGACCAACAGGATATGTTTGACGAACGGTACCGCAGGGTCCTGAAGCGCCACCGCCAGTTGTCGCGGGGCTATGTCACCCGTTTGGGGAAGAACGGTGTGATCGCGCACCATCCGATCGGGCATTACCGCGATGCGTTTTCGCTCAAGGCGATCCTGCTGCCACTGGGAATCATCTTTTTCCTCAAGGCCTGCATGGTGACCGTGCTGGGCGAAGACGCCTACGGGGCACAGGTTGCCAGTCTGAAAGAAGGCAACATCGGCGAACAGCTGGGCGCGTTCTTCATGCAGATGGACCCGGTGACCTGGGCGCTTGCACAGCTTCTGGGTGGGGTGATCGGTTGATCCGACCCATCTTGGTGTCGTTGCTAAAAAAAGCCGTGTCAGGGTCGCTGACACGGCTTTTTTCATGGGGGGTGATGCGTGGATCAGAAGCGTTCCACGTCACCGCGTGTCAGACCGATGTCTTCCAGTTCGTGGTCGCTGAGAGCGCTGAGCGCATTGCGGGTCAGGCGGGCGTCGTTCCATGCGGAAAGTGCCGCGAACACGGATGTGAAGATGGCGCCGAGGCCCTTGTGGCCAACAGCGTAGGTGGGGCGGGATGTATCAAATGCAGCCATGGCCTTGTCCTTTGGATTGAATGTTGCGTTGTCGTCTGATCGCGCATCTAGTTGCCCGAAATACGCGCAGCAAGATCGATTTTTGCATAGGATTTATGCGCATTGTGCATGGCTCGTGGCCTGCGCCAAGTCGCTGGAAAAAGGCGAAAAAATACGACATTTCCGATGTCGTTTTCAGGCATTTCGGCCCGCAGGCGACAGGCCGTGGTTCGTTTTCGACACGCTGATTTGCGTCTTGCTTTTGTTTTGAATGCTTGGCGTTTGTTCGCGTTTCGTGCTACCCGTGCTGAAAAAGCAACAAAGGCGCGAGCAGCATGCGTGTTCTGGGGATTGATCCGGGTCTGAGATTCCTTGGTTGGGGCGTCATCGAGGCCGAAGGCAGCCGCCTGCGACACGTCGCGAACGGGGTGTGCCTGTCCGGGTCCGGCGCTCTGGCGTCGCGGTTGCTGGCGTTGCATACCGCGCTGTCTGAAGTGTTCGACCGGTTTCAGCCCGACACGGTCGCCATCGAAAAAACCTTTGTGAACAAGGATGCCGTGGGCACGCTCAAGCTGGGGCAGGCGCGCGGGGTCGCGTTGCTGGTTCCGGCGCAGTTCGGTTTGGAGGTGGGCGAGTATTCTCCGAACTCGGTCAAGAAAACGGTTGTGGGCGTTGGCCATGCCGACAAGCGGCAGGTCGAACACATGGTCAAGATGCAGTTGCCGGGGGCCGTGATTCATGGCGCGGACGCGGCGGATGCGCTGGCCATCGCGATCTGTCATGCGCATCACATGACCGGGCCGGGCATGAGGATGCGGGCATGATCGGGCGGATTGCAGGGCGGGTCGAATACAAGGGCGACGATCACGTTCTGATCGATGTGCGCGGTGTTGGCTATGTCGTCTACTGTTCGGATCGGGTTCTGGCGTCGGTCCCCGGACCGGGGGACGCGGTTGCGCTTTATACCGATCTGCTGGTACGCGAAGACCTGTTGCAGTTGTTCGGGTTTCCGACACTGGTCGAAAAGGAATGGCACCGTTTGCTGATGTCGGTGCAGGGGGTTGGTGCCAAGGCGTCATTGGCAATTCTCGGCACGTTGGGGCCGGACGGGGTGAGCCGGGCGATTGCGCTGGGCGACTGGAACGCGGTGAAGGCAGCCAAGGGGATCGGGCCGAAGACGGCGCAGCGCGTCGTGAACGAATTGAAGGACAAGGCACCCGCCGTGATGGCGATGGGAGGTACAGCGTCGGTGGCAGCGGTGCCGTCGGATGCCGATGCGGTGATCGAACCCGTGACGGCCGCCCCGCCCAGGGCCGCGCCCGTGGCAGCGCCCTCGGCACAGGCCGAGGCCTTGTCTGCGCTGGGCAACCTGGGCTACGCGCCCGGCGAAGCGGCGTCGGCGGTGGCCCAGGCCGCAGGGGAGGCCCCCGAGGCCGGTACGCCAGAGTTGATCCGCGCGGCGTTGAAACTGCTGGCGCCGAAAGGATGATTGCGCCGGTCTCATCCGCCCGCATGGGCGCCTTGGCGCAGACCGCCGACAGGTTTGAGGAGCGTCTATGAGTTCTGATCCGACCTTGCGACCAGAGCCGTTGCCCGAGGACCGGGATCGCGCGCTCAGGCCCCAGATGCTGGATGATTTCGTGGGCCAGGCCGAAGCGCGGTCGAACCTTCGGGTGTTCATCCAGTCGGCGCGGCAGCGGGCCGAAGCAATGGATCATACGCTGTTTCATGGCCCGCCGGGCCTGGGCAAGACGACGCTGGCGCAAATCATGGCGCGGGAATTGGGGGTCGGATTTCGCATGACCTCGGGCCCGGTTCTGGCCAAGGCGGGCGATCTGGCGGCGATCCTGACCAATCTCGAAGCGCGGGACGTGCTGTTCATC
>CAYZAD010000210.1:0-5244 GCA_964476315.1 uncultured Rhodobacterales bacterium
GGGGCCAGCCCCCACACCCCCGGCATATTTTTGAAAAGAAGAAGTCCATGTCACCGCTCAATATCAAGAAAGGGTCGACCAAGCATTCGGCCTACAACCTGCGCCCCACGTTCTCGGATGTGCAGGAGACACACACACTTGCCGTGCTGGTCGACAACGAGGCGGGCGTTCTGGCACGCGTGATCGGCCTGTTCTCGGGCCGTGGATACAACATCGAAAGCCTGACCGTCGCCGAAGTGGACCACGAAGGGCACCGGTCACGCATCACCATCGTGACCACCGGGACACCGCAGGTGATCGAACAGATCAAGGCCCAACTGGGCCGCATCGTGCCGGTCCACGAAGTCCATGATCTTACCGTCGAAGGCGGCGCGGTGGAACGCGAACTGGCGCTGATCAAGGTGGCTGGCGCGGGCGACAAACGCGTCGAAGCCCTGCGGCTGGCTGATATCTTCCGTGCCAACGTGGTCGACAGCACGTTGGACAGCTTTGTCTTTCAGATCACCGGAACATCGGAAAAGGTAGATGCATTTGCAGACCTGATGCGCCCCCTTGGTTTGTCAGAAATTGCCCGTACCGGGGTCGCGGCGCTGTCCCGCGGCGGCTAAGCCCGCCCGCGCCCGGACAGTGCCCAATCACCCCGATTGCGCCAAACGCTGCGGGGTCGGCATCTCAAGATACTGCGCGATATCGACCACGTTCCGGGCCGCATCGTCGGATTGATCCCCTGCACCGCTCGAACGCAGGCTGGTCTGCAGATTGGGCGAATGCGATTGTTGCAAAAGCTGCGGATTGCTGGCGCGGCGCATGTTTTTCTGCACGGTCACGTCAAATCTAACCAGGTCACCGGCATCGAGAGACGGCGCATTGTGCACCGACCGATCCGATGGCGTATAGAAAGCCAATTCCCCTTGGTCTTCGCACCAGATCACGGCCTTTTGCGCACTCGAGTCAGACCACAATACCACACCATACATGTTCTGATTTGTCATTTTAGGTTCCCCATCTTAGGCCTTCACTCTGTGGATTTTTTGCCTATCAGAACATGAATATCTTGGCGTCGACGCGGCGCAATTTGTGTCTGCCATCCATTCTGGCGATGCCAATCAGCATCACATGTGATACGGTTTGACGTCATTTTTGGTGAATAGCGGTTTACAAACCTCTGTGATTTAACCACATTCCTGCGCAGGTAGTAGTCAGTGTGCGTCGGTATTGTCGTAACTCCATGGATGGTTCGCGCTAGGAAGGGGCCTAATGTGACGCCACCTACACCGTCTGAGCTTCGCAACACGCTGGGTGCCAACCTGCGGGCACTTGCGCGCGAAACGGCGTCAATCTCTGCCCTGTGCCGCGACCTTGGGATCAACCGCACCCAGTTCAACCGCTATCTGTCAGGAGAGAGTTTTCCCCGTCCTGATGTCCTGTTTCGGATCTGTTCGTATTTTGACGTCGATGCCCGGATCATACTGGAACCGCTGGACGAGATTGGCGCCAACAACCGGGCCTTGCTGACACATCCTGAAATCCGCGAATTCCTGTCGCCCGGCGTGTCGCAATTGCCGGAGTCGATGTTTCCCAGCGGTTTCTATCAGTTTGCAAGGCGGAGTTTTCTGGATGACTCCCAATTCATCCGCGGGCTGGTTTATGTGTACCGAAAAGACGGGGCCACGTTTCTGCGCGGCTACGAAGCCAAAGACGCCATGGTTCAGCAAGGGTTGCCAACCGAAGCGCAGGCGCGCGAATTCCGGGGGTTGCTGCTGGCTCAGGAAGGCGGGATTGCAGGCTTGGTCAGCCGCCGCAATTCGCTGACCACGTCGTTCAATTTCCTTGCCCAGATCGCATCTTTCCAGAACAATCACTGGGTCGGCTACACGGTCCGGACCGTCCGCGAAAGCATGACGGGTTCGCGGATCGCACGCCTTGTCTACGAATATCTCGGGACGGATTTGCACATGGCGCTTGTCGCCGCGCGGGCTTCGGGTTTCTGCTCGGCCGATGACCTGGTCCCGTATCAGCGCAACCAGCTTCGCATCAACGAACCCTTCAACTGATCCTGAACCTGGTCGGTCTGCGTCTGTTCATGTCGCGAACGGACGCGATGGTGTGGCCCTCTGTCGGCCATGGTCGCGGCACCCGTTGATCAGGAGTGCTGCCATGTCTGTCATTGATCCCGTTCTTGCAGATGTCCAGAAACCCACGGCTCAGGCCCGTGGACTGCCGAACGCCCATTACACGGATCCGGTCAAGTTCGACGAAGAACGTGACGCGCTTTTCGGCAAGGGATGGGCCGGGTTGGCTGTCGCCTCTGACGTTCCCGAAATCGGAGATGCGCGTCCGATCACCTTCCTTGGCATTCCGTTGCTGATGATCCGCGGCAAGGATTCCCAAGTGCGCGTCTTTCAGAACATTTGCCGCCATCGCGGGATGATCCTTGTCGATGCCCCGCGCAAGATCGAAGGCGCGATCCGCTGCCCCTACCATTCGTGGTGCTACAGCACACATGGGAAACTGGTGGCGACACCGCATGTGGGCGGCCCCGGACATAACAGCCACGAAGACATGGACCGCGACACGCTTGGCCTGATCGAGGTCCGCAGCCAAATCTGGCGCGATGTGGTCTGGATCAACCTGTCCGGCGACGCCCCCGCCTTCGAAGACGCCATGGCAGACGTGATCAACCGCTGGGCCGATTTCGAACAGCCCCTCTACCATGGCGGACCGGACAGCCGTTTTACGCTGACCGTCAATGGCAACTGGAAACTCGCTGTCGAAAACTACTGCGAAAGCTATCACCTGCCCTGGGTGCATCCCGGACTGAACAGCTATTCCCGCCTCGAAGACCATTACAATATCGAAATCGACGGCACCACATCGGGCCAGGGCACATTGGTGTACCGGCAGTTGAAGACTGAAAGCGGCGACTGTTTCGCCGACTTTGACGGCCTTGATCCCAAATGGGATGCGGGTGCGGAATATCTCGCGATCTACCCCAACGTTCTTTTGGGCGTGCATCGCGATCATGCCTTCGCCATCATCCTGCAACCGGAAGGCCCGGGGCAGACGATTGAACATGTCCATCTTTACTACGCGACAGAAAACACCGACCCCGCCCTGCGGGCACGGAATTCAGAGCAGTGGAAGGTGGTCTTTGAAGAGGACATCTTTGTCGTCGAGGGCATGCAGCGCGGACGGCGTGCGCCGGGATTCGATGGCGGTCGCTTCTCACCGGCCATGGATGGCCCGACACATTGCTTTCACCGATGGGCTGCGGGGCGGTTGGCGGATCATCACGGCGCAGGCTGACCATGTCGTTGCACAACGCGCTGCTTGACGCGCATGAAAACCACGATGGCCATGCTCTGATCGGCCTTTATGAACAAGCGGCGATGCAAAGCAGCGATGAAGATGCAATCGGGTTCTTCCTGACCCATGCCTATGTATTCGCCCTAGAATGCGGCGACCCGCGTGCGCGCGGGTTGCAGCACAGGCTCGTCGAGATGGGCCGCGACGTAGCGGGATAAGGGACAAGAGACAAGGCATGCAGGTCGGGGGGCACCTGCATGCCTTGGACATCCTACTTCTGGATCGACTCCAGATAGTAGGCAATCGAAAGAACCTTGCCGCGCGTATACAGAACGTCACCGTATTCCGTGCCGCTCTTGCTTTCTTCCTCGAACAACGCGCCATAAACCGGCATCGGACCACCATGCGCCCGCAGGCCCGTGCGCCCGTCAATCACATGGATCACGTCAAGCATGGGGAACTGCCCGTCATGCGCCGCGGCCAAACCAGTGAGATCAGGTACGGACGTTGTCATGATTTCAGTCAACGGTCCGCCACCAGCGCCATCCATACCATGGCAGGTCGCACAATATTGCGCATATGTCGCCTGACCCACATCGGCATCCTGCGCCATGGCCATGGACCCCGCACCGAGAACCACTGCAAGAACTGCGTATCGCATTCTTTGTTTCATAGTCTCCTCCAAACCGGACAAAAGTGTCCGTGCACGCACACACATGTGGACGGGCACATTCACATTTTACTCTCGATTCAGAGGGATGGCCTTAACCCAGGTAAATCCGGACCTTGCTGTCTTGCCCGGATCTGCCGCGCTAGGCCGTGGCTGCGTTCGGTTCGGTTCTGCGCACCTGATCGTAAAGGTGCCAGGTGGCATGACCCAACAAGGGCAACGTGATGAACAACCCCAGGAAGCCGGGCAAAAGCGACAGGAAGGTGATCACCGCGATAAACACCCCCCATCCCAACATCGTCAGCGGGTTCTGCAGCACATATTGGAACGAGGTGATCATGGCGGTGACGAAATCCACCTCCCGGTCAAGCAAGAGCGGCAAGGCCAGAACGGTGATGTTGAACAGCAGCGTCGCAAAAAGCGCCCCCACGATCGATCCGACGACCAGCATCATGATCCCGTTTGCCGTCAGGTACACATCGAATGACGTCGACACGTTGGTCATCGTGCTCAGGCCGAGGAACAAGGCGAAAATCATGTGCGCGATGAAGAACCAGAACAAAAAGACCATGATGATGATGGCACAGATCGACGGCAATTGACGACGCGACTGGCTAAGCACAACGCCCATGACCTCGGATGTGTTCAGCGGCGCGCCATATTCCAGACGGCGGCTGACCTCGTAAAACCCCACGGCCGCGAAAGGCCCGATCAGCGGAAATCCGATGGCCGCCAGCACCAGCCAGAAGGTGGTACCAGTGCTGAGGGTGATCCATGTGATCAACCAACCGGAAAGCACGTAAAATCCGGCAAACAGCAGCGCATAACCCGGGGCACGTTTCATGTCTGACCAGCCCCGTGCCAATGCCGTTTTCAGGATATCGGTCGTAACGGTGCCAAACGCCGGCACACCCAATTCCGGGGTCGTGTTCATGGTGCCTCCCAAATGCGGCCTTCGCGCCGGGTTATGAAACCGCGTCAGCCTGCATTTGGCAAGGTTGTTGAGAATAACGCGCAGGGCGCACCGATGCGCCAGGCAGCGTCACGACGTCCCGGCGCAATAGGAAACGCGTCAGCCTGCGTTGGCCTCTGCGCGCGATTTGCCGGATACGTTCTGCGCAAGCGTTGCCGCCATGAAAGGATCCAGATCACCGTCCAGAACGCCCTTTGTGTCCGACGTTTCGTGATTGGTGCGCAGGTCCTTGACCATCTGATAAGGCTGCAAGACGTAAGACCGGATCTGGTTGCCCCATCCCGCATCGCCCTTG
>CAYZAD010000211.1:0-5193 GCA_964476315.1 uncultured Rhodobacterales bacterium
GAAATCCTGCGCGGCACAGACGACGGGCGTGCGCCCGATCTCTCCGGTGGCGACCAGCATGGCCTCTTTTTCACCGGCGGCCTTTTGCGCGGCTTTCATGCGATCCGGATATTTCTTCTGGTCGCGGAATTGCAAAGGGTCGGCAACCGGTTCAGGCACCTCGACTTCGTTGAAGACGCCACCGTCGAACAGGTTGTGAAACCGCTCGCGCGGGGTGATCACCATGTGATGGCCGCAATTGCTGCAGACGTTCTGATTGTCCGTCATTTCACGGTGAAACAGCATCGTGCCGCAATCGTCACATTTCACCCAGAGGTTTTCCGGGATCTCGCGTCGCGAAAAAATCGAGTTGATCCGGGGACGGACGTAATTGGTGATCCAGTTCATGCAGTGCGGCTCCCGTCACCCTGTCAAAGCTGGGTGTGATCTAAGCCTGTGCTGCGGGAAATGCAATCAGCCGGGCGGCGTATGCTTTGCCCGCTCTGCACTTCGTTTCACGCCAAGCTGGCGTTCGCGCCAGATGATGAGCACGCCTGCGGCGATGATGATGACCGACCCGATCAGCGTCTGGTTGGTGGGGACTTCGTCAAAGACCGTGTAGCCGATGATCAGGGCAAACAGGATCGAGGCATAGTCAAACGGAGCCAGAACCGCAGCTTCGGCATGGCGGTAGGACGCCGTCAGAAAGATCTGCGCCACACCGCCGATCAGCCCCGCCCCGATCAGCTGGGCGGCCGTGATCGGATCGGGCACCACCCAACCGAACGGCGCGGTCAGCAGCGACAGGCAGCTTGCCGTGACCGCAAAGTAAAAGACCACGGAAGAGGTGGTTTCGTTTTGCACCAGTTTGCGGATGTGAACATGCGCCAAGGCCCGCAGCGTGGCCGACGTCAGAACCAGCACAACACCCCATTGCGCAGCGCTTCCAAGGTCTTCGTTGCCAAGCTGCGGCAGCATCACGATCACGACGCCGACAAGGCCGATCACAACGGCAGACATGCGGATCAGGCGGATACGCTCGCCCAGCAGGATCGCGGCGAAAACCACCGTCAGGATGGGCGCAGCATAGCCAAGCACAGTGACCTCGGGCAGGGGCAATAGCCCCAATCCGGCAAAGGCGCAGGCCATCGCGCTGACACCGAACAGCCCACGCCAGAAATGGCCGGCGGGGTTTTGCGTTTTCAATCCCGTGCGCAGTTCACCCCTGATCGCGATCCAGCCCAGGATCATGGGCAGCGCAAAGAAGGATCGGAAAAAGACAGCTTCGCCCGGTGGCACCACATCGGAGCTGGCTTTGATCAGGGCTGCCATGATGACAAATAGCAAAACAGCGCTGAGCTTCAGCGCCATGCCGCGCAGCGGGGACATAGATTCTCCGGGTCAGGGTCTGCGCATAAGGTGCCTGTCTGCTCTTCCAAGGTCAATCAGATGCCTTTTTACCCCAACACCTTTACGCTAAGCGTTCCGGGTATGCTCTACGTTCTCACACACGATATTCTTCCGATTTTCTCGATGCTTGCGTTGGGATACGTTCTGGGCCGGTTCAACACGGTCTCGAACGCAGAGGCCGCCACGCTCAACCGCATTGCCTTTCTCGTCCTGCAGCCTGCGTTGATCTTCCCGCTGATCGCAGGGTTGGACTGGTCCACGTTCCGGGCCGATGCAATCGGACTTTACGCGCTGTGCCAGGTGGTCGTGTTCGTGCTGGCATATCAACTGTGCCGCCGCGTGCTCAAACGCGATCTGCTCGAAGCGTGGTTTCTGGCGATGGCGACCATTTTTGTGAACACGCTTCTCTACATCTGGCCGATTTCCTATCTGATCTATGGCGAAGTGGCCGCGTCTCCGATCACCGGGGTGGTGGCCTGGGACGCGTCCGTGACATTCGCGTTCTTCATCGTCTCGACAGAGCTTCTGGCCAATCGAAATGCCAGCGTGAAGCAGTCGCTGACCAAGATCGCCACCAATCCGATCCTGATCGCCATTGCGTCGGGCACTCTTCTCAGCCTGCTGGCCATTTCCATTCCGCAACCGTTCCTGACGGCGATGACCTTTGCCGGGGCAGGGGCTGCGCCTTTGACGCTGTTCGCCTTGGGGGTGGTCCTGTCCGGGCATTCGCTGCGCATGTCGCCGACCATCGCCACGATCTCAGCGCTCAAGCTGCTGGCATTCCCGGCCCTGGTCTGGGGCGCGCTGCATGTCGGCGACAGACCCGAGACGTGGAACACGCTTCTGGTGCTGGCGGCTGCCGGACCGTCCGGAGCCATGGCGTTTGCGCTCGCATTGCTGCATGGTGTGCGCACGGATCAGATCGCGCCCGTGGTCATCTGGACATCGGTGCTGTCGCTGATGTCACTCGCGTGGCTGGCCTGACCGCGCAGCGTCAGGCGGTTTCGCGGCAATGGCGGCGGAAAGAGCGTTTGAGCATATCCAGTTCCGCCCGCAACAGCGCCATCTCCGACCGGATGTCTTCGCCTGCCGCGTCACCCGCGATGATCGAGAAGTCGCCAAGCGGCTGACCCACATCCGTTTCGTAAATCACGAAAGTATGCACGCCGTCCGCGATCATCTTGGCAGGCACCGGCACCTTCAAGAGCCACGATGCAGGATCCGGCAAAGGTTCGATCGAAATATCGGGAACCGGAATGTCGTGCACACGCACATCCACGTTCGGCGTGGGGCTGTCATCGGCATCGCCCGCAAGCACGCCTTCCCAAACGCCTTCGAAGAAACGGGATTTCGACAAGGAATACGCAGTCATCCGGCCCTCCTCACAACTCTGCCCTGGGGCGACGGCTGAAATACGCGTCGCGCAGCACGACCTGGCTCATTTCAGGGTTCTCGAAGATCAGATCGATCCAGATTTTCTCGACCCGCTTTTCGTTCAGCTTGGTGTAGGCCAGATCGAATTCCACAACGAGGTTGCGGTCCTGCAGCGGCAATTCACGCACGATCTGTTCGGTGTTCGGACCATGCTGCACATTCAGGCGCGCAAAAATCTCCAGCGGGCGTTCCAGTTCCACAATCGCGTCAAGCCGCACCAGATGCGTCCGCCTGAGTTGATGCGTCGCGTCGGGTGGCAAGTCGATCACCAGCGACAGGTACGATCCGTCAAAGCGGAACACGTCAAGCCGGAGCCCGTAAGGCGCCAGATCGTCCTCGCTGGTATTGCGCAACTGGCGCAGGGTCAGTTCGGAATGGGCGCAATCGTGGAACAGGGTCACTTCCTGCCCAAGCATGGATTTGGACGCCACCGCAGCGATCCCGGGCACGGGCAGCGGGCCGCACCACAGTTCGGGGCGCCACGACCAGTCGGCATCATACGGGACGGGAACGGCCTGATTGCCCAGCACCGGCAGGGCCAGACGATTATCGGCCACATGGATCAGTTCATCGAGATGGTGCTTCATCTGCCGGGCCGCAGCGCGATTGCGGCGCAGTTCACGCAGGTCAGCGCTGCGCGCGGTTTCTGCCCAGCGACGGAACCGACGCAGGGCAGATTGCTCGATCACGCGATCAAGCAGTCCCGGTTTCATTTCCGACATCAGCTGCTCGCTTCTGTTCTTGTACCGCTCCGGCCTGTGGCGCCGGTTATGCGTGTTTATTGCAGATCGCGTTCGCCAAATAAACGGCTTAGTCGCATGGTGACGCGATCCTCTGTCGGCTGCGACTGTTCTGCACTGTGTTCCGCCGCATTCGAATTAGCGCGGATGCGTGAAGAAACCGTGTTCAGGAAAGCAGCCCCCTGCGGACCCACCAAGGGGCTGTCCTTCGGCGCGTAAAGCGCCAGGCCGATGACGGACTGCCCAAGAACAAAGGTTCCGCGCCAATGGCGGGGATCGCTGCCTTCAAAGGCCGTCTCGCCTCCTGTCGCCATCTGGCCCAGGGTGACCGCGCTCAGTTCTCTCGTGCTCAGCAGTTCCGTTTCCAAAGCGGCGGCCAACGCCTCCAGCGATGGCGTTTCACTGTCCGCGGGCTTTACCGTCACGGTCACAAGGCCGGGTTCGACGATGGCCCCTGACCGACCGCCCGACAGGATGTTGCAACTCGCAAGAGCCGCGAACCCGCCGGTGCCGGTGCTGCGCAATGTGGATGCATCGACGCAATAGCCGTCGGGGCCCAGAACGGTGATGGCGCCACCGGCCAGGTCTGCGCGGCGCAAAGCAAGATTTTCGGAGTCGCCCTGCGCCTCGAGGAAGGACAGGGCCGTGCCGGTCCAGCCGGTATTGCAACCGGCCAGAACGGCGATTGCAATACCCCCGAGAAAGAGCTTCCGAAGACGGATCACAGGTCGCTGTACACGTGTTTTTCGCCTTCGGCCCCGGGATGCGTGACCGCCCCCTTGTAAGTCGGCCCAACCAGCTTGGCGAATTTCCAGACCGCACCCGAGGTGTAAATGGTCTCGCGCGGGCCGGCCCACTCCGCCTTGCGCTGGGCCAGGTCTTCGTCCGACAGATCAACGGTCAAGGCACCGGACACGGCGTCAATGGTGATCATGTCGCCGTTCTTGAGCAGTGCAATCGGGCCGCCCTGTGCGGCTTCGGGGCCAACGTGACCCACGCAGAAGCCACGGGTCGCACCAGAGAAGCGGCCATCGGTGATGAGCGCAACCTTCTTGCCCATGCCCTGACCGGACAGGGCTGCGGTGGTCGACAGCATTTCGCGCATGCCAGGGCCGCCTGCGGGGCCTTCGTTGCGGATGACGATCACTTCGCCTTCCTTGTAGTCGCGCGCCTTGACGGCGGCAAAGGCGTCTTCCTCGCATTCGAACACGCGCGCCGGGCCGGTAAAGACCTGATCCTCGGCCGAAATACCTGCCACCTTCACGATGGCGCCTTCGGGGGCCAGGTTGCCCTTGAGGCCCACAACGCCGCCGGTCTTGGTGATCGGTGTTTCGATGGAATAGATCACCTTGCCATCTGCTTCGCGTTCGATGCGGTCCAGCTCCTCGCCGATGGTGCGGGTCGAGGCGGTGATGCAGTCTTCGTGGATCAGGCCCGCTTTGCGCAGTTCCTTCATCACGACCGGAATTCCGCCCGCATCGTACAGATCCTTGGCGACATAGGTGCCGCCCGGCTTCAGATCGACAAAGTAAGGCGTGTCGCGGAAGATCTCACAGACATCTTCGAGGTAGAACTCGATCCCGGCCTCGTGGGCAATCGCGGGCAGGTGCAGACCGGCATTGGTCGACCC
>CAYZAD010000212.1:0-5185 GCA_964476315.1 uncultured Rhodobacterales bacterium
GTTCGACTATGGTCTTAACCTCGACGAGGTGATCCTTGCCGTCTTCGCAGGTGAAGGTCCGAATCCCCCAGTCAGGTTTGACCACCATCCGTTCGAACGTGCGCTCTGTCACTTCGCCCCAGGCGGCCATCCACTGCATGGCCGGATTTGGCAGCATCGCCCAGGCGGGGTAGGACGCCATGGTGCGTGCGGTCGCGCCAAGCCATTGATTTGTATTCCGAAACGTTTCCATGAGATCGTATGTCATCATGTAGCGCATAGAGGCGTCTCCTTCGTTGCTGCCCGTTGGCCGAGCCAATTGGTCGCTTTGCCTCCCCACGCACGCGACGGTATTCTGCGTAGCAGCATGCATAGGGGGGAAAGCTGTCCATGACAACTAAGGACGTTGCCGCACCAGAAATGAGCGTTGAACTTGAGGCCAATTTGCACAAGATCGAAAAGCTGACCGGGCGGCTGATGACAGCGTTGTCGAGCAAGAAGCAGATCAATCCGTCGCTGCATGGGCCCGACACGATGTTATACGGTCAGGCGATGCAGGCGTATTGGTCCGAGTGGTTGCAGAACCCCGCCAAGATCATGGAGCACCAGATCGCCTATTGGGGCAAATCGGTGACCCATTACATCGAGGCGCAGCAAGCGCTTGCCAAGGGCAAATTGCAGGCCCCCGAGGACCCCGGACCCAAGGACCGGCGGTTCAAGAATCCGTTGTGGGATGAACACCCGTATTTCAACTTCATCAAGCAGCAGTACCTGATCAACGCCGAAGCCATTCAGACGGCCGTTGAAGATATCGAGGACATGGACGCCACCGAAAAGAAGCGGCTGCGGTATTTCGCCCAGCAGATCGTGGACATGTTCGCGCCGACCAATTTCCTCGCCACCAATCCGGATGCGCTTCAAAAGGCGCTGGAAACCGAGGGTGAAAGCCTTGTGCATGGGCTTGAGAACCTCGTGCGCGATCTGGAGGCGAATAACGGTGAGCTTGTGGTCAAGCTGGCCGATGAGAGCGCATTCGAGATCGGTGAGAATATCGCGACCGCCGAGGGCGAGGTTGTGTATCGCAACCACATGATGGAGCTGATCCAGTACACGCCGACCACCGACAAGGTGCGCGAGACGCCCATCGTGCTGTTCCCGCCCTGGATCAACAAGTTCTATATCCTGGATCTGAAGCCGGAGAATTCGTTCATCCGCTGGGTCGTGGACCAGGGTTACACGCTGTTCGTGGTGAGCTGGATCAACCCGGACGAGAGTTACAAGGATGTGGGTCTTGAGACCTATATCGAGGATGGCTACCTGCGCGCCTTCGAAGAAGTGAAGGCGATCTGCAATGTGGAGAAGGTGAACGCGATCGGCTATTGCATTGCCGGAACGACGCTGAACCTGACCCTGTCGCTGATGAAGAAACGCGGCGACACGTCGGTCAAATCCGCGACCTTCTTTACCACGTTGACCGATTTCTCGGATCAGGGCGAATTCACGCCGTTTCTGCAGAATGACTTTATCGACGGGATCGAGGCCGAAATCGGCGATGCCGGGATCCTCAAATCCTTCATCATGGCGCGCACGTTCAGTTACCTGCGGTCCAACGATCTGATCTATGGACCCGCGATCAAAAGCTACATGATGGGTGAAACCCCGCCGGCCTTCGATCTGCTGTACTGGAATGGCGATGGGGCGAACCTGCCCGGCAAGATGGCGGTGCAGTACCTGCGCGGTCTGTGCCAGGACAACAAGTTTGCCGAAGGCGCGTTCGAATTGATGGGCGAAACCCTGAGCCTGCGGGATGTGGATGTGCCGCTGTGTTCGATTGCCTGCGAGACGGATCACATCGCCGCCTGGAAAGACTGTTACCGCGGCGTGCAGCAGATGGGGTCGCGCTCCAAGCAGTTCATCGTGTCCGAGTCGGGCCATATCGCGGGGATCGTGAATCCGCCGACCAAGAAGAAATACGGCCATTACACCAATGCGGACCTGTCGCTGTCGCCGGAAGACTGGCTGAAGACAGCCGATTACACGGAAGGGTCCTGGTGGCCCGTCTGGGAAAAGTGGCTGGCCAAGCGTTCGGGCAAATGGGTTGCAGCGCGCGACCCCGGTGACGCCGCGCATCCGCCTTTGGCCCCGGCACCCGGGACATATGTCCGGATCAAGGCCACGGCCTGACCGCGCCTCTTCTTACCTTGGGACAACTTTTTTGCTGCAGTGCAGAAAAAGGGGTTGATTTGCTGCGGTGCAGCATGTATGTATTCTGCATCTGCAAAGAACGCGGGGTGGGCCCGCAGCGCAGGAAAGGATTTTGAACGATGGCAAAGACACCTGACATGACAGCGACCCTGAAAGAAATGATGGGTGCATTCCCGGTTGACACGAAAGCAATGGAAGACGCTTTCAAGACAACAGCAACTCTGAACGAAAAACTGTCCCACGTTGCACTCGAAGCGGCTGAAAAGTCCTCGGAAATCTCTGCAAAGTGGACCAAAGACACGCTCGCCAAGCTGGGTGAGATGTCCAAGGCGAAGACAGAGCCGGCAGACTACGCCAAGGCGATGACCGATTTCGCATCGGCCCAGGCTGAAGTTGCTGCGGAAAACATGGCGGCTTTCGCGGAAATCGCGAAGAAAGTCCAGATGGACACAGTTGAGCTGATGATGGCTGCTGGCAAAGACATCTCCGAAGATGCAACTGCCGCTGTCAAGAAAGCGACTGCAGACGTCACAACAGCTGCCAAGAAAGCAACTGCTGCGAAGTAAGCGCTTTTGAAGAATTAGCGTTCTCTCCTCCCAAATTTGGAACGCTACCCTTAGGCCGGGTCCGCAAGGATCCGGCCTTTTTTATTTGCAAGATGCCGGTTTCCTGTTTGGGCCTTGGATGCGGATTGCGTCATAGGTGCCCCCGGAGGGCAGACATACCGTGACCGGTTCTTTCGCGGGAGTGCGTGACGGGGCCACCTTGTAATGGGGCGACGACACTACCGTTGAGGACGGCCCGCGCCGTGACCGGGAGGGTGCGCTTTATCGCGGGCTGTGACGGGGCGTGACGCTTTGTGCTGTACCGAGTCGTACAACGCTTTCTTTTTCGGCAAGTGCAGCTTAAGCTGCAATGCAGCGATGCAGACCCGAGGAGGGGACCTTGGCCGAAACTGAAAAACCCTTGTTGATCAAGCGCTACGCAAGCCGGCGTTTGTATAACACGGAAACCTCTGATTACGTGACACTTGAAGACATCGCGAGTTTTATCCGTGATGGCCGCGAGGTGCAGATCGTCGATCTGAAATCCGGCGATGACCTGACCCGGCAATACCTGCTGCAGATCATTGCCGAACATGAAAGCCGCGGTGAAAGCGTTTTGCCGACCAACGTGCTGAATGACCTGGTGCGCAGCTATACCACGCAGGCGACCAGCGCGGTTCCGCAGTTCCTTGCGGCAAGTTTCGAAATGTTCCGCGACAGCCAGTCCAAGTGGATGGACAACATGAAGAAGGCCAATCCGATGTCGGGGATGCCGGGCTTCGACGCTTTGCAGGCGCAGCAGGAGGCGTTTCTCAAGGCGATGACGGGGGGCATGACGTCCAATTGGTCGGGGCCGGCGCCAGAGGGTTCGGACAACGCCAAACCCGCCGAAGACGGCGATGACCTTGACGAGATCAAATCGCAACTGGCCGAGCTGCAAAGCAAGCTCTCCAAGCTGGACAAGTAGAACGCGCCTTGGCGGTGCCGGGGTGCGCGTCAGATGCCCAGCCGGTCCCGCATCGCGTACCATGACATGGCAAGCGACAGGATTGGCGTGCGCAACATCCCGCCCCCGGGAAACGGGGTGTGCGGGATGTCGTTGAACGCGGCAAACCCGTGGGAGGGGCCCTTGATGGCCTCGGCCAGAAGCTTGCCTGCCTGAATCGCATTGCCGACGCCGTGACCCGAATAGCCCGAGGCCGACAGGATATTGGGCCGGACGCGCGCAAGATAGGGCATGCGTTTGATGGTGATGGCCAGCGTGCCGCCCCAGGCGTAGTCGATCCGAACGTCTTTCAGATGCGGAAAGATCGTCGTCATGGGCTTGCGCACCAGTGCCGGGATGTCGGACGGGAAGCGGTAGCCATAGGTTTCGCCGCCGCCAAAGATAAGACGCTTGTCATGGCTGAGCCGGAAATAGTTCACGACGAAACGCGAATCCGCCACAGCGACATCGCGGGTCAGCACCTTTGCGGCGTCGTCGCCCAACGGTTCGGTGGCGATCACGTAGTTGTTGATCGGCATGACCCGAGAGGACACGCGGCGGTCAAGCGTGCCAAGATATCCGTTCGCGGCAAGGATGACGTGATCCGCCGTCACCTGGCCCGCATCGGTGCGGACGGTTACCGTGTCGCCATGGGTCAGGCCATGCACATGGCTGCGTTCGTGAATGCGGACACCGGCCTTGTGGGCGGCCCTGGCGAGGCCCAGGACAAGGCGGAGCGGGTGCAGATGGGCCGCCCCCATGTCCAGCGTCCCGCCGATGTAATCCGGCGACGGGCACAGCGCGTGAAAGGCGTCGCGCCCCAGGGCCTCGATCCGGTCATAGCCATAGCGTGTCTGCAGGTGGTCGGCATAGGCGGCAAGGTCGTCGACATCCGCCTGACGGGACGCCGCCCAGGCGATGCCGTCTTTCAGGTAGCAGTCGATCCCGTGATCCTGGACGAGGTCCCGCACAAGGCGCTTGGCGTCTTCGCCCAGATCCCACAGCAGGCGCGCGGCGTCTGCCCCGACCATCTTTTCCAGCGTGATCTGGTCCTGCCTCTGTCCCGAGCCAAGCTGTCCGCCATTGCGCCCCGATGCGCCAAAACCCACCCGGTGGGCATCGAGCAGAACCACGTCAGCACCCGCCTTGGCGAGGTGCAGTGCGGCTGAAATCCCGGTGAATCCGGCGCCGATGATGCAGATATCGGCGCGAGTCGCGCCGCCAAGGGGCGGGAACGGGTCCAGCGGCATGGCCGTCGCGGCGTACCAGCTTTGCGGGTATTCCCCGCGTCGGTCATTGCTGAAGAGGAGGTTCAAGGCGCGATCCCGGTCTTCTTTGTTTTTCAAATACCTCAGGGGGGCGCGGGGGGACAGCGTCCCCCCGCCCGGGCGGACCGGGGGCGCCCGGCCGGAGCCCTGGCTCACACCTTGCGCCCCAGGTGGTAACGGTGCCACGGGGGAAACACCAGCCG
>CAYZAD010000213.1:0-5177 GCA_964476315.1 uncultured Rhodobacterales bacterium
TTGCTCTTTCTGCGCCATCAGGCCGATGTTATGAACCGTACCGGCCGTGGCAGGGTCCAGTTTGCCTTTGGCTTTGAAGTACGTGATGGCCTCGTCATAGACCGGCGCATAGGAGTTGTCGGGGATGACGCAGTTGGTATCGTGCTCCTTGCCATCCGGGCCCCAGCCCTTGCCACCGGCTCGGATCAGCGCGGGCATGGACGCGTCGATGATCACATCGGAAGGGACGTGCAGGTTGGTGATGCCCTTGTCCGAGTCGACCATGTACATCGGCGGCTGATCCGCCATGACCTTTTCGATCTCTGCCTTGATCTCTGCGTTGCCGTCAACATGGGCCAGCAGATCGCCAAGCCCGGAATTGGGATTCACGCCCAGCGCTTTCATCTCGTCGCCATACTTGTCGAAGACGGGCTTGAGGAAGGCTTTGACGCCATGGCCAAAGATGATCGGATCGGAGACCTTCATCATCGTGGCTTTCAAGTGAAGGGAAAAGAGCGTGCCTTCTTCCTTGGTCTTGGCGATTTCCTCTTCGAGGAAGGCGTCAAGCGCCTTGGCGGACATGAAGGTCGCGTCGACAACGGTGCCGGCCGGGTAGCTGAGGCCATCCTTCAGAACGGTTTCAGAGCCGTCTTCGCCCACGAGAACGATCTTCGCGGTGGCTTCATCTGAAAGCGTTGTCGAGACTTCGTTCGAAAAGAAATCGCCGCCCGACATGGACGCAACGCGGGTCTTGCTGTCGGCGCTCCAGTCACCCATGCGGTGCGGGTTGTTCTGGGCGTAGGATTTCACGGCCTTGGCGGCACGGCGGTCGGAGTTGCCTTCCCGCAGAACCGGGTTCACCGCAGAGCCTTTGATCGTGTCGTACTTCGCACGGACGGCTTTTTCTTCGTCCGTCGATGGCGTTTCAGGATAATCCGGAAGCGCATAGCCTTGGCCTTGCAGTTCCTTGATCGCTGCGACCAGCTGCGGCACCGAGGCGGAAATGTTCGGCAGCTTGATCACGTTCGCTTCAGCCGTTTTGACCAATTCGCCAAGTTCGGCAAGGTCGTCGGATTGCTGCTGTTCCGGTGTCAACGCTTCGGGGAAAGTGGCAAGGATGCGCCCCGCGAGTGAGATGTCCTTGGTGCCCACGCTCACGCCCGCCGCGCTTGCGAATTTCTGGATAATCGGAAGGAACGACGCGGATGCCAGTTCGGGGGCTTCGTCTACCTTGGTGTAAATGATGTCGGGGGTGGTGTTGTCAGCCATGGGTCATGCCTTTCGAAGATTTGTCTCTGCCATAGGCGAAACGGGCTGAGTCGTAAACCGCATACAGTGGTATACATTGCCGCAATCAGAAACGAAGGCCATGATCGACCGAGGCGGGTTCGTCACGGTTTCCACTGTTGGTCGCGCGAATGACCTGTGTCGATGATGGTCGTCTGACCTGTGATCGGATTGGCGCGCCGATTGAATGGAATTGCGGAAAGGCAGCGCTTTGCCGGTCTTTTGTGCAAAGACGGGTGCAAGCCTTGGCGTGCGGTCATTTGGCCATCGCAAGGTTGTCTCCGGATATGGTCCAGCTTTGCGCTTCGTGCTAGGCGCAGGTGACTTGTTCGAGAAGACGGATAATTTCTGATGACGCGTGTTTTGATCACCGGCACGGCCGGTTTTATTGGCTTTTACCTTGCGCGGTTGCTGTTAAACGAAGGTTTTGTCGTGCACGGGTACGACGCGCTGACCGATTATTATGACGTCACGCTGAAGGAACGGCGCAACCAGATGTTGCTGCAGTCGCCGGGATATACGTTCACCCATGCGACACTGGAAGAACCGGACACATTTGAACGTGTCGCAACCGAGTTTGCGCCGGACATGATCGTGCATCTCGCCGGGCAGGCCGGTGTACGCTATTCGCTTGAAAACCCCCGGGCCTATCTGGACAGCAACCTTGTCGGAACATTCAACGTGATGGAGGCGGCACGGCAGTTGGACGTGCAACATCTTCTGATGGCATCGACCTCGTCGGTCTACGGTGCCAACGAAGAGATGCCGTTCAAGGAGACGGACAAGGCGGACACGCAGATGACGTTCTATGCTGCGACGAAGAAAGCCAACGAAAGCATGGCGCATTCCTATGCCCATTTGTGGAAGATCCCGACAACCATGTTCCGGTTCTTCACCGTCTACGGTCCATGGGGTCGGCCCGACATGGCGCTTTTCAAATTCACCAAGGGCATTTTCGACGGTACGCCCATCGACATCTACAATCACGGCGACATGTACCGCGACTTTACCTTTGTCGAGGATCTGGTGCGTGGCATTCGGCTCTTGATGGATGCCATACCGGGAACGCCAGAAACCGCAGTCGAGGGGGATACGCTCAGCCCTGTTGCCCCCTACCGTATCGTGAATATCGGCAATTCCGACAAGGTGCGTCTGCTGGATTTCATCGAAGCGATCGAGGCCGAAACCGGGATCAAGGCGCAGCGCAACTATATGGACATGCAGAAGGGCGATGTATTCGCGACCTGGGCCGATGCCAGTTTGCTGCAAAACCTGACAGGCTATGCCCCGCAAACAGATGTGCGCGCTGGTGTGAAACAGTTCGTCGCGTGGTACCGGGATTATTACGGTGTCTGACGATTGATCGCGGAAACGCGGCAATCAAGCTGGATTATCAAATAAATCCGAACAGTCTTGCTTGGCCTTCAGCATGGTTCGCCGGCGTAATCGACGCGATACTGCCGTGATACCGACAAGAGGCAAAGACGCATGACTTCTTTCTATGCTCCCAAGGGCGGGCATCCGGGGCAGGATCAACTGCTGACCGACCGCGCGATGTTCACCGAAGCGTACGCTGTGATCCCCAAAGGCACGATGCGGGACATCACCACCAGTTTCCTGCCGTTCTGGGAGGGCACGCGCCTGTGGGTGATCGCGCGGCCGATGACCGGGTTTGCAGAGACGTTCTCTCATTACATCATGGAGGTGATGCCGGGGGGCGGATCGGATCGGGCCGAGACGGATCCGATGGCGCAAGGGGTGCTTTTCGTCGTTGAGGGCACGTTAGACGTGACCGTTGCTGGGGCGACGCACACTCTGCGCGAAGGGGGTTATGCGTATCTGCCGCCTGAAAGCGGTTGGACCATGCGCAATACCGGGGACGCGCCGGTGCGGTTTCACTGGATCAGGAAAGCGTACCAGTCGGTGCCGGGGCTTGCACAACCCGACGTGATCATTTCCAGCGACTCAGAGGTCGCCCCGACGCCGATGCCGGGCACCGACGGCAAATGGGCGACAACGCGGTTTGTCGATCCAAGCGATCTGCGCCATGACATGCATGTGACAGTGGTCACCTTTGAACCCGGCGCGGTGATCCCCTTCCTGGAAACGCATGTGATGGAACACGGGCTTTACGTCTTGGAGGGCAAGGCGGTGTACCGGCTGAACCAGGATTGGGTGGAGGTCGAGGCAGGCGATTACATGTGGCTGCGCGCGTTCTGCCCACAGGCGTGTTACGCGGGCGGGCCAGGGCGGTTCCGGTATCTGCTTTACAAGGATGTAAACCGGCACATGCCATTGACCCTTGGTCGCTGAGCGCCGCAGATTCGGCGGCATGTTAGCGGTATACGCGCGTATTCAAAAAATACTTTCATATTATGAAAAATATAAGCAACTGTTTTTGAATGATTTTCGCCATGATCCAAAAATGAAAAATAATTTCGAAAAAATTGAGTGCGGGTCCTGTGCAGGATACTGTCAGTCCAAATGGAAGGACCCGCACCATGAGTTTTCAAAACCCAGTTTTCATTCCTGGCCCGACGAACATCCCGGAATCGCTGCGCAAGGCGTGTGATATGCCGACCATCGATCACCGCTCGCCTCTGTTCGGGACAATCCTGCACCCCGCGCGCAAGGCCGTTCAGACCATTCTGAAAAGCACCAGTGCAGAGATATTCATCTTTCCGTCCACCGGAACGGGCGGATGGGAAACCGCAATCACCAACACGTTGAGCGCAGGCGACACGGTGTTGATGGCACGAAATGGCATGTTCTCGCACAAGTGGATCGACATGTGCGAACGCCATGGACTGGAACTGATCGTTGTCGACGTGGCTTGGGGTCAAGGGATTCCGGCGGACCGGTTCGAAGAGATCCTGACCAACGACACGGAACATCGCATCAAGGCCGTTCTTGCCACGCACAACGAGACAGCAACAGGCGTGGTGTCTGACATCGGCGCCATCCGCACCGCGATGAATGCTGCAAAGCATCCGGCGATGTTGATGGTGGATGGAGTGAGCTCCATCGCGTCGATGGATTTCCGCTTTGACGAGTGGGGCGTCGATATCGCGGTGGCCGGATCACAAAAGGGGTTCATGCTGCCGCCGGGACTGGCCATTGTGGGGTTCAGCGAAAAGGCGATGGCTGCAACGAAGACGGCGCAACTGCACCGGACCTTCTTTGACGTGCATGATATGGTCAAAGGCTACGAGGCCAACGCTTACCCCTACACGCCAGCGGTTGGTCTGATGAACGGTCTGAACGAGGCGTGCCGGATGTTGATGGAGGAAGGGCTGGAGAACGTCTTTGCCCGCCATCACCGAATTGCCGAAGGCGTGCGCCGCGCGGTGTGGGCTTGGGGTCTGGACCTGTGTGCCGAAACGCCGGACGTGTATTCCGACACGATCAGCGCCGTGCGCACACCGGAGGGGTTCAACGCTTCGGATGTGGTGGCACATGCCGCCAGCACCTACGGTGTGGCTTTTGGTACTGGGCTTGGGGACGTCGCAGGCAAAGTGTTCCGGATTGGGCACCTTGGCAGCCTGACCGAAGTGATGGCCCTGTCGGGCATCGCCACCGCAGAGATGTGCATGGTGGACCTTGGCCTGAACATCGAACTTGGCTCCGGGGTCGCTGCGGCGCAGGAATATTATCGCCATGGATCGAAGATTGCACAGAAGGTGGCTGCAGAATGAAAGATATGAGCATGATCATTCCGACATACGAAGACATGCTGGCGGCGCATGAGCGCATCAAGCCGCATATCAACCGCACGCCGGTATTGCAGTCGCAATACCTGAATGAACTGACTGGCGCGGACCTGTTCTTCAAATGCGAGAACTTTCAGGAACCGGGGGCCTTCAAGGTGCGCGGCGGATCGAACGCGGTGTTCGGGCTGAGCGATGAAGAAG
>CAYZAD010000214.1:0-5146 GCA_964476315.1 uncultured Rhodobacterales bacterium
GATCGGCATGGCCGTGGGTGATCAACGCACGGTCCACGGGCCGCCACGGGTCGATATAGAAATCTCCGGCGGGGCAGTAGATGCCACGATCGGTAAAGGTAAGGACGGGGTTCGACATGGATTGAAACATAGGAGAGGCGGATGACATCGCCAGAGGGTTGCCAAGCGGAACGGTCCGCGTAGGGTGTGCGCGACCAGACCATCGGGAGACCCTTCATGCAGATTGCCGGATTTCGTCAACGGCTTTTGTCTCGCCTGCCCCTTGCAGGCACGTTCCTGAAAACCCCGGCTTACCAATTGATCGAGGTGCTTGCGCAATCCGAACTGGATTTCGTCTGTCTGGACGCGGAACATGCGCCGTTTGACCGAAACGCGATTGACGCCTGCTGTGCGATGGGGCGGGCGCTGGATTTCCCGATACTCGTCCGGGTCGGGGACAGTTCGGCCCGAGAGATCCTGCAGGCGTTGGACTGCGGTGCAGTGGGGGTGGTTGTTCCGCACGTGGACACCGTGGAGAAAGCTCAGGATGTGGCGCGTGCAGCCCGTTTCGGGCGGGGTGGACGCGGGTTCGCGGGGTCGACCCGCTGGGCCGGTTATGCCACGCAGTCGATGCCTGATCTTCTGGCCCGGTCGCAGGAGGAAACCGTTGTCATGGCCCAGATCGAAGAGCCCGAAGGCGTCGCGGTTTGCGAGGCGATTGCGGCGACCGATGGGATCGATGCACTCTTTCTGGGGCCGGCGGACCTGTCTGTGGGCTACGGCCATGACAACCAGTCCTCTGACGATCTGCGCAACGCGATGACGCGCGTGGGCAAGGCGTCTGAATCTGCTGGCAAGGCCTGTGTGTCCTGGGTCGCAAATGCGCAAAAGGCGCAGGAGTGGTCGGAATACGGGATGAGTTGTTTCTTCATCTCGTCCGAACACTCCTGGATGCGGGCCGGGGCCACCGCAGAGGCGCGTGGGGTTCATGAAATCGGCAAGGTGACCCGCACGGAGTGAGCGGTCACCGACAACGCGATAGGGCGACACGCAAAGACGTTACCGTGCGTCGCGGCCCAGCGTGTCCATCTGTTCCAGCAGGGCGTCGACGGCACCCGGCCTGGGATGCGAGGCAGGGGCAAACCACGTGATCCGAACCGGTTTGAACCCGACCAATCCAAGGATCTGCCCCTTGATCTGGCGTTGGATGGCATCCCTGTAGGCCAGCCACATGAAACTGCGCGGCGTATCCGAGGTGACAATCACGCGGGCGGAGCGCCCTTTGAGCAGTGGTGCGGGCAGGCCAATGGGCGTTGTTTGTTCGGTGGTAAAGGTCCGTCCGATTTCAAGAACGCGGTCGATCCAGCCCTTGAGCTTGGCCGGAAAACCGCCCCACCACAGCGGAAAGGCAAGAACGAAATGCGAGCACCATTCGAGATTGCCAAGCGCGTCTTCCAGCACCGGCTCCAACGGTTTGGGCGCGCCATATCCCGCCTTGCCGCGGTCCGGGTCGAATGTCAGATCATGCAGATGTGACACACGAACACTGTGTCCGGCGGCCTGTGCCGCCGCCGCATAGCGGTCGACGATCTGTCCTGCGAGCGAGGTGGGGCCGGGATGGCCGTTCAGGATAAAAATCCGCTCCGGCATCGCATGCATCCTTGCTGGTTCACATGGGGTGCGGAAACGCTGCCATAAAGCGCGATTGCGGAAAAAGAGGTGCTATTGCCGCAGGTTTTCCGGTGCGCCCCAGGCGATCACGCCAGGCCGGAGAACAACGAGATGGCGGAGCCGGTGACCTGCCGGCGGATGTTGGCACCTTCCATCAACACCTCGTGTTGGGCGCCATCGACCATGAGAAGTTTGCCGCCGGGCCAGCCTGTCATACGATCCCGGATGCGAGCGGTGTCGACGATGCGTTCATTCGAGCCGACAAAGCACAGTGCGGGGATTGCCGGTGCCGGTTGCGCAGCCATCGCGTTGCATTCTTCGATGGCTGTTTTGAGCCATGACAGGGACGGGCCGCCGAGGCCGAACTGCGGTTCCGCCAGAACGTGCCGTCGCATGTAGTCGAACATCTCGGGGTCGGATGTGAGCAGGTTGTCTTCGAACGGGGCCGCCGTGAGATAGCTCTCGATGGATGTAAAGAGCGAAAGCCGGTCGCCTTGCCCCACCAGCTCCGCCAGTCTGGGGATGGCCCATGCCAGCGGGCGCAGATAGGGGGCGATGGTGATGCCCCACATCGGGCCGGTAAAGACCGCCGCCCTGATATCGGCGCCCTGCATCAGGGCACGCAGGCCAATGCAGCCGCCCATCGAATGGGCCATCATGTACCACGGTTTGGGCAGGTTCTGCGCCATCGCGAAGCGGCGCATTGCGGCCCAATCCTTCTGAAAGTCGGGAAAGCGGCCCACATGGCCCACCATGGGGTGCGCGCCAAGCCGGTCCGCCATGCCCTGACCCCGCCAGTCGAGGGTGAGAACATCGAAACCGGCATCGACGAGGTCTTGTGCGACATAGCCGTATTTTTCAATGTACTCTGTGCGCCCCGGCAAGATGAAGACCGTGCCTTTGGCCTGCGCGCCCTTGGCATGTCCCACGCGAAGGCGCACACCATCAGAACTGCGCAGCCAGAAGGCGTCTGTCTGCGGGCCTTGCGCCAGATCGGCGTGGTAGGGGGCGGGATCCGCCATCAGGCGAGGGTGGCGGCCAGTTTCATCGCAAGGCCCATATCGCCGTCAATGCTCAGGCGGCCTGACATGAAGGCAGAGGTCGGATCGAGATCCCCGTCGAACATTTCCCGGAGTGTGTCGACATCGGCGTTGAACGTGACGTCGGCGTCTTCGTCCCCGATGCGGGCGCCTGCGCTGTCGACCATCATGCTGCCTTCGCCTTCGATGTTAAACTTTGCCGTGCCGTCAATGCCCGCGCCGCCCAGCTTTTCGTTCAGGGCGGTGACCGCCTGTGCCACAACATCGCTCATGTCTCTATCTCCTGTTGATCGCGCCGTGATCGCGCCTTTGCATGTGGAGGCTGGTATTTGGCTGCCCCCACGCTAAATTCAATCGTGTTATGAGGTTCACCATGCGCAATTACAAATCTGCCGTTGCGGCATTTCTATTTTCCACCAGCTTGATAGCGGCACCGGGTCTGGCGCAGGAGGCGGCCATTGCCGATTTGCTGCGAGAGCTGTCGCAGGCCGAAACGGAACAGGCGGCGGACCGCCTTGAGCGTCAGGTACGTCAGGAATGGTCGAAATCGGGCTCTGCCGCGATGGATCTGCTTTTGAAGCGCGGTGAGGATGCGATGGCGGTGGATGACATCGATGTGGCGCTCGAGCATTTGACCGCGCTTACCGATCATGCGCCGGATTTTGCCGAAGGGTGGCATGCGCTGGCCCTGGCGTATTACCGTGCGGACATGTTCGGGCCTGCTGCGGATGCCTTGGAGCGCACGCTGGCGTTGAACCCGGATCATTTCGGTGCGCTGCGTGGGCTTGGGGCGATCTTTGAGCAAGTGGACAAACCCGATCTTGCGTATGACGCCTATTCGCGGGTACTGACCCTGCGACCGCACGATTCCGATGTGATCGACGCATTGGAGCGGTTGGAGCGCCGTGTGACGGGCACGGATATCTGATCAAGCGACGCCGAGGCCCATCGGCGAGAGGCAAAGCGGCATGGCCGGACACGCGCGGGTTGCGGCCATTCTCGGCCCGACCAACACAGGCAAAACCCATTACGCGATCGAACGGATGCTGGGCTATCGCACCGGCATGATCGGTTTGCCGCTGCGGCTGCTGGCGCGCGAGGTTTACGACAAGATCGTCGCGGCGCGGGGGCCGTCCGTCGTGGCGCTGGTCACGGGCGAAGAACGTATCGTGCCGCCGCGGGCGCAGTATTGGGTGTGTACCGTCGAGGCGATGCCCGAAGGCATGGGCTGCGATTTTGTCGGGATCGATGAAATCCAGCTTTGTGCCGATCCCGAACGGGGGCATGTGTTCACCGACCGTCTGTTGCGCATGCGCGGCACGCACGAGACCTTGTTCATGGGGTCCGACACGATGCGGGGGCCGATCTCGGAACTGGTGGAGCGGGTTGAATTCGTCCGCCGCGAGAGGATGAGCCAGCTGACCTATACCGGATCGAAGAAGATCAGCCGGTTGCAGCCACGCACGGCGATTGTCGGGTTCTCGGTGGAAAACGTCTATGCCATTGCAGAGCTTCTGCGCCGCCAGAAAGGGGGCGCCGCAGTTGTGATGGGCGCATTGAGCCCCCGGACGCGCAACGCGCAGGTCGATCTGTATCAGAACGGCGAGGTGGATTACCTTGTTGCAACCGATGCCATCGGGATGGGGCTCAACCTCGACATCAACCACGTGGCGTTTTCCTCTCTGACCAAATTCGATGGCCGCCGGATGCGTCCGCTGATGCCGAACGAACTGGCGCAGATTGCCGGCCGTGCCGGACGCGGCATGGCAAACGGGACATTCGGCGTCACCGGCGAGGCCAGCCCGCTGAGCGAGGAGGTGGCCGAGGCGATCACCAGTCACCGGTTCACGCCGCTGAAAAAGCTGAACTGGCGCAGCGCGGATTTGCGGTTTGGCACGATCGATGCGCTGATTGCATCGCTCGAAGCGGTTCCCCGGGATGACCGCCTTGTGAAGGCACGCGAGGCCGATGACTTGCAGGCACTCAAGGCGCTGAGTGGCGTCGCCGAGGTGGTGGCCCGCGCAAGCGACCCGAAATCGGTGCAGCTTTTGTGGGATGTGTGTCGCATTCCCGATTTTCGCGGGATCAGCCACGCGGAACATGCAGGGCTTCTGGAAGTTATCTACGGGCATCTGCATCAGCGCGGGACGATCCCCGACGACTTTCTTGCGCGGCAGGTCAACCGGATCGACCGGACAGATGGCGACATTGACACTTTGTCGAAACGTTTGGCGTATATCCGCACATGGACCTACGTCGCGCAGCGGAAAGGGTGGGTGCATGACGAAAGCCATTGGCGCGACCAGACGCGCGCTGTAGAAGACCGGCTATCGGATGCCTTGCACGAGCGTCTGACACAACGATTTGTCGACCGGCGGACATCAGTGCTGTTGCGGCGGTTGAAGCAGAAGGAGGCCCTCTTGGCCGAAGTGAACGATAAGGGAGAAGTCACCGTC
>CAYZAD010000215.1:0-5109 GCA_964476315.1 uncultured Rhodobacterales bacterium
CCCTGATCTACCCCATCGCGCGCGGCACCGCCCCGGTGATGGTCGCCCTCGGCGCAATGGTCTGGGCAGACGAGGCCCTGTCGCTTTGGGCATGGATCGGGATTTTGACAGTATCAGCCGGCATCATGATCCTTGCCGCAATCAAACACGCCGACAAACGTGGGATTGCTGCCGCGCTTGTTACCTCGGCGATGATCGCGGCCTACTCGGTTGTGGACGGCATCGGCATCCGGGTCTCGGGCACACCGATCGGGTATGTCGTCTGGCTCTTTGCGGCCGAGATCTGCGTCGCGGTCTTTGTCATCGCATCACGGTATAGCCGCGCCCGAAGGATCACCCGCCGATCCCTTGTCCTTGGCCTGTCAGGCGGGGTGATTTCCGGCCTTGCCTACGCGCTCGCTCTTTTCGCAAAAACGCTTGCGCCCATCGGGATCGTCTCTGCCGTGCGCGAAACATCCGTGATCTTTGCGGCGCTGATCGGGGTCGTCTGGCTGCGCGAAGGTCCGGCCCCGCGCCGACTTCTGGCCGCATCCGTCGTTGCAGCAGGTGTCATCATTCTTGCACTGACCTGAAATTCTTCTTTTCAAAAATACTCCGGGGAGCGCGAGGGGCAGCGCCCCTCGCAGATGTCGGATGGGCAACGCCCATGCGAAACCAGAGCTCAGGGTTTTCGGAAAATCCGCGTCGTGCGGAACATCTCTTCCAGCGCCTCGATGCGTCCACGCGCCGTGTCCGACACACGTGACTGAACCTCGGCGATCAACGCCTCGATGACCAGATTGATGGCCAGCGTGGAATCCCAATTTGACGGAACCTCGATCATCGCGTTGACAACATGGTCCGCCAGCCGGGAAATCGGCGATCCCCACTGATCCGTGAACAGGACGATCTCTGCATCCCGGTCTTTGGCAAGCTGCGCCAACCGTTCGAGATCGCTTTCGTATCGGCGAATGTCGAACAGGATCAGAACCGATGTCTTGTCCATGTCGAGGATGTATTGCGGCCAGACATTCGGCGATGCCGCCAGCAAGGTCACGCCTGGCCGTATGATCTGAAGATGATTGAAGAAATAATCGGCGTTCGACCGCGTGATGCGCCCCCCGGATAGAAACAGGCGGCGCCGCCTGTCCGCCAGACGTTCTGCGATGGCATTCAGGGTATCGGGCTCAAGGCGTTCGATCGTGCGGCTCAGGTTGTCGAAGACGGCCTCGGCAAACGCCTTGAACGCCGCCGATCCCGGCGTGGTGTCCACCCAGGCCGACCGTTTGCGTATCGGGGTCTTGAACTGCTCCGAGGCCTCATCCCGCATCGCGTTCTGAAGCTCCGGAAACCCGTCAAAGCCCAGTTTGCGGGCAAGGCGGATCACGGTCGGCGTCGACACCCCGGCGGCTTCGGCGATCTTGGTGATCGATTGCAGACCACCCAAGGGATAATCGTGCAGCAGAACACTTGTCAGCTGCCGCTCTGCCGGGGTCAGGGCCGCGGCCTGGTCGTGCAGGCGATCTTTGACCGACACCGGCTTGGCCATCTATTGGGCATCCTTTGTAACAATCTCTACAGGGTGGCTCATTCAAGTACAAAAATCAACCAAAAGGAGTTGACACCTCAAACCGACGCAAGGCTAATACGCCGGGTGACACCACGCGAACATCATACGATTCTGACAGAAAAAGAGCGCCCCGCAGTCGAGGTGATCAACCCGGCGGGACAGGGTCTGATTTGCCTTGTCTGTGAACATGCGAGCGCGTTCATCCCGGGCGCGCTGCATGACCTCGGTGTGGCGCCGGAACTCCGAAAAAGCCATGCAGCATGGGATATTGGCGCGCGTGCGCTGTCTCTGGCTTTGGCGAAGAAACTCGACGCCCGTCTTGTCATGTCGCGCGTTTCGCGGCTGGTTTACGATTGCAATCGTCCGCCCAGCGCGCCCGACGCGATTCCCGTGAAATCAGAGGTGGTGGAAGTTCCGGGCAACGGTCACCTGTCCGATACCGATAAAACCGCCCGGGTGGCCGAAGTCTATGCTCCGTTCAAAGCAGCGCTGACCGAAACGCTCGACAGTTTTGACAAACCGCCTGTTCTTGTCACGGTTCATTCCTTCACGCCGACATGGTTTGGCGTCCCGCGCGACGTCGAACTTGGGCTTTTGCACGATGCCGATTCAAGGCTGGCCAAAGCCATGCTTGCCGCCGCCCCTGCAGATGTCCTGACCCAGCTGAATGCACCCTATTCTGTCACCGATGGCGTCACCCACACGTTGCGCGAACATGCCATCCCGCGCGGCCTGCACAATGTGATGATCGAGGTGCGCAACGATCTTGTGTCCGACGCCCAAGGCGTCGCCCGCTTTGCTGACATCCTCTCCGACATGCTGACCGACGCCCTTGCGACGCCGGAGGTGACATGACCAACCTGTTGCAGGGCTACGTGCGCATCATCGACCCGATGAACCGCGTCATCGGCCGGATCGTCATGTACGGCATCTTCGTGATGATGGGCATCCTGCTGTGGTCCTCCATCTCAAAGACGTTCTTCCTGCCCTCGCTCTGGACGCTTGAGATGGCGCAATATGCAATGGTTGCGTATTACGTGCTCGGCGGTCCGTACGCGATCCAGATGGGGTCGAACGTACGCATGGACCTGATCTATGGAGAGATGACGGACCGTCGCAAAGCTGCAATCGATGCAGTTACAGTGCTCTTCCTGCTCATTTATCTGGGCTTCCTGCTTTATGGCGGCATCGCCTCTACGGCGTATTCACTTGGCTATTTCGGCTCTGAGCCGGTGTCATTCTTCACGGGACTTCTGACCGGATCGGAAGACCTCGGCTTTCTCGAACGCTCACCCACGGCCTGGCGTCCTTACCTCTGGCCCATCAAGGCGGTCATGGTCGTCGGTATCTTCCTGATGCTTCTGCAGGTTCTGTGCGAACTGGCCAAGGATATCCTGCGCCTGCAGGGCCACGACATGGGAGCCAAGGTCTGATGCCTTACGAGCTGATTGCGCTCCTCATGTTCTCGACCATGATGCTGATGCTTCTGACCGGCCAGCGCGTATTCGGGGCAATCGGCTTTGTGGCGGTGATTGCGGCGTTCCTGCTTTGGGGCGACAGGGGCGGATACGATCTTGGTTTCTCGGCCGCGATGAAGCTGATGAAATGGTACCCGCTTCTCACGCTGCCGATGTTCATCTTCATGGGGTACATCCTGTCGGAAAGCCGCATCGCGGATGACCTTTACAAGATGTTCCACGTCTGGATGGGCGGGCTTTCGGGCGGCCTTGCCGTCGGCACCATCGGCCTGATGGTTCTGATCTCGGCCATGAATGGTCTGTCAGTTGCAGGCATGGCCATCGGTGCGACAATCGCTCTGCCCGAACTCTTAAGGCGCGGATACGACAAACGCATGGTCACGGGGGTGATCCAGGCCGGATCATCATTAGGCATCCTTGTGCCCCCTTCGGTGGTGCTGGTCCTCTATGCCATGATCGCCCGCCAGCCCGTGGGCCAGCTCTGGCTCGCAGGCGTGATCCCCGGGCTGATGATGGCTGCGCTCTTCATCCTCTACATCACGATTCGCTGCAAACTGAACCCCGCACTTGGTCCGGTTCTTCCAAAGGAAGAACGCGACATCCCCAAGGCCGAGAAATACCGTCTTCTTGGCGCAGGCCTGCTGCCCCTGGGCATCTTCTTTGTGATGATGGTCCCCTTCGTGAACGGCTGGACCTCGCTCGTTGAAAGTTCCGCCATAGGCGCCCTGGCCGCCATGCTGGCTGCGATCCTCAAGGGGCGCATGACGCGCGAGGTGTTTGAGAACTCGGTCCGCAATACGCTGGGTATCACCTGCATGTTCATGTGGATCATCCTCGCCGCGCTCGCATTCGGCGCTGTCTTTGACGGCCTCGGCGCGGTCAAGGCCATCGAAAGCCTGTTCACCGAACAGCTTGGCCTGAACCCTTGGGTGATCCTGATCCTGATGCAACTCAGCTTCATCATCATGGGCACGTTCCTCGATGACACCGCGATGCTGGTGATCGTCGCACCGCTCTACGTACCGCTCGTTGGCGCGCTCGGGTTCGATCTGATCTGGTATGGTATCCTCTACACCATCACCACGCAGATTGCCTACATGACCCCACCCTTCGGCTATAACCTTTTCCTGATGCGCGCCATGGCCCCGCCCGAGATCGGCCTGCGCGACATCTACACCTCGATCATCCCCTTCGTTCTGGTGATGGTCTGTGCCCTTGCCATCGTCATGATATTCCCGGAGATCGCGCTTTGGCTGCCGGGCCTCGTCTACGGAAATTAACCCAAGAAGACCCCGGTCAAGCGGGGCGTTTCAACCCAACCGAGAGGATCTGAAAATGACCACAAGACGCAAGTTCCTGACTACCGCCGGTGCCGGTGTCGCTGCGGCCCCACTGGCCGCACCCGCCCTTGCACAGTCGACCATCACATGGCGCATGCAAACCTATGCCGGTGCGGCCCTGGCCGAACACGTCATCGATCCGGCGATCGAGATGTTCAACAAGATCGCAGGCGACCGCATGCAGATCGAACTCTTTTATGCCGACCAGCTTGTCCCGACAGGCGAACTGTTCCAGGCGATGCAGCGCGGCACCATCGACGCGGTACAATCCGATGACGACTCCATGGCATCGCCCACCGAAGTCACCGTCTTCGGCGGCTACTTCCCCTTCGCCTCGCGCTACTCGCTCGATGTGCCGGTGCTCTTCAACCAGTACGGCCTGAACGAGATCTGGGACGAGGAATATTCCAAGGTCGGCGTCAAGCATATCAGCGCGGGTGCCTGGGATCCGTGCCACTTTGCCACCAAGGACCCGATCCGCAGCCTTGCCGACCTGCAAGGCAAGCGCGTCTTCACCTTCCCCACCGCCGGGCGCTTCCTGAGCCAGTTCGGCGTGGTTCCCGTGTCGGTGCCATGGGAAGACGTGGAAGTCGCCCTGCAAACCGGCGAACTCGATGGCATCGCCTGGTCCGGCATCACCGAGGACTACACCGTCGGCTGGGCCGACGTGACCAACTACTTCCTCACGAACAACATCTCGGGCGCGTGGATCGGGTCGTTCTTTGCGAATATGGAGCGCTGG
>CAYZAD010000216.1:0-5085 GCA_964476315.1 uncultured Rhodobacterales bacterium
GCCCTCGCCTGCGGCGACGGTGCCATTCACATGTAAACGCATGGATCGGGGGACGCCTTTTCGAAAAGGCGTCCTCCAAGCGCGGTCGACCGCGCTTGTGGGCGCGGTTTCGAGACCGCGCATCACAGGGTCTTCGAAGACCCTTGTCTGTCTCTGAAAGAAGCGGCGCCGCCCCGTTGGGCTGACGGTCTTCCGAAATATCGGGGATCGCTCCCCGGACCTGTGCCCGTTGCCGGGCCTTCGTGAAACCGGTTTCTCAAGGTCGGCGCGTCACCGCCAGCACGGAAAACCATCCTGTCTTTCGCGGTGTGGGAGTGACCCTCTCCGCTCGTTGCGCAACGTGGGCAAACCCTGCGGGCCAAAGGTTGTCGAAGCGCAAATGAACCGTTCGATGCAAATTCATGCTAGGCTGTGCGGACCGATCTTCGAAAGGACATTCCATGCATCTTGGCGCATTTTCCGTCAGCCTTGCCGTCAAGGACATAGCCGCATCCAGAGCCTTCTACGAAGCCTTGGGATTCAACGTGTTCAGCGGCGACCAAGAGGCCGGATGGCTGATCCTGAAAAGCGGCGATACGATCCTTGGCCTGTTTCAGGGCATGTTCGACCGCAACATGCTTACCTTCAACCCGGGCTGGGACCAGGACGCGCAGGAGCTTGACACCTTCATGGATATCCGCGCCATTCAGGCGCGGTTGAAAGAGGCGGGTCTGACACTGGAGGTCGAGGCCGACATGGACAGCGAAGGCCCGGCGGAACTGATGCTGCTGGATCCGGATGGCAATCCGGTGCTGATCGATCAGCACCGGTGACCGGTCACCACAACCGCGGGATCGCCCGTTCCTCGTAACCGCGGTCGTACTCGGGGCCGCCGATGTCGCCGTCTGTCATCTCGGCAAGGATGTCGCCGACCGTGGGCAATCCCTCGGGCAGGGGTGCGCCGTCCCACAGGCCGGAGCGCATCAGCGCCTTGGCGCATTGGGTGTAGACCTCCTGCACTTCGGTCACCACCACGGTCGCCGGTTGCATGGTCTTTTTCTGAAAGCTGGCGCGCAGGTCGGCGTCGTCCGTGATCCACGCTGTGCCATTCACGCGCACGGTGGTCTTGGTGCCGGGGATCAGGAACAGGAACGCGATGCGCGGGTCTTCAACGATGTCGCGCAGGGCATCCAGCCGATTGTTGCCCTGCCAGTCGGGCAAAAGCAGCGTGTGGGGGTCTGCAACGCGCACCACCGGCTCTGTGTCGCCGCGAGGAGAGGCATGTGTTCCCCCTGCGCCAACGGTGGCGACAATGCAGAACCGCGCCGCTTGGACCCAGCGGCGATAGGCGGGCGTCAGGTGATCGGCCACCTTGCTGAGCGATGCAGGCACGGGCGGGCCATAGAGCGCTTCGAGCTGGGCAATCGTGTCAATCCGGCGCATGAAATCCCGCCTCTTCGTTGAGCCTGTTCGACGCGGCCTCGATCGTGTCCTCGAGCAGCGGCAGGAATTCGTTGCGCGGCAAGCCCGGCTGGATCGGGTCAAGGAATTCGACCACCGCCGTGCCCTGCTTTCGGTAGATGCCGCGCTTGGGCCAGAACAGGCCCACATTGGTGGCCACCGGAATGCAGGGCTGGCCCAATTGTTCGTACAGCACGGCGGTGCCCACCTTGTAGGGGGCCTTGACCCCGGGTGCGATGCGGGTGCCCTGCGGGTAGATGATCAACTGCCCCGGCGTGCTGGTGCCTTTTTGCACGGACTGGACCATCTGTTTGATCGCAGCACCACGCTTGCCGCGATCCACCGGGATGCAGCCGATGCGCAAACCGTACTGGCCCACGATGGGTGCATAGACCAGAAGCCGTTTCATGATGAACTTGCCCGCCGGCAGCGCCGAGAAGACGAGAAACACGTCCATGAAACTCTGGTGCTTTGAGGCGACAAGACATTCGTAATCGGGCGGTGTGCCCCGGATTTCGGTTTTCAGCCCGATCATCCACGGCGCCGCCCAGCGCACGTAGCGGCACACGCTCATGCAGGCCACCCGCGCGCCCTTGCGCGAAAAGACGGCCCAAGGGAACAGTGCGATCCCGACAACCGCAATCGCGACATAGACAGAGACCGTGTAGATCAGCGACCGGAGCCATTGGATTGCATATGCCATCAGGCCAACTCCTCAAGAACGCGGCCTGCGGCAAAGCGTGTGGCCACAAGCGCGACCAGCCCCGACATGGGCGGGATCATCAGGATCCAGAGCCAGCCCCACCCCTGGATGTTCAACCCGGTCAGGAACCCGGCGGCGTCGCTGCCCGATGGGATCAGGAACAGAACGAGGGTTCCCACCAATGTTCCGAACGCCGCCCCCGTCAGGGCGCGCAGGGCAAAGCGGCGGACAAAGGCGCTGGCGATATAGGTGTCCTTGGCCCCGACCAGACGCAGCACGGCGATCACCTGCGCGTTGGCGGCAAGGGCGGCATTGGCCGCAAGCGTGACCATGGCCGCCGTCGCGGTTGCGATCAGCAGGATCGCGGCCCAGCCCAGCAGGCGCAGTTTCCACGCCGCATCGACCAGCGGCTGACGCCATCGCGCGTGGTCATCCAGAACCGCCGCCGGGGCCTCGGCGGCCAACCGCAGGCGCAGGCCCGCACTGTCATAGCCCTCGGCGGTTTCGGTGATGTCGATCAGTTGCGGCAGGGGCAGAGTGTCAACCAGAAGGTCACCTCCGAACCAGGGCTCGAGCAGGGCACGCTGGTCGTCAAGCGTCAGGGGCTGCGCGTCGATGATGCCCGGTGTCGTGCGCAGCACTCGCAGTGCGGCCTCGGTCTGCAGCGCGACTTCGCCCGGCGGGGCCGAGATGCGCACCGTGGACGATTGGGCCAGTTCCTGCCCCCATTGCGTTGCCACGCGGCCCGCCGCAAGCGACAGCGCAATGGCAAAGACCGCAAGGAACGCCATCGAAAAGGCGCTGAAGACGGTCAGGCGCGCGGTAAAGCCGGTGGGCGGCACGACGCGATCCGCGGCTTCGTCGAAGCGCAGCATCTGTGCGGTGGTGCGCAGGCCCAGCGTCACAGGTCGACCCCCGCGGTTTGAAGGCGCCGGTTGGAGATCCGCAGGACACGCGTCTGCACCTGCGCCTTGGCAGCCCGGATCAGGCCAAGGTCATGGGTTGCCACAAGAATGGTCTTGCCCATGCGGTTCAGTTCCAGAAGCAAGGTCAACAACCGTTTGGACATGTCCCAGTCGATATTGCCGGTCGGCTCATCCGCGAGGATGACATCGGGCGACATGATGACCGCCCGCGCCAGCGCGGCCCGCTGGCGTTCACCTCCGGACAATTCCGGCGGCAGCGCATGGGCGCGCGACGTCAGCCCGACCCAGGCCAGAAGCTCTTTCAGGTCGGCACTGTCCGGATCTGCATCCTGCCCCGACACCGCAAGCGGAAGGGCCACGTTGTCGGTCACCGGAAGGTGGTCGAGAAACTGACAATCCTGGTGCACCACGCCGACCTTGCGCCGCAAGAGCGCGATGTCGTCCCGTGTCAGCCCGCGCACGTCGCGATCAAACAGGCGTACATGGCCGGCCGTGGCCTGAAGCGCGCCGTAACACAGCTTGAGAAAGGTCGTTTTGCCTGACCCGGACGGCCCCGTCAGAAAATGGAAGGATCCGGGCTGAATGGTGAAGGTCATGTCGGTCAACAACTCACCGCCACCGTAGGAATACGCCACATTTTCGAGCTCGATCACGGCTTTGGTGCCCCTGCCCCGGATTTTGCGCTGTTGTGCCTGAGCATCGTGGCAGTTTCAATCCGGACGGGGTCGGATAATGGGCTTTTACAAGCGGAAACGCGCGCCTATGCTCGCTTTGATGGTGAGTAACGACGACGGCGCAGGTCAAGCGCCGCGTCAACAAGGGGCAACAGGCAAGATGCGGCTGACATGTCCAAGTTGCGGGGCACAGTACGAGGTTCCCGATGATGTGATCCCGGATGACGGGCGCGACGTGCAGTGCTCGAACTGTGGCAAGACGTGGTATCAGACCAAGGACACCCGGAACACGCCCGAGGCGCTGGCGGCCGAAGCGGCGGCACCGAAGGATGCGGTGTGGCATCCCGAGGTGGACAGCTCTGTCGCGGATCGCCCGTCGGTCAATCAGCAGGCAGCACCCGGAGACACGCGGCCGCCTGCCCCGCCGAAACGCCGGGAACTTGACGCTGCCGTGGCAGACATCCTGCGCGAAGAAGCCGAACTGGAAGCCCGCGCGCGCGAGGCCGAAGCCACGGTTTTCGAGGATCAACCCGATCTTGGTTTGCAGGAACCGGAAGACGAAGCGGCCAAACGGGCCCGTCAGGCGCGGGAACGCATGCGCAAGCTGCGCGGCGAAGACCCGGACGCTGCCGAGGCCGCCGCTGCGGCAACGGCGGTGACCGATCGTCCGCAATCGCGCAGCGATATGCTGCCCGACATCGACGAAATCAACCAGACGCTTCGCGCCACGAGCGAACGGCGCAGCGTGCATGCCGGAGAGGTGGATTACGAGGACGAAGAGGAAGAGACCGGCGGGTTCGGTCGCGGCTTCATTCTGACGATCACGCTTTTTGCGATTGGCACCGCGCTTTATGTGTTCGCACCGCAACTGGGTGAAAGCATTCCGCAACTCAAGGCTGCGATGGACGCTTATGTCGTTTTGATCGACCAGGCCCGGGCCGGGCTGGACCGGCTTGTTGCCACCGCGATGGACATGATCAACGGGACACCGGCGGAATAACCGCCGGGCCTTTCAACAGCGCCGCGATCCTGGGCAATCGGCCGAAGACGGGCTGAAACCCTGCCCAATCCGATTTGGACTTACCCTATCGGCACGTCTGGCCCTAACCAGCGCTTTTTCCTTCTGATCATGATATGATGAAACCGGGGCGGGCTCCGCACCAGGTCTGATGTGATTCTTTAATGGAGGCGATAGCCATGGACGGCACCTTGTCCCAGAACGATCTCAGCCACGTGGTCGAAGCCGACCGCGCACATGTGTGGCACCACCTGATTCAGCACAAGCCGTTCGAGACGAACGATCCCCGGATCATCGTCGAAGGCAAGGGCATGCGGGTCTGGG
>CAYZAD010000217.1:0-5046 GCA_964476315.1 uncultured Rhodobacterales bacterium
CGACCTGCGGCTTGGGGCGTTTGACGTGCTGATCGGGATCAACCTTCTGCGCGAGGGTCTCGATATTCCCGAATGTGGTCTGGTCGCCATTCTGGATGCGGATAAGGAAGGGTTCCTGCGCTCTGAAACCTCGCTGATCCAGACGATCGGTCGTGCGGCGCGGAACGCCGAAGGCCGCGTGATCATGTATGCCGACCGGATCACCGGATCGATGGAGCGCGCGCTGGCCGAAACAAACCGACGGCGCGCCAAGCAGATCGCCTATAACGAAGAGCACGGGATCACGCCGGAAACGGTGAAAAAGAACGTCGAAGACATTCTGGCCGGGCTCTACAAGGGCGACGTGGACATGAACCGCGTCACCACCAAGATCGACGACAAGATGCAGGGGTCCAACCTTCAGGCGGTGCTTGAAGGTTTGCGCACCGACATGCGCAAGGCTGCTGAGAACCTCGAATTCGAAGAAGCCGCGCGCCTGCGGGACGAGGTCAAGCGGCTCGAAGCGGTTGATCTTGCCGTCGCGGATGACCCGTTGGCCCGGCAATCCGCCGTCGAGGCGGCCGCCGAAGCCGCGGTCAAATCGTCGGGCCGGTCAACGGCAGGCCGACCGGGACAGCGCGGGGGCAATGTGAAGCGGCGGAAAAAGCGCTGACGGCAGGCGGCACGTGCCGGTCAAACTGTCGTTCGCGCTGTCAGAAACTTGGGATCCGCCCAAAACGACCCGATACACTGATGTGCGGCGCTTAAATCAACGGAACGAAAGGTACGCCGCAGGCCGTCAGGGTCACAAGGCTTGCAATCAGTATCCAGACGCGCATGGCAGGGTCCTTTGGATGGGTCACCTCTGCCGTATCGAAAGCCGGATCAGAAGTCGAACAGTTCTTCCAGGAAACCGCCGCGCTTCTTTTTCTTGTGATAGCCCCGGTCCTCTCGGAAACGGCTGTCATCATAGCCACGCGACGGTTCGGGCTGCGGTGGGGGCGGCGGTGCCGCATAGGCTGCGCTGCGCTCGATGATCTTGTCCAACTCCCCCCGGTCAAGCCAAACACCACGGCATTGCGGGCAATAATCGATTTCGACGCCGGACCGCTCTGCAATCACGAGGTCACTTCCATCAATCGGGCATTTCATCGCGCTCTCCTCGGGTTGTTTGCGTAGAGATAAGATCACAATCCTCAATTACATCCCCCACCCGGCCCGTGAGGTCTGGCCAACGTCAATCACGCCGCTACCTATGATTCATGCGTGGTTTGATCTTTGCTCTTTGCTGCTTTTCGACGTCGGCCTCGGCCTGGGAATTTTCGCCGACGCCGATCTGTACGCTGTTCCACCAGGGCACCGACATGTCGGTGTCGGTCACATTCGACCCGGACATCTCCGAATATGCCATTCATCTGTCGCGGGAACCGGGCTGGCCCGAGGGTGACGTGTTTTCGATCCGCTTCGAAGGCCCGCGCGGGTTGACCATTTCAACCGACCGTCACGCAATCAATCCAGAGGACAAACGCACCCTCACGGTCAAGGATCGCGGCTTTGGCAATGTGTTGAACGGGATCAAGTTCAACACACGCGCCGTAGCCATCGTGGGCGATGTCGAAGTACCCGTCTCGCTCGATGGCGCGGCGCCCGCCGTCGACGCGTTCAGAACCTGCCCGACGGATCAGATGGTGGGCATTCCTGCTGCCATTGCTGAAAGACACCCGGCAGGCTGACAATCTGTAATGTCACGCGTTGGGTGACATCGCCGCCGTTGCCCGGAACCGGTATTCGAAATAACCTGTCCACATGCGACGCGTGATCCCCTTTCTTTTCCTACTGGCCGCCTGCGCCACCCCGCAGGAGCGCTGTATCAACGACGCAGCGGCACCGTATCGCGCCGCTTTGAAAGAACGGGCAGAGATTGCACAAGCTCTGTCGCGCGGTTTCGTGTATCAAACCGAATTCGAAACACGGCGTGTGTTCACCACCTGCAAACTGGGCGAAAACACGTTTGTGCCTTGCTGGGACCGCGAAACCATCCCGGTAACCAGACGCATTCCCATTGATCGCGCCGCGTTGGAAAAGCGCGACGCGCAATTGGCCAGAGACCTGCCCGCCCTCGAGCGTGCTGCGAACCTTGGCGCGCAGGCCTGTCTGGAAGCCTTTCCGCCCGACGCAGGCTGACGCCGCTCACTTGTTCACACCATCCCATCGTGTTTAGAGACACGGCATGTTGCGCCTTCCCATCGATGATGTCCTGCCCGAGCTGATCGCACACCTGCGCGCCTCCGGTCGCGCCGTGTTGCAAGCCCCGCCCGGCGCCGGCAAGACAACCCGCGTACCCTTGGCGATGCTGGACGCAGGCCTCACCCAGGGCCGGATCGTGATGCTCGAACCCCGGCGCCTTGCCGCGCGCGCGGCGGCAGAGCGCATGTCGGAAACGCTTGATGACGCCGTCGGCTCAACAGTGGGATACCGGATGCGTGGGGAGGCCAAGGTCAGCAAGACGACCAGGATCGAAGTCGTGACCGAAGGCATCCTGACACGCATGATCCAGTCGGATCCGGAACTGACTGGGATTGGCGCGGTGATCTTTGACGAATTTCACGAACGCTCCCTGAACGCCGATCTTGGCTTGGCGCTGTGTCTTGAAACCGCTGACGCCTTTCGCGACGATCTGATCCTGTTGGCCATGTCCGCGACGCTGGATGCCGCACCGGTTGCCGACCTGATGCAGGCCCCCATCGTGACCTCCGAAGGCCGCAGCTTTCCGGTGGAGGCGCGCTGGTTGCCCCGCCCCTTGGCCAAGACCGAACGGTTCGACACCGCGCTTGCCGATCTCGTGGAACAGGCCGCACGGGAAAGCGACGGCGGTATTCTCGCGTTTCTTCCGGGCGAAGGCGAAATCCGCAGGGTTGCCGCGCGGCTCAAGGGCCGGTTGCCCGACGACCACCACATCCGCCCCTTGTTCGGCGCAATGCCCTTCAAAGCCCAGCGCGACGCGATCCAGCCCGAAGCGTCGGGGCGCAAGATCGTCTTGGCCACATCCATCGCGGAAACATCGCTGACCATCGAAGGCATTCGCGTCGTTGTTGACGGCGGTCTTGCCCGGCGCGCGCGGTTCGATCCGGGCTCTGGCATGTCCCGCCTTGTGACCGAGAAAGTCACAAAGGCCGAAGCCACGCAACGCGCAGGACGTGCGGGACGCATTGCCCCGGGGCTGGCCTACAAACTCTGGAGCAAGGGCGAAGACGGTGCCTTGGCCGCGTTTCCACCTGCCGAGATCGAGGCTGCCGACCTTGCCGGTCTGGCCCTCGAACTGGCGGTCTGGGGGGCCGGCGCGCGCGACCTGCCGTTTCTGACATATCCGCCCGAAGGCGCCTTTGCCGAAGCGCAGGCCTTGCTGGCCCTGCTGGGGGCCTTGGATCACCAGCACCGGATTACGAACCACGGGCGGGTGCTCGCGGGTTTGCCTTTGCATCCCAGACTGGCGCACATGCTCTGCATCGCTGGCCCGGAGGCCGCGCCTCTGGCGGCGTTGATGGCCGACCGCGATCCCGTTCAGGGGGCCGGGTGCGATCTCATGCTGCGGCTTGAGGCGCTGCGCGATCCGGCGCGGTTTGCAGAGACCCGCCACGCGTCTGTCAATCGGCCCGCCCTTGAGCGCATTCGCGTCGAGGCGCGCCGTCTTGAGCGTGCCGTGCAAAGCGGACAGACCCGCAAGCTTGACCCTTCGGAAATGGCGGCACTTGCATATCCGGACCGCATTGGATTGCGGCGCAAGGGCGATGCGCCGCGATATCAATTGTCCGGCGGAAAAGGCGCGGTCATGGATGACGGCGATGCCCTTGCGGGGGCGCGCCTGATCGTTGCGACCGATCTTGACGGCAACCCACGCGAAGCGCGCATAAGGCAAGCCATCCGGATCACCGAAAGCGCCGTTCGGGAGCTGTTTGAGGACAGGATCGTTTGGGAACAGACCTGTATCTGGTCGAAACGGGAACGACGTGTTGTCGCCAGACAGCAGGAACGGTTTGGCGCCATTGCGCTGGATGACAGGCTCTGGAAAAACGCGCCGCAGGACGCAATCGCCAAGGCCATGCTTGACGGTGTCCGCGACCTGGGTCTGCACATGGCGATGTCCGATGCCGCCCGCCGGTTCCTCGCCCGCGTACGCCTGGCGAAAGCGGCCGGGATCGACCTGCCAGACATGGACGATCAGGCGTTGCTGGATGGTCTCGAAGACTGGCTGTTGCCCCACCTGACCCGCGTCCGCACCGCCGATGACTGGAAGCGTTTCGATCTGCTTGCAGCGCTGCGCGCGATGCTGAACTGGAACGACATGCAAGCGCTCGACGCTGCGGTACCCGGGACGTTCATCACACCCTTGGGCCGCGAAATACCGATCGACTATTCGGGCGAACATCCGGAGATCGCCTTGCGGCTGCAAGAGATGTTTGGCCAGAAAACACACCCGATGGTGGGCAACACGCCGTTGCGGGTGACACTCCTGTCGCCTGCGCAGCGACCTGTGCAAACCACCCTTGATCTGCCGGGCTTCTGGTCCGGGTCCTACGCGGATGTGCGAAAGGACATGCGCGCTGCCTACCCCAAGCATCCGTGGCCCGAAGACCCGACCGAGGCCGACCCGACCCTGCGTGCAAAACGGCGCAAGGGTTAGCGAAAACGCTGCGGCTTGCCCGCCAGCATGGAACGCCGTACACCCCCGCCATGCGAGATGAAGCCGACGATATACACCCGCTGTTCTACGGTGCGCCAAAAACCACCGAGTTCAAGAAATTGCGCAAACGCATCGTCCAGAACGTGCGCGAAGCGATTGAGCAATATGGCATGGTGGAGCGGGATGCCCGCTGGCTTGTCTGCCTGTCCGGGGGCAAGGACAGCTACACATTGCTTGCCATTCTCTATGAACTGAAATGGCGCGGCCTGCTGCCTGTCGACCTGCTGGCCTGCAATCTCGATCAGGGTCAGCCGGGATTTCCGGCAACGGTACTGCCCCGTTTCCTGGAAGAGATGGGCGTCCCGCATCGCATTGAATACCAGGAT
>CAYZAD010000218.1:0-5033 GCA_964476315.1 uncultured Rhodobacterales bacterium
CCGTCAGTATCGGTGTCGAAGGACTTGTAGACCGGGTTCTCGGTCATCGCCTGCATTGGCCCAAAGCTGCCGCCGTGTCCGGCCTGGCCACTACGCATCATCATGCTGGGGCCGCGATGCCCGTCCATGAAACCGGCTTGCTGGCCGTGCATCATCTGCATCATGCGGCTCGGTCCCCAGTCGCCGGAGCCAGCGGCGACCGCAGGAATGGTCAGTGCTCCAATGATGGCGGCGGTTGCGGCTGCACCAAGGGTCAGGATCGTCTTGCTTTTCATCTCTCTACCTCATCGGCTTCGTGTTTCGATGAGACCAAGATGGCGGGCGACTGTCGCTGGTATGTGCCAACCACACGGGGGAATTGTATCGCTCTGTCGCAGAACGCAGATTTGCGACAGACCGTGACACACTTGCTTTCGCCTTGGCGGAAATCCGGGGTATGAGACCAGCATGACAGAACACACACCGCATATTCTTGTCGTCGATGATCACCGCGAAATCCGAGACGCCGTCACGCGCTATCTGGAGAAGAACGGCTTTCGTGCAACAGCGGCAAAGAATGCTGCGGAGATGGATGTCGCCTTGCATGGCGGGCGTTTCGATCTCATCGTTCTGGACGTGATGATGCCCGGAGAGGATGGTCTGTCAGCGGCTCGCAGACTTGCAGGAACGGGCGCTCCGCCTGTTTTGATGCTGAGCGCCCTCGGGGACGAGACCGACCGTATCGTCGGGCTGGAAGTGGGCGCAGACGATTATTTGCCCAAGCCGTTCAATCCCCGCGAGTTGCTTGCACGGGTGAAGGCAATCCTGCGCAGGGCCGACCGCCGGGAACTCTTGGCGGGATCGCTTGGCGGCAAGAAACTCGGTTTTGCAGGCTGGGTGCTCGATACGGACACCCGGGACCTCAAGCACGAGGATGGAAGAGAGGCCGCTTTGACGACGGCTGAGTTCAAGCTCTTGACCGCCTTTGTAGAACGCCCGCGCTTTGTTCTTTCGCGCGATCAATTGCTGGACATCACATCTGGCCGGACGGCGGATGTCTTCGACCGGACAATTGACAATCAGGTAAGCCGTTTGCGCCGCAAGATCGAGGACGACCCCGCCCATCCCAAGATCATCACCACCATCCGGGCTGGTGGCTACAGCCTGGCGGCAGACGTCCGAGAAGTGCGGTGATGCGCCCCCGAAGCATTCGGGCGCAGTTGGGCCTCTTGATTCTCGTGGCTTTTGTCGCAGCACAGGTTCTTGCGGCCTGGCTCTTCACTGACGAACGCGGGGCTGCAATACGGGCGGCACAACAAAGCGAAACCGCTGACCGCGCTATGGCGCTAGCTGAAGCGCTTTCGGACACCCCGGCCGAGACCCGGGATGCAATTCTTGCCGCCGCAAGTTCGCCCAATGTGCGCTTTGCCTATGGGTCTCAACCGCTTGTCGGGAAAGCCGCGACCGCGAGCGCCATCTCGACCAAGCACTTGCCCGAAAACGCCAGAAGCGAAATGGTCGCGTTGTCGCCGCACGGGCATCAACCGGTCGCCACACCCAATGCGGTTTCGTGGTTGCACCAACGCATGCTTCGCGCCGGTATAGCCCCCAGTCAGATGCGCGTTTCATTGCCTCTGGCCCAGGGTGGATGGCTGAATGTCAGCGCGAGCTTTCAACGACCGGAACTGCAATTGCCGCCGGTTATCGTCGGCTCTGCACTCATTTCATTGACCGTTATCCTCGGCGCGCTTTGGTTTGGCTTGCGTCGCATCATCGGACCGCTACACCGATTGGCCGAGGTGGCCGAAAGTTTCGGACTGGATCAAGAACCACCCGAAATGCCGAAAGGCCGCCCGCTTGAAGTGCAGGCTTTGTCTGATGCGCTTACACGGATGCACGACCGACTGACACGTATGATCTCGGATCGAACACAAATGCTCGCGGCACTTGGTCATGATCTGAGATCCCCGGTCACGGCCCTCAGGTTACGCGCCGAAATGGTCGATGACGATGAAACCCGTGAAAGGATGGTCGCAACGCTCGATGAAATGCAGGATATGGTCGAAGCGACGCTGGCATATGCGCGTGGCGTGTCGGCCGATCAACCGACAGAGCCAATCGAACTGAGCGCCATGCTGCGCGAAATCGCTGCGGAATTGTCGCAAAACGGTCCACCGCTCGCGGTCGAAGCAGAGCCGGTCACTTCATTGCTGCGCAACGTTGCCATGCGCAGAGCGCTCAGGAACCTTTTGAGCAATGCACAGCGATATGGCAATGGCGCGCGCGTGTCGCTGTCCGTTTGCGACGGGCATGTGCAGATCGACATAGATGACAACGGCCCCGGAATTCCCGACGCGGATCTGGAGCGCGTTTTCGATCCGTTTGTCCGGCTTGAGGCCTCGCGTTCCCTCGACACGGGAGGCACTGGGCTCGGGTTGCCGATTGCTCGCGCCATTTTGCGCGCGCACGCCGGTGATGTTGTTTTGATGAACCGTCCCGAAGGTGGGCTGAGAGCACGCGTGACGCTGCCGCGCAGTTCAGAACTGTGACCCCCATCGCGGGTGCGCGTCGTCTATGACAAGTGCGTGCGCATGATGCCGGTGCCCCTGCAAGTGAGGGTGGTCCAGAGGCAGGTTTTCATGAGTATGCTCCACAATGTCCGGATCACCGGCCGGCCATAGCCGTAGCGCCGCGACAATTCCGAACGTTGCAACCCCTGCCAAAACGACAAGCGCGGGAACGGTTCCGAAGCTGGTCATCAGCCAGCCCGAAAGCGGATAGGTTATCAACCAGCATGCATGCGACAACGCGAATTGAGCGGCAAAGACCGCAGGCCGGTCCTCGGCATGTGCGGAACGGCGTAGCAAGCGTCCGGACGGGGTCTGGACGGTGGAATATCCCAGGCCGATGACGAGCCAGACAACCAGCAGGACGGGCCAGCTCAGCCCGGCGGTAAAGACTGTCACAGCGATCGCCAGGAGCGCGGCCACCATGGTCCAGGCGCCCGCCACCATCACCGGCCGGTCCGCGATGTGATCCAGCACGCGCGGCAGAAGCAGCGCAGCGGTCATGCTGCCCGCACCGAAGGCAAACATCGTCCAGGCCAACGCACTGTCGTCCAGCCCCAACTGTCCGCGGACCAATACGACCGAGTTTACCAGCACCATCGCTCCGGCGCTGGACACTGCAAGGTTCAGACCCAGAAGTCCGCGCAAGCGCGGGGTTGCAAGGTAGATGCGAATGCCACGGGTGGTGCGATCATAGATGCCGCGTGGTTCAGGTGCCTTGGGGCTGGGCAACAGCACCGAGAACACCAACAAGGCGGAGCCCGCGAAGCCAACCACAGTGCCCAGAAAAAGACTGTTATAGCTCATAACCGCCAAAAGCAGTGCCGCAAGGGTTGGGCTGACGATGTTCTCGAGGTCGTAGGCCAGCCGCGAGAGTGACAGGGCACGGGTGTATTGGCCTTCGTCTGGCAAAACGTCCGGGATCGTGGCCTGAAACGTCGGGGTAAACGCAGCCGAGGCCGATTGCAGCAGGAAGATCAGGACATAGACCTGCCAGACCTCCGTGACGAAAGGCAGGCACAACGCCGCTGCCCCACGCACGAGGTCAAGGGCCACCAGCAAAACACGCCGGTTGACACGATCCGCGAACGCCCCGGCGACGGGGGCGATGCCAACATAAGCCACCATTTTGATCGTGAAGATCGTGCCCAGCACCATCGCTGCGCCGTCACCTGACAGATCATAGGCGAGAAGGCCCAAAGCGACGGTGGCCAGACCGGTTCCCAAAAGTGCGACGACCTGTGCCAGGAACAGATGCCGATAGGTGCGATCAGACAAAACGTCGAACATTGGTGCCCTCAGAGATAACGGGAAATCGCCTTCAACTCGGCCCGATCGTGTTCACCGTCCAAGCAGTGATCCATGTGATTGTGAACCTGCATTGCATGCTGTAGCTCCTGAGCCTTCTCAATTGAAGGAGAAACCAAACATGAAGCGGGTATTTTTAACTCTTTCGGGATTACTACTATTGGCTTCGACCGCTTTTTCGGAAGAGGCCAATGTCACGATGGGCAAGAATATTGCCGATGAATACTGTTCCGAGTGCCATAACGTCCGGCCCAATGGACCGTTCAAACAGGACCCGCCAAGCTTTGCGGCCATCGCCAAGTATCGGTCGCAGGAGCAGATCAGGCAGCGCATCGTCTCTCCGGGCAGTCATGAGATGCCGCGCTATACGGAGTATATGATCTCCGGGAATATCGATGACATGGTGGCGTATATCGTGTCGTTAGAGTGATTGCGCCTTTTTTTGGCGCCACCGTGACCGAAACGCTGGGCATCCTATTGAAATGGGCCCGTCACGTCGTCGGAATGGATTTTGACAGCCTTGACGTTGGTTCTTCGGTTTGTTCAGCTTCCCCCATGTTATTTCCGCTTCGCATGAGAGGGAGATCATGCTGAATTTTCTGCGTTTATCGTTTGTCGCGAGCCTTCTGTTTCTTTCTACACCGGCTGTGCTCACCGCACAGAGTTGGCAATCTGGATATGCTCAAGGTACGGCGGTGGCTCGGGTGTCTGCATCCAGTGGGGCAAGCATTGCTGTATATTGCCCAGAGGGCGCGATTGGCCAAAACGGGCCGTCAATCTGGTTCACACCTCAGCGCGTTTCCACATTTTCCGGGGATGTCGTTGTAGGATACGTTGTTGACGGTATGACCTATACCTTCCGAGGTAACTGGAATTCCACGGGTGCCGCGCAGGTCGTGGTTGGGACCCATGCAAGCCGAGCCCAATTCGATGAGCTGATGCAGGTTTTGCAATCAGGCAACTCGGTAGAAGCAATTGCTGGGAACACAATCGCACGGCAGGCCTTTTCACTCGCCGGGTCGTCTCGAGCCATCGGATACGCGATGAGCTTTTGTCCATGATGGCCGCTTGCGAAAGGGATTGAAATCTCTCGCCCATTCGAGGCGATTACCATACCTGTCCGCGCCTTGGCCGGATGCGCTGCGGGCGCGAAGTCAGAAGTTGGTTTAGGAGGAGTTA